>JBFZAG010000118.1:0-12497 GCA_041309145.1 Candidatus Omnitrophota bacterium | reverse complement strand
GTGCTCTTCCGATCTAAAAAGATTTCTTAAAACCCTTTTAATCCAAAGAGGTAAAGCAATGGGAATAGCGCATTTAACTGACAGCAATTTTAAAAAAGAAGTCTTGGAATCCGACCTGCCGGTCATGGTGGATTTTTGGGCTACCTGGTGCGGCCCTTGCCGGATGATCGCCCCGATAGTTGAAGAGCTGGCCAAGGAGTTCAATGCGAAGATCAAGGTGGGCAAAGTTGACGTTGACGAAAGCCCCAATATCTCCGGCCAGTTCGGGATAATGTCCATACCGACGCTGATGTTTTTCAAAAAAGGAAAAGTGATGGATCAGGTGGTCGGCGGATTGAGCAAATCGGACCTTAAAAAGAAGATCGAAGCCAACATTTAAGAGCGTTCTACCTTTCAACCACCGTGTCAACCGCGTAGGTTGACACGGTCAACCTACGCGGTTGACACGGTTATACATGAAAAAGATATTCATTGCGGCTACCAAGCAGAATGACGGAAAGACCACGGTATCTCTGGGCTTGATCTGCAATTTCCAGCAGCAGTTTAAGAAAGTGGGTTTTATCAAGCCCATCGGCCAGCGCTATCTGGAAGAAGAGGGGCTGAAGATCGATGAGGATTCGATCCTCATTGAGGAAGTCTGCCGGATAGGGATAAAAAGCAGTTTAAAAGATATGAGCCCTATCGCCGTGGAAAAAGGCTTCACCGAGAAATACATCGCCCGGCCGAATAAAATGCTCATTACCAGGCAGATCAACGAATCGTTCCGCCGGATCTGCCGGGAACAGGAATTGGTGGTGATCGAAGGCACGGGACATGCCGGAGTGGGCTCGGTCTTTGACCATTCCAACGCCGCGGTCGCCAAACTTCTGGGTTCGAAAGTGATCATTGTCTCTTCGGGCGGAGTGGGGCGGCCGATAGACGAGATAGTTTTAAATAAAGCCCTTTTTGACAAGGAGGGAGTAAAGGTCCTGGGAGTGATCATCAATAAGGTCCTTCCGGAGAAATTCGACAAGATCAATGACATGGTCCGCAAGGGGCTCAAGAGTAAAGGGATCGACGTCCTGGGAGTGATTCCTTTTAACCCCGCGCTTTCTTACCCAACGGTAAAGCAGATCCTGGAAGAAACTAATTTCGGTCTTCTTTGCGGCAAGGATCACCTGGAAAGTTATATCTCCAAAGTGATAGTGGGGGCGATGAAACCCTCCAACGCCATGCGCTATCTTGCCGACGACAGCCTTCTGATCACGCCCGGCGACAGCGACGAAATGATAAAAGCGGCTCTGGCCTGCTACCGCGAATCGGACAAAAGCAGGCTGAAATTGTCCGGGGTGATCATTTCCGGAGGGATGATGCCGGAAAAAGAGATGATCGGGCTGTTGTCCGAAGCCAGGATCCCGGTATTATTGGCTTCGACGGACACCTACACGGTATCTTCGGTAATCCACGATCTGACTGTGAAGATCAGGCCGGAAAATACCGCTAAGATAAAAATGGCGGTAAAACTGGTCAAGGACCACGTTGATCTGAACAAAATATTAAAGGGGATCTGATATGGACACTATTAAAAAAATTCGCCAGAAAGCAAGCTCCAGCAAAAAAACGATCGCTTTGCCTGAGTACAACGATAAAAGAGTGGCGGAAGCCGCGAAAATAATCGAGGCCGAAGGGGTGGCGATCCCGCTTTTGCTGACGCCGGACAAGATCAATCCGGAGCTCAGGAAAAAATATGTCGAGCAATTTTACGAGCTGCGCAAGGCTAAAGGCGTTGATCTGGCCAGCTGCGAGAAACTTTTCGAAGACCCGCTTTATTACGCCGCCATGCTTACCCGGGAAGGCATCGTTGACGGATTTGTGGCCGGAGCGGCCCACACTACCGCCGATGTCTGCCGGTCGGCTATAACTTGCATAGGCCTCGACGAAAGGCTGATGATCGCTTCCAGCTGTTTTATCATGGTCGTGCCCAACTGCGCTTTCGGCGATGAGGGGACATTCATATTCGCCGATTGCGGGGTCGTGCCCGAGCCTAATGCCCGCCAGCTGGCCTGTATCGGCATAGCCGCCGCGGAACTGGGAAATAAAGTTCTGGGGGTCGTTCCCAGGATCGCATTTCTCAGCTATTCCACCAAAGGCTCGGCTAAAGGCAAGTCCATCGATAAGATCCAGGAAGCTTTGAAGATCCTCAATGAAATGGAACCGGAATTACTGGCTGACGGCGAACTGCAGGTTGATGCGGCGATCGTTCCGGAGGTGGCTAAAATAAAATACCCGGACAGCCCGGTCGGCGGTCAAGCCAATGTTCTGATATTTCCCAACCTGGAAGCGGGCAATATCTGTTACAAGATGACTGAGCGGCTGGCCAGGGCCAGGGCTTTAGGGCCTCTGCTCATGGGGCTGAAAAAACCCTGCAGCGACCTTTCTCGGGGGTGTTCCGCGGATGACGTGGTCGATTGCGTGGCGGTCACTGCGATCAGGGCCTGATCAAAACCAAGAGGAGAGAATGAAAAAAGCAGTTATGGTCATAGCTCAGGAACAATTCAAAGATGAGGAATTGTTTTTGCCAAAGGAGATACTGGAGAAAGCGGATATCGATGTGCAGGTGGCATCCGCTACTTTGAACCTTGCCAAAAGCGTGGAAGGCAGGACTTTCCAGCCGCAGATCACGGTCAAGGATGTGAAAGCCGCTGATTTTGACGCGGTGATATTTGTCGGCGGAGCAGGGGCCATTCAGTACTGGAGTGACCCTCTGGCTCATAAATTAGTCCGGGAGGCTTACGACGGCGGCAAGATCGTGGCCGCGATATGCGTCGCTCCGGTGACCCTGGCTAAAGCCGGGATACTCAAAGGCAAGCGGGCCACGGTCTGGGCTTCCGATTCCGGGCAATTGTTGGTCGCCGGGGCGAAATATTCCCGGGACAACGTGGTCAAAGACGGCAAGATCATCACCGCTTCCGGACCTTTCGCCGCCCGGGAATTCGGCGAGGAACTGGTGAAATCCATTCTTAATTAAAAAGGACTTTATCATGATGAGGACAATGTTGAAATCCAAGATCCACCGCTGCCGGGTCACCGAAGCCAATCTTTTTTACGAAGGCAGCATCACGGTCGACTCGGCGCTCCTGGATAAGGCGGATATACTGGCCGGGGAAAAAGTCGAAGTGCTCAACCTCAATACCGGCGCCCGTCTGGAGACTTACGCCATAGCCGGCAAAAAAAATTCCGGGGTGATCTGTTTGAACGGTCCGGCCGCGCGGGGGGCCTGCGTCGGTGACGAAGTGATCATTCTGACTTATTTTATCGTTTCCGACCAGGAAGCTAAAAACGTAAAACCCAAGATAATAAAAGTCAATGAGCGGAACCGAATTAAAAATTAGGGTGATCGGAGATCCTGAGCTGAGAAAGAAAGCCAAAAAAGTGGCCAGGGTGATTCCTGAGCACAGCCGGACTTTAAGCGGGATGGCCAGGTTAATGTATGAGTCCCAGGGGATCGGGCTGGCCGCTCCCCAAGTCGGGATCAACCAGGCCATGATCGTAGTGGATATCGGAACCGGACTGTATAAACTGGTCAACCCTAAGATCGTCAAAAAAGAAGGCCGCCAGTCATTGGAAGAAGGGTGCTTGAGCGTTCCCGGTATTTATGTCAAGATCAAAAGGGCGAAAAAGATCTGCGTGGAAGGTTTGGACGAGAACGGCGCCCCCTTGAAGATCAATGCCGAGGATCTGCTGGCTTGCGTTTTTCAGCACGAGATCGACCATCTCGAGGGCAAATTGATCGTGGATTACGCTTCATTATTAAAGAAAATTTCTTTAAAGAAAAAACTGGCTGAACTGGCTAATGAAAAGCTGCCTAAATCGCGGGATCAACATTCAAGGCTCTGAAACCGGACTGACCAGGCTTCCCGAATGGTTTAAACAGGAAATTCCTACCGCAACGAGTCTAAGAGAAACTCGAAAGTTGCTGGAAGAGAAAGTCAAGACCATCTGCGTCCAAGCCAAATGTCCGAACCGCGCTTTTTGTTCCGGGCAGGGTAATCTGACTTTTCTGATCCTGGGCCCTGCCTGCACCCGCTCCTGCAGGTTCTGCGCGGTAAACAGGTCAAAAGACCGGCTTTTGGAGCCGGATAAAAACGAGCCGGCAAAGATCGCCCTGGCTGTAAAAAGATTGAAGATCGCCTACGCGGTGATCACTTCGGTCAGCAGGGACGACCTGGAAGACTGCGGAGCAAAGCAGTTCGGTTTTACGGTCAAGGCCATCCGCAATGAATGCCCGAAAGCGTTGATCGAGGTTTTGATCCCGGATTTTCAGGGCAAAACCAAGTCTTTGCAGACAATAATCCAAGCCCGGCCGGAGGTGATCGGCCATAATCTGGAAACTGTCAGCCGCTTATACCCCCGGTTAAGGCCGGAGGCGGACTACCGGCTTTCTTTGGAAGTATTGCGCGTTTTGAAGAGCATGGACCCTTCGGTGCTCACTAAATCTTCCTTGATGCTCGGGCTTTCGGAAAGCGAAGAGGAGCTGGTGCAGGCGATGAAGGATCTCAGGAGCACTGGCTGCGATATTCTGACTTTAGGCCAGTACTTATCGCCTTCTCCTGATCATGAGCCGGTAAGCGAATATATTCCGCCGGACAAGTTTTCTTTTTACCGCGAGCTGGCTTTAAAAATTGGTTTTAGATCGGTTTCAGCCGGGCCCCTGGTCCGCAGCTCGTTTCAAGCCGAGCAGGTTTACAGGCAGGTCAGCAATCAATAATCATTTAAAAAAGGAATATTATGTATGACGTGATCATAATCGGAGCCGGCCCGGCCGGTCTTACCGCGGGGCTTTACACGGCCAGATTCCGGATGAAAACCTTGATCCTGGAAAAGATCGCGGTCGGCGGCCAGATAATTATGTCGGCTACCATCGAAAATTATCCGGGTTTTCCGGGCGGGGTTTCCACCGCGGAATTAATGCAGAACATGGAAGCTCAGGCTAAAGATGCGGGAGCGCAAGTTCAAAGCGCTGAAGCGATCGGCCTTGAGATCGATCCCGCTCAAATGCCTTATCATTTTTCGGTAAAGACCGCAGAGGAGAGTTTCAGCGCTAAAAGCTTGATCATCTCGACCGGCGCGCACTGGAAACGCCTGGGTGTCAAAGGCGAGGAGAAATTTGTCGGAAGGGGAGTTTCTTTTTGCGCTACCTGCGACGCATTGTTTTTCCGCAGCAAAGAAGTCGTGGTGGTCGGCGGCGGGGACAAAGCTCTGGAAGAGGCGATATTCCTGACTTCTTACGTTTCAAAAGTGACGATCGTCCACCGCCGTAAAGAGCTGAGGGCTGCCGAGATCTTGCAGGAAAAAGCCAAAGCCAATCCCCGGATCAGTTTTGTCCTGGACAGCGTGGTTGAAGAAGTTTGCGGGGAAAATAAAGTCGAGGGGGTCATGGTTAAGAATCTGCTTACCGGTTCGGTTGCCATGATCGCCTGCCAGGGGATATTTATTTTTGTCGGGATCGAGCCTTCCACGGGTTTTTTAAAGAGCAAGCTCCAGACCGACCCGGCCGGATTTATCGTCACTGATAGCCAGATGAAGACTTCTCTTGAGGGCGCTTTCGCCTGCGGCGACTGCTGCCATAAGGATCTATACCAGGTGATCACCGCCTGCGGCGAGGCTGCGCAGGCGGCTTTTTCCGCTCATAATTATTTATTGCGAAAAAAATAAAAAGAGGAAAGCATGTCTAAAAACCCTACGCATCACAAAAAGCTTATTGATTGGGTGGAAAAATGCGCCCGCCATTGCGAGCCGGACTCCATTGTCTGGATCGACGGAGCGGCCGCTCAGAAAGAAAAACTGGAAAAAGAAGCGGTCACCGCCGGAGAGCTTATCCCTTTAAACAGCGAGAAGCTGCCGGGCTGTTTTTTGCACCGCACCAACCCCAATGACGTCGCCCGGACCGAGCATCTTACTTTTATCTGCACCCGGGAAAAAGCCGAGGCCGGGCCGAACAATAACTGGATGGAGCCCAAAGAGGCTTATCAGAAAGCCAGGGATATTTTTAAAGGTTCGATGAAAGGAAGGACGATGTACGTCATTCCTTTTTCCATGGGGCCGGTGGGATCGCCATTTTCCAAGATCGGAGTCGAGCTTACGGATTCCCGCTACGTGGTCTTGAACATGATGATCATGACCCGGGTCGGCGCGGACGTGCTTAAGCAATTAGCCGGGGACGGCGATTTTACCAAATGCCTGCATTCTTTGGCGGATGTGGACGTGAACAGGAGATTGATCCTGCATTTTCCGGAAGACAACACGATCTGGAGCGTCGGCTCAGGTTACGGCGGCAACGTTTTATTGGGAAAAAAGTGCCTGTCTTTGCGGATCGCCAGCTATCTGGCTAAAAGGGAGAAATGGTTTGCCGAGCACATGCTGATCATGGGGATCGAAGACCCCAGCGGAAGGATCCGCTATGTCGCCGCGGCATTTCCCAGCGCCTGCGGAAAGACGAACCTGGCCCTGCTTGTCCCGCCGGAAGGCCTGAAGAAAAAAGGCTACCGGATCTGGACCGTAGGCGACGATATCGCCTGGATGCGCATTGATACCGACGGAGCGCTGTGGGCGGTCAATCCGGAAACCGGATTTTTCGGGGTAGCTCCGGGAACAAATTCTAACAGCAATCCGAATATGGTCGAAACTATAAAGAAGAACACGATCTATACCAATGTTCTTTTAAAGCCTGACGGAACAGTCTGGTGGGAGGGCGCGGACGAAGAAGCTCCCACCCGGGGAATTGACTGGCAGGGCCGGCCCTGGAAGCCGGGAATGACCGATAGCGAAGGCAAGCCGGTTTTGGGCGCGCATCCTAACAGCCGGTTTACCACGCCTATTTCGCAATGCCCGAGCGCATCTTTCCGGCTGGAACAGCCTCACGGCGTGCCGATCTCGGCGATCATCTTCGGAGGCCGGCGCCAGCACGTGGCCCCTTTAGTATACGAATCTTTTAACTGGCAGCACGGAGTGTTCGTGGGCGCGGCCATGGCTTCGGAGCGGACCGCGGCTCAATACGGAAAACAGGGCGAAGTAAGACGGGACCCCATGGCTATGCTGCCTTTCTGCGGCTATAATATGGCCGGTTATTTCCGCCATTGGCTGGATATGGGCAAGAAAATGAAAAAAACGCCCAAGATCTTCCACGTTAACTGGTTCAGGACCGACGAGAAAGGCAAGTTCCTCTGGCCGGGCTATTGCGAGAATTTGCGGGTTTTAGAGTGGATAGTCGACCGCTGCGATGACAAACTGGAAGCCCAGGAAACCCCGATAGGTTATATCCCCAAGCTGGAAAACATCGACCTGACCGGTTTATCGCTTCATCCCGGGACGCTGGGTAAACTTTTCAAGCTGGACAAAAAAAACTTGGTCGAAGATCTGGAGGGGATCAAGGAATTCTTCAAGCAGTTCAAAAAAGATCTTCCGGGGGAATTATGGCAGGAGTATGAGGCGTTAAAAGAAAGAATTTCCACCTTAAAATAAGGAAAAATTTATGGCCGAAAAAGTGCTTATTCAGACCGATTTTAAGGAATTGAAACTTTTCCGCAGGGGTAAAGTCAGGGATGTCTATGACCTGGGAGATAAATTGCTGATCGTCTCCACTGACAGGATCTCTTGTTTTGACGTGGTCTTGCCTAACGGCATCCCTTACAAAGGAAAAATCCTGACCGCTCTGTCCTGTTTCTGGTTTGATTTTCTTAAAAACGTCGTGCCGAACCACTTTATCAGCGCGGATGTGGACCAGTATCCGCAAGAGCTGAAGAAATACAGGCAAGAGCTTTCCGGCCGCTCCATGCTGGTAAAAAAAAGCAAGGCTTTAGCGGTTGAATGCATAGTCAGAGGGTACTTGTCGGGATCGGGCTGGAAAGAATACCAGAAGAGCCAGTCTATCTGCGGGATAAAACTGCCCGCCGGGCTTAAGGAATCCTCGAGACTTCCGGAAGTCATTTTTACTCCTTCGACCAAGGCTGAAGAAGGCCATGACATAAATGTCGCAACTGATTTCGTCGAAGAGCAGCTTGGCAAAGAGATCGCCGGCCAGATTAAGAACTTAAGTATAGATATTTATAAGAAAGCCGCGGATTACGGTCTGGAAAAAGGGATCATAATCGCCGACACAAAATTCGAATTCGGGATCCATGACAACAAAGTTATTTTGATCGATGAAGTTTTGACCCCGGATTCATCGCGTTTCTGGCCGCGCTCTGAATATGCCGCGGGAAGGCCGCAATCGAGTTTTGACAAACAGTTTGTCCGGGATTACCTGGAAAGCCTGACCTGGGATAAAACCCCGCCCGCTCCCGCGTTGCCGGAAGAGATAATCAAAAAGACCTCGGAAAAATACCTGGAAGCTTTTAAGAAACTGACCGGAAAAGATTTCCAAGACAACTAAATGGCCGGAATGAAAAAGATCGGGGTTATATTTTTGCGGATCAGCGTAAGCCTGGCTTTGCTGATCTTTTTGTTTAGACAGGTAGACGCCGGGTCTCTTTTGGCGATCATCAAAAAATCCGATAAATTACTGCTTTGTCTTTGTTTTTTGATCACGTTCTTCGGCTAATTTTTCTGCTTTTTGCGCTGGAAAATGCTTTTAGAGGCCGCGGGGATCGATCTGCCTAAAAAAAGGCTGATCTCGGCTTTTGCCGGGGGGATATTCTTCAACACATTCCTGCCTTCTTCGATAGGGGGGGATTTTGTCCGCAGCGCGGATGCCGCCTACCACAGCAAAAAACCGGGGACTGTGGTGGCTACGGTCTTATTGGACCGGCTGAGCGGTTTTACCGGCATGATCGCCGTGGCTTTGATCGCTTTAGTTTTCGGTTACGGGATCATAAAAGACCAAAGGCTGGTTCTGGTCATAGGTTTATTGACTTTCTTATTGTTGTTTATAATCCTGATCATTTTCAACGATCTTGTTTCCGGTTTTTTTCTCAAGCTGCTTTCTTCCGGACATCCGGGAAAATTCCGAACCGGTTTCCAGAAAGTGCTCGAAGAGATGCGCGGGTTCAAAGAGCATAAGGCGGTCATCGTCAAGAACCTGCTGTTATCGATGGTCATTCAGGGGATAGGCCCGATTACAACTTATATGATCGCTGTTTCATTCCATCTGGAAGTTAACATCGTCTATTTTTTTGTTTTTGTCCCCATAGTCTCGGCGGTCACCCTTTTGCCTATTTCCATCGGGGGGCTGGGGGTCAGGGATTACATCACAATACTCTTGTTCACCCGGATGGGCATCAGCAAGCATTTTGCTTTTGCTTTCTCCCTTTTGGGATTTTTCTTTATCCTGGTTTACGCCGGGATAGGAGGGTTGATCTATGTCCTTACACTTCATCATAGACGGGTATAACCTGATCAAACACCGCAGTTTCAGCCCGGCCGCCAATATCCACGATCCCCGCTTTGCCCTGATCCAGTTCCTGCGCAACAATAAACCCTGCGGAAGCCCGAAAAATAAAGTGACCATAGTTTTTGACGGGTATTCCCAAGATTCCAGCCTGCGCGGTTTGGAGTTCGAGGTGATCTTTTCCTGCCAGGACAGCGCTGACCAGAGGATAAAAAAGATCGTGGAGCGAGCCCGGTTACCTAAAAGTTTAGTGGTGGTCTCCGATGACCGGCAGATCCGGGATTTTGCCCGGCTTTGCGGAGCGGCTTGCCTGGGGGTAGAGGAATTTTTAGCTCCCGGGGAAAAGAAAAAATCCCCGCGCCAGGACGATTCGGTAAAGACCGAGTTGAGCTGCGCCGAGGCGCGCAGGATAAACGAAGAGTTGAAGAAGTTATGGCTCAAAAAATAGATAATAGCTTGGCAAATAATTTTATCAAGTTCCTGGGGACTTCCGGAGCGCGCTTTGTGATGATCCGGCAGCTGCGCCATTCCGGCGGGCTGTGGCTGAACTGCCTGGGGACTAATGTTTTGATCGACCCGGGACCGGGCAGCCTGGTTTATTGCGCTAAATCCCGGCCCAAGCTGGACCCTTCCAATCTGGATGCGATCATTCTTACCCACCGCCATCTTGACCATAGCGGAGATATCAATGTGATGATCGAGGCCATGACCGAAGGAGGTTTCAAGAAAAAAGGGGTGGTATTCTGCCCGGAAGATGCTTTAAACGGGGATCCGGTTATCCTTAAGTATATCCGTAATTTTCCGGAAAAAATCGAGATTCTCTCTGCCGATCAAAAGTATCGCGTCAATAATTTTGATTTCGAAACTTCCGGCCGCCACATCCATCCGGTAGAAACCTACGGCCTGAGATTTACCGTGAACGGAAAAAAAATCGGGCTCTTAAGCGATACCCGTTATTTTTCGGAGCTGGCTGATTTTTATGCCGCGGAAATTCTGATCGTTGGCGTGGTTTTTCCGGAGCCCAGGCCGGGGATCGACCATCTGAGCCTTGCCGACCTGAAAATCCTGCTTCCGGCCTTAAAGCCGGAAAAAACTATCCTGACCCATTTCGGAATGGCAATGCTTAAAGCTAAGCCGCATCTTTGCGCCCGGGATCTGTCCCGGGAATTGAATCTGGAGATCCTGGCGGCCACTGACGGAATGACTTTGGACCTGGACTAAGATGAGACCGATATTGCTGCATATCTGCTGCGGGATCTGTTCCAGCTGGGCGATCGAAAAGCTTAAGAGCGACGGTTTTCAGGTCAAAGGCTTTTTTTTTAATCCGAATATCCAGCCGGAAGAAGAATATTGCAAAAGGCTCCGGACAGCGCAAGAAGTCGCCCGGTTACAGGGGATCGAGCTGTTGGCCGGCGAGTATGGATTGGATAAATGGCAGCAGCAGGTCAAGGGCCTGGAAAACCAGCCCGAAGGCGGAGAACGCTGCCAGGTGTGTTTCCGGTTCAGGCTGGAAGAAGCCTGGCGCCAAGCCCAAGAGCTGGGTATCAAAGAATTCGCCACCACTCTTACCATCAGCCCCCATAAAGACTTTGAGCTGATCAAAAGCATCGGACAAGCCTTAAGCCGGGAAGGATTTCTGGCCTACAATTTCAAGAAAGAAGACGGCTTTAAGAAAGCGAATATTTTCTGCCGGGAGAAAAATCTTTACCGCCAGGATTACTGCGGTTGTCTTTATAGCCGGAGTTCCGCCCGAACGCCTCTTAAGGATCGCTGAGCCGTTTCCAGAAACTCGCTGAAAGAGAAAGTTTTTGTGGTATAATACGGAAAAGTTTTATAACTCAGCTAAAACCAACAGGATCGATCATGACCAGATTCCACACCGCTGTAATCGGTTCCGGCGCTTCCGGGATGATGGCCGGGATCAGTGCTAAACGCGCGGGCAATAGCGTCATTATATTGGAGCGGCTGCCGGGTATCGGCAAAAAGCTCCTGGCTTGCGGAGGGGGAAGATGTAATTTCCTCAACGATAAACTCGAGCCTTCTTTTTACAACTCTTCTGCCCGGGAACTGGTAAAATCGATATTCAGCCGTTTCGGCAAAAAAGAGATCGAGAGTTTCTTTAAAGAACTGGGGCTGTGTTATTACAGCGATAACGGAAGGGTGTTCCCGGTTACCAACCAGTCCGCTTCTGTCTTAAAAGTCCTCGAGATCGAGCTTAAAAACCTGGCCGTTCCCGTAGAGCTGGGATTTGAGGCCGCTAATATCGTTATCGATGAACAAGGTTTTTCAGTCAGCTCATCCGCTAATAGAAAAATAAGCTGCGATAATCTGGTTTTAGCCGCCGGAGGACAGTCTTATCCCGCGCTCGGCTCAAACGGCAGCTGTTACAGATTTTGCCGCGATTTCGGCCACCGGGTCACCGAGCCGGTGCCCAGCGCGGTTCCCGTAGAGATAGCGGATAAATGCTGCCATTTTTTGCAGGGGCAGAAGATTTTTGTTTGCGCGAAAAGCCTGATCGATGGTAAAATAAAACAGGAAGCAAAAGGGGAGATGCTTTTTACCAAGTACGGGCTTTCCGGGACCGCTATCTTGGATATCAGCCAGGATCTTTCCGTGGCTTTGAACCGTTCTCCTTCGCATAAGGCTGAGGTGTTAGTCGATCTTGCGCCTTTTCTAAAAGAGGCGGAGCTGAAATCCGAATTGTTTGCGAGGATAAAAAAAGGTTTTGAGCCGATTGATCTTGTTTGCGGGATTTTGCCTAACAAATTCGGATCGGCTTTTCTGGAACTGTTCAAGACCGCGGACGCGGATAAGATAGCGGCGGCGCTCAAGAACAAGGTTTTTAAAGTCCTGCGCACCCGGGGCTGGAACGAAGCTGAATTCACCTGCGGCGGGGTCAATACGTCTGAAATCAACCCCCGAACGCTGGAGTCGAAATTAAGGAAAAATATTTATTTCTGCGGAGAGATTTTGGACGTCCAAGGGCCCAGAGGCGGGTATAACCTGGCCTGGGCTTTCAGTTCCGGATTCATCGCCGGTTTAACCGAATAAAAGGAGGGAAAATGCCTTACGACAGCAGTTTAGACGAACAGTTGTTCAGCAAATCTTTAGACACCGAGGATGGCCGGATCAC
>JBFZAG010000117.1:0-4464 GCA_041309145.1 Candidatus Omnitrophota bacterium | reverse complement strand
AGAAGGTGAAATTTCCGGAATACTCGAAATATTCTATCCCGCCCCTTACCGACACCCTCTCCGCTGTCCCGTAAAAAGCGTGGAAAACCATATAGAAAATAACACTCAAGCCGACAGCGGCAAGAAATACCCTGTTTTTCTTGTCAAAAATAAGACTTTTGATTGCCCCTGCTCCTAACAAAATAAGCCATAAACATAACCCGATCCAGCCAAACGCAGAATAATTCCAGGAAGTCGTGAATGTGGCGCGCGGGACCTCGGGAGCGACACCGTTTAAGTTCATAAAAGTATCCGGAAAAGGAGCCGCGAAATTCACCAGGAAGAAATGTTTTAACAGGGATGCTATTACCGAAAACGGCTTATAAAACACCGTTAAACTCGCATATGGAAGGTTTTTCAGGATCTTGGACGAAAATATAAGACCTTCGGGGCTGTAGATCAGCAAATTCTGCGCAATCGAAATAGCGATCCCGATATACAGCACGGGTATTATAAGCCCGGTTATTTCCGAAAGGCTGGAGAATTCAGTTTTTCCTTCCCTGATCATGACCTCAACCAGGACAATAAAGAAGATCAGCACCTGGGCAAAGTTCAGCATCGTAGTCCCCAAACAAAATACGCCGACTAACACCCAGGGGATAAGCGCGATCCTTTTACTGGACAAACTCAAAAAGAACAAAATATAACTCGCCAGTAAACAACATATCCCTAATGAACTGAAGCTGGGGACGGAGCCGAAAAATATCTGGCTCATCGACAGCCCGAATATCGCCGCCAAAAGGGTCGAGTTAAGATAGTTTTTGCTGAGGACCCAGAAGAAAATAAACCCCAGCGCGACGCCGGCCGCGCCGAAAGAAGAATTGATAATAAGCGCGATAGCCGTGCTCGATCCGAAAAAAATCCGCAGCAAAAAGATATAAGGATAAACCGTTAACTTGTAAAACGGGTGGACATCCTGGCGGTACGATGAATTCAGGGAGGAAAGGTTGTTCATCACTGGGAAAGTATCGTTTTCGAAAAGGGCGTCTATGGTAAAGGCCCTGGTCCGGGACAATAAAGAGCCCAGGTTAAAATACAGGATAAAGAAAAGAACAAACAAAACCAGCGAGATCGCGATCAACTTATTATTGCGCCGGAAAAGATCCCGCGGCCCCCTCCAGAGAGATTTTATTTCTTTGCGCCTTATAAGCTTGAATTTAGAGAATATCCGTTCTTTTATCACCGGCACAGCTTGAGGGGCAAAAACGAGAAGGAACAATGAAGCGGCCAAAAAAAATATAATTATGAAAATGCGGTGAAAGATTCGAAATGATTCTGTCATTAGAGCCCGAAATAAATTACCGCCACGCTGACGGCGAGCCATAAAGCTATATTTAACTGCATAGGAACGTCGGATAAAAGAATATGCGCGGGATCTTCGGAACGCTTGCTTTTATCGATAAGGTAAAGATAGCGGAATATCCCGTAGTACACGAAAGGCAGCCCGTACATCAGATGGTCAGTGCCGAATTTAGCCACCGTTTTAGCGTCTACCGTATATAACATAAAAGCGATGACCAGCGAGGAAGTGACGACTGTTATCATCTGGTCGATAAACCAGGGGTTATACTCGGCCAGCACCGACCGGCTGCGGATATCTTTCGTTTCAAAAAGCTTCAGCTCCTGCCGCCTTTTATTAAACCCTAAAAACAAAGCCAGCAGCGTTATCATGATCATGATCCAGCGCGATTCTCTGAGGCCGATCGCCGCGCAGCCTGCCAGAATGCGCAGAAGAAAAAACGCCCCTAAGCAGAAAACGTCGATTATGACCGCGTCCTTGAGGATCTTGGAATAGACGAAATTAAGGAGAATGTAAAACGTGACCGCGTAGCCGAAATACAGGTTCAGCGTAAAAGAAAGCGCGACGGATACGCCGCCCAGAATAAACGCGCTGATCGCGGCCAGCCTCAGGCTAACCTTTCCGGAAGCGATCGGGCGAAGGCGTTTTGACGGATGCAGCTTGTCTTTTTCAATATCGATAATATCGTTTACCAGATAGGCCGCGCCGGAAACAATGCAAAAAATGATAAAAGCCATGACCGATTTCAAGTTATCCGGAAAAACAAAAAGCTTTTTCCCGAAGATCAAAGGCAGAAAAATAAAACAATTCTTGACCCACTGTTCGGGCCGCAAAGCAAAGAAAAGATTTTTCAAAATCCGCTCCTGATATTAGAGACGCTTACCAAGCTAATCGGGAAACTGTCTTCCGCCCAATCGGGAAACTGTCTTGGCCGCAATCGGGACAGTGTCTTAGGCTGTATTTACTTACTACCTTAACTGGAATTTATCGATTATTCCTTGAAATATGTTCTCGTATTCCAAAACAGGCTTGTCCAGCCCCAAAGTCCCCAGAAAAACGAAAAATTTGTCTTTATAGGGGATTATCACCCGGGAATAACTCACCCAGCCAAACTCTTTTTCCAGGGCAAAATCATCCCTTACTCCTTTGATCCCGGCTACCAAAACCTCGCTGGATCTGACAGTCACATACTGCCTGACCCCCAGCCTGACCCCTTCATCCTTGATGTCAGCGAACTTCCTGGCCGTAAGCTTATCCCGGTTCCAGTGCACCCCTACGCCCAGCTCAAAAAATCCCTGATCCTGCGGACCGGGCTTTTGGGGCCGGAAATTCACGTAATCAAAAGGCATCAGATTTCGCGCCGCCCATTCCCGATCGTTTTTTTTCTCAAAATTAACCTGCAGCTCCAACGGCAGCCATAAACGGTAACCCTGCTCCTGATTTTGATAGATATGGCCCTTAGGCCCCTTGCCCTCGAGAGCTTCTTTAGCCGCGGTTTCTTCGGTCAAAAAAGCCGAGCAGCCGAATAAAAACAAATATAAGAATATGATTTTATGCGGCTGCGGCATCTTTCTTCCGGTTTTTAAGGTTTTCTCGGATGACCGGAAAAAATTTCCGGTCTTGCCCGCTCTAAGACTTGACTTCAACTGTTATCGGGTTAGATAAAACCGCCCCTGTAAGAATATCTCCTATAATTTTCCGGCCTAATTGTGTCCGATCTTTATCATTTTTATAACGATACCGGATATTATACTTGCCTGGCTTTAAGACCCGGCCTGTCCCGCCTAATTCCATTCCGTGCAACCTTTCGTTGTTTATGACCGGATCTAGCAAGCGGTCGTAACGCCCCGGAGCGAAAATCTCCCCTTTCACAGTAAAAGAAAAAGTCTTCCCGGGCTCAATAACCGGAAAATTATTCTCGCTCACCATATATTTATATTCCACGGTCTCAAAAGCAGTGGCGACGATACCCGCCGGATCCGTTATTACAAAATTAAATCCTTCTCTGATCTGGCTATACCGGACCCGAATCGGCTTAGCGCTGACATTTTTCCAGGTAACCAGGAAAGCAAACTTCTCATTTACTCGATACTCTTTTTTTACGGATGAAAGAGTTATACTAAGCGGAAAAACTTCCTGGCTGCTATCAATGCCGTCTTGCGCTGCGATTGTCCGCCCAAAGCCGCCCGTACAGCAGAAAAAGAAAAGAAATAAAAACGCCCCTTTTTTCAGTTTTAGCATGAGTTTTACAGACGTTTACCGAGCTGATCGGGAAACTGTCTTCCGCCCAATCGGGACAGTGTCTTGGCACCCAACCGGGAAACAATTACCGGCTCAATCAAAACAGTGTCTTGGCAGCCAGCGGGAAACTATCTTTAAATAATGCTGATCTTCTGCTCCCGGAATTCCACGGAATCTTTGGATCGCAGCTTGCGCCGGATGCGGGTTTCCGACTGGCCGTTGACTTTGATCGAGCCCTCCCGTATAAGCTGTTTGGCTTCAGCTCCGCTGGCCGCAACCCCCAGCGCCTTAAGCAGATTATCCAGCTCGATAAACTCGGTTTTTAGCTTGAATTCCATATATTTTTAACTTGATCTAACAGCGCGGGCCATATAAAACCCTGCGCTTCTGTTCCTTATTCAGGATAATCGAACATATACGGCGGCAAGAAGAGCGTCGGCGCCCGCGGATTGCCGTTTTCGCTCCAGAAAAAAGTTTTTTTGTCGTCCCAGCATATATGCGGCCTGGCCCGGATAACATCCGCCATCAGATCATAAGTCATCTTCGCCTTCTTCAGATCTTCGACGTCCTTCGGTGTCGCCGGTAGCCAGAATGTCCAGTAATAGTCCTGGAACTGCAGGGAATTGAATTCCCTGAAACAATTGATGTAAACCTGGCCGCAGGCCCTGCACTTGCATATGCGCACGTCGAATTTATCGGAATCAGCAAGCTGCTCGATGTCTTCAATCGACTCCTCGATCTCCTTCCGGTCGAGCGATCCTTTTTTCGCTTCCTCAATCAAATGACATGCCATATTGCTGTCCCGCGCGTCTCCTGGCCTGTTTTATCGGAGCCTCATTATCGAGGCGTTTATTCTTTCCAATTCGCTTAATTTCCTGTCGATT
>JBFZAG010000116.1:0-4463 GCA_041309145.1 Candidatus Omnitrophota bacterium | reverse complement strand
GTGCTCTTCCGATCTCGCTTTGACTTCACCGAGCGTCTCATTAGCGACAGCGTTGGCTCTTTTCTGGCCGTCGCGCAAAATATCCCTGATCTTATCCTTATCTTTAGCCAGCTCCCGGCGCTTCTGTTGGCACGGGGCGAGTTTTTCGGCCAGTTTCCCGGCCAGCCTCTTTTTGCATTCCGTGCAGCCCAGCCTGGCGTTGCGGCACCAGTCGTCGACTTCCTCTTTCATCTCAGGCGAGAATATGGCGTAATAGCTGTTGACATTGCAGACTTCCGGGTGTCCGGGGTCGGAAAGTTTTATCCGTTTGGGGTCGGTGATCATAGTTGAGACTTTTTTCAGGATCTGGTCCGGGGAGTCGGAAAGATCAATGGTGTTGTTGTAGCTTTTGCTCATTTTCCGGCCGTCCAGCCCCGGAAGGCGGGAAGCTTTGGTCAATAAAGCCTCGGGTTCCGGCAAGACTGTTTTTTTATAAAGGCTGTTGAACCGGCGGCAGATCTCGCGGGTCAGCTCAAGATGCGGCAGCTGGTCTTCCCCGACCGGGACTTTATCCGCTTTGTAGACTAAAATATCCGCGGCCTGCAGGACCGGGTATCCCAGGAAGCCGTAAGTGTGCAGGTCCCGGGTAGTGACTTCGCGCAATTGCTCTTTATAAGTCGGGCAGCGCTCCAGCCAGCCCAGGGGGGTAAAACAGGAGAAGATCATGAACAGTTCCAGGTGGGCGGGAACCTGGGATTGGACGAACAGGGTGGATCTTCCGGGATCGATCCCGCAGCTTATCCAGTCGATAACATTATCGAGGGCGTGATCGGCCATGGCTTTAGGGTTTTCGTATTCGCCCATCAGCGCGTGCCAGTCCGCGACCATGAAATAGCAGTCGTATTCTTTTTGCAGCTTGATCCAGTTATCCAGCGTCCCGACCAGGTGGCCGAGATGCAGTTTTCCGGTCGGCCGCATTCCGCTTAATATCTTTTTTCGAAAAGACATAAAATTTCCGTTTGAAAGATCCTGTTATCTAAAAGCTCAAGCGGTTCCTGAGCCGCGGCATTTAATCCAGAGTGCGGGCGATCTTCTGGATCTGGAAAGCTTCGATCACGTCGCCTTCCATGATATCGTTATGGCCTTTAAGGGCCATCCCGCATTCAAATCCTTCTTCGACTTCCCGGACATCGTCCTTAAAACGTTTCAGCGAGGATAAAGTTCCCTCGTAGACTTCCACGCCGTTGCGGACCAGGCAGACCGAATAACTGCGGGCGATCTTGCCCTTGGTCACCTGGCAGCCGGCGAAAAGGCCGGAAGAAAGCTTGAATATTTTGCGGATCTCGGCCCGGCCCATGAATATCCGCTTCAGCTTGGGAGCCAGCATCCCCTCCAGCGCCGCCCTGATCTCGTTGACCAGCTCATAAATGATATTGTAGATCCGGACGTCCTGGCCTTCTTTATTGATCAGCTCTTTTGCCTGATCGTCGACCACCACGTTAAATCCCAGGATCAAAGCGTCGGAAGCCAGGGCCAGGATCACGTCGGAATAATTCACGTTGCCGATCCCCTCATGCAAAAGCTGCAGCTGGACCTCTTTGGATTCGATCTTTCCCAGCTCTCCTTTGATCGCTTCGATCGAGCCCTGAGCGTCGGCTTTGAGCACGATCTTTAATTCCTTGACTTTGCCTTCCTTGATCTGGGAATAAAGGTCCTCAAGCCCCATTCTTTTGATCGGCTGCATCTGTTTAAGCTTATCTTTTTCCTGCCGCTTTACAACCAGCTCCTTGGCCGTCTTTTCGTCTTCGATGACAAAAAACTGCTCGCCGGCTTCCGGGACCCCGGAGATCCCCAGGACTTCCACGGGAGCGGAAGGCCCGGCAACGGTCACCGGCTGATGGCGGTCATTGAACATCGCCCGGATCTTGCCGTAAAGGTTGCCGACGATAATGCTGGAATTCAGATGCAAAGTTCCGGCCTGCACCAGAAGCGTGGATACCGGGCCCTTGTTCTTGACCATTTTCCCTTCCAGGACCACCCCTTTGGCCAGCCTGTGCGGGTTAGCTTTTAATTCCAGCATTTCCGATTCCAGAAGGATCATTTCCAGCAAAGTATCTATTCCCTGTCCGGTTTTAGCCGAAACAGGCACGGTAATAGTTTTGCCGCCCCAGTCTTCGGCCAGCAGCCCGTCAGCGGAAAGCTGTTTTTTGACTTTATCCAGGTCAGCCTGGGGTTTATCGATCTTATTTATGGCCACGATTATGCTTACCCCGGCTGCCCGGGCATGGTCGATAGATTCTTTGGTCTGGGGCATGATCCCGTCGTCAGCGGCGACAACCAGGACCACGATATCCGTAGCTTTGGCCCCGCGGGCGCGCATGGCGGTAAAAGCCTCGTGGCCGGGAGTATCCAGGAAAGTGATCTGGCCTTTGGGCGATTTGACCGTATAAGCGCCGATGTGCTGGGTGATCCCTCCGAACTCGGAGTCCACGACATTGGTCTTTCTTATGGCGTCCAGAAGCGAGGTCTTCCCGTGATCGACGTGGCCCATAATGGTCACGATCGGAGAGCGCCATTTCAGGGATTGCGGATCATCGGGCTTATTGTGAACGGCCAAAGCGCTTTCTTCCTCGTCGGGGGCGGCGCTGGGTTTGAAGCCGTATTTCTCGCAGACTTTGCGCACCGCCTCTTCCGGCAAAGACTGGTTGATGCCGGCCATAACTCCCATCGCCATTAACGATTTAATGACAGTCGATGATTTCTCCTGCAGTTTGATGCTCAGATCTTTTACGGAAATGGGCAGGTCCAGGACCAGGTCCTTGAGTGCTTTGGCCGGAACCGCAACAGCCGCCGGAGCGGGCTGCGCGGCCGCAGCCGGGCTCAGCGGAGAAGGCTTGACCGGCTTCTCTTCCGCCGGCTTTATTGCCGGCCTGGCCTGTTCTTTTTTCGCTTCTACTTTAGGATGCTGTTCTTTCTTGATTTCTTCTTTTATCGGGTGCGCAACTGCCGGATGCGGATGCGCGGCCGCCGGATGCGGGTGCGCAACTGTTGAATGCGGATGCGCGGCTGCCGGATGAGGGTGCGCAACTGTTGAATGCGGATGCGCGGCTGCCGGATGCGGGTGCGCGGCTTGCGGCTTATGAATTTCTACAGCCGGTTCTACGGGCCTAATAACTTTCGGTTTATGAACAACCGGGCTGGCTGCTTCTTTTTTGATCAGCTTCGCTTTGGGGGCAGCCGTTGCCTTGGCCCTGGGCTTGGTAACAGCCGCAACTTTTGCCGCGACCTTAGGCTTTTCAACCTTGGCTTCTTTCTGGACCTTCTTCTTCAAAGTTTCTTTTTCCCCGGCTTTTACTTTTACTGTCTTAACTTTTTCTTTTTTTTCTTTGTCCATAATTTATTTATCCCTTTAGCAGCTTTTTAGCTTCTTCGATTAAATTTTGCGCTTTTTTCTCGGAGATCCCTTTGACCTGGGCCAAAAGCGCGGGTTCCGCCTTGGCAATATCCGCGAGGCTGACAAATCCCGCCTTTTTAAGGTTGGCCAAAGTCTTTTCCCCGATCCCGGAAAGATCGCTTATTTCGCAAGGCGCGGCTTCTTCGGCCGGTTTTTCTTTTTTGGCCTTTTCTTTTTTAACTTTTTCTTTCTTGGCTTTAGGCTGGTCCTTTTCTTCGGCTTCCTGCGCCGCCGGCTCCTGCAAGGCTTCTTGGGCCAAAGCGGCATTCTGCTCCGCCAGCTTTGCCGCTTCAATAGCCGCCTGCTCGGCCATAGCCTTGGTGCGCACATCCAGTTCCCAGCCGACCAGCCGCGAAGCCAGCCGGACGTTCTGCCCGTGCTTGCCTATAGATAAAGAGAGCTGATCGTCGGCCACGATCACTTCCGCCCGCTTGGCGGCCTTGTCCAGCTTGATCTCGCTGACCTCGGCCGGAAGCAGCGCGGCTTTGATGTATTCCCTGATATCTTCGCTGTAACGGACGATATCGATCTTTTCCCCGGAAAGCTCGTTGACGATATTCTTGACCCTGCCCCCGCGCATGCCTACGCAGGCGCCCACGGAATCCACTTTGTCGTCCTTTGACCAGACCGCGATCTTGGTCCGCTCTCCCGGCTGGCGGGAAATAGCTTTAACCTCCACGATCCCTTCGTATATTTCCGGGACTTCCAGCTCAAAAAGTTTTTTTACGAAATTCTGGTGCTTGCGGGTCAGGATTATCTGCGGCCCGCGGTTGTCTTTTTTGACTTCCAGGATCAGGGAGCGGATGCGCTGGCCCTGGCGGTTCTCTTCTTTAGGGGTCTGCTCGCTTTTCAAAAGGACCCCTTCGGCCTTGCCTAAAAGGTCGACGATGATATTGCCTTTGTCAAAACGGTAGACCGTTCCGGAAACGATCTCGCCGACCTTGCCCTGGAATTCGCCGAAGACCACGTCCTTCTCGGCCTCGCGGATCTTCTGAATGATCACCTGGCGGGCGGCTGAAGATCGGAAGAG
>JBFZAG010000115.1:0-15864 GCA_041309145.1 Candidatus Omnitrophota bacterium | reverse complement strand
CGACGCTCTTCCGATCTCTCCGAAAGGAAGAGCCTGAAAAGTCCCGATGATCGCGCAGGGCACTACGGGCCTTCCGGTTTTAAAGGCTAAAAGGGCGGCTCCTCTTCTGAATTCCTTGAGTTTGCCGTCGCGGCTTACCCCGCCCTCGGGAAATAAACCCACGTTTTTGTTATCGAATAAAAGCTTTATCGCTTTTTGCGAAGAGCTTCCGCTGGGCAGAGTGTGGGTCACCAGCAGGAACCAGCCTAACCAGGACATTTTGTAAATATCCCTCAAGGCGATGCAGTAGATCTTTTTGGGCACTGCCGCCATGAACACCGCCGGATCCATGAAACTGTTGTGATTGGAAACAATGATGAAATTGCTTTTTTGGGGTAGATTTTCCAGCCCTTCCACTTTAAGCTTGAAAAAATACTTGAATACGAAAGAAAATATCCGGGAAAACAGCCAATACCACATTTAAAGCGGCATAGCGCCCGGCACAAATATTTCAAATCCGTGGCGGACCGCTAGATCGGCAATAGGTTCCAGTTTGTCCAGGTTAATGTTATCTCCCAAAGAACAGGTGGCAAATCTTTCCTCGAAAGCCATGATCATGGTCTCGGCCATAGCCGCGCAAACCATATCTTTAGGCAGTCCCAGATTTATGTGCAAATTCGCCTGAGGCGGCAGTTTGACGATCCCGCCTTCCAGGACCCAAATATCCTGGCGGTGGCTGTTTTTAGCGGTCAGGTTGCGGGAAAGGCAAATGTCCAGGACAATGGCATTGGGTTTGAGGTCTTTCAGGTTGAAAGACTGATCTTTTTCCGAGTTGGCGGCGATGACAATATCCGCGTCCTTGACCGCTTTTGCCGGGTCTTTTTCTATGACTACCTCCAGATTGTCCAGCTCCAGGATATCCTGGCCTAATTTTTCCAGTTTAGCCTGATTTTTATCGTTGAGGATGATCCGGGCAAAGCTGTGGGCCATTTTTCTGGCGCACAAGCTTCCGATCGCGCTGGTTGCTCCGGTTACGGCTAAAGTTGATTCTTTGAAAAGGATCTTTTTAGTATCGGCTATGCGGTGCAGGGCTTCGATCACTGACCAGGCAGTCAGGCTGGTGCCGCTGGTGACCGGGGTTTTGAGATGCTTGTGGAGCATGGGCTTTTTATCCGCGACCACTGAAGCGTAGCCGCCCAAACCTAAAAGCTCAGCTCCTAAGTCCCTGGCCAGGTAGCTGGCCGTGATTATTTTATCCAAGGCCATCTCTTCGTCCAATTCGGCGAACTGCTCGGGAAGCATGGGCGAAACAATAAAATATCCCTGGATCTCTTTTTCCTGGGGAGATTTAAAGCTTTTTAGATGGATGATCTTGAATCCCTGGTTTTTTAGAAAGGGTTTAATAAAAAAATCCGGCATTATTCTGGTCAGGGGCCAGAATTCCCGGATATGTTTCAGGTCAACTGGGGTAAATAAAAAGGCAAAAGTATGCATTTTTATACCTTTTCCATTAGTTTGGCGCCGGCCTTAGCGTTGTCGGAATTTGTGGAGACCTTTTGCCTGATCCATTTCTCAATGTATTTTTTGTGGAATCGCCAGTCCGTGCCGATCTTGAAGGCCGGGATCCTTCCTTCTCTGGCGTAGCGGTGCACGGTTAAAGGATGGATGTGCAGGTATTCAGCGACTTGTTTGGCGGTTAAAATCTCGTTATTTTTTGCCATATTCACCCCTTTTTTAGCATATCTACGATAACTATATATATACTAAGAAAACCACAAATTGTCAAGCAAAAATAAAGGGGACGCTTCTATTTATTAACCTGAACAACCTACGCGGTTGCCAGAAGTGGCAACCGCGTAGGTTGAATAAGGTCAAAATAAATAGAAACGTCCCCTTTATTTTAAAAGGAGGTTAAGGCCTTTGAGGGTGAGATTGATGTCTGTGGTTGAGAATTCCTGGCAGTGCTGGCGGATAAAGCGGATATTGCCACCGGTGCCGATCACTTTAGCGTTTGAGCCCAGTTCTTGCCTTAATTTACGGATCACGCCGTCAGTAAGGCTGGCGAAGCCGAAGATGACCCCGCTGAGCATGCTCTGGCAAGTGCTTTTTCCGATCAATTTCCTGGGAGGCGCGCTGAGCTTGATCCTGGGCAGTAAAGCGGTCTTTTCTTTAAGCGCGGCCAGAGAAGTCTCCATTCCGGGCAGGATCAATCCTCCCAGATATTCCTGCTTGCGGGAAATGGCGTCAAAAGTGATGGCGGTGCCAAAATCAACCACAATTGCCGGAAAGCCGTAAAGTTTGACTGCGGCAAAAGCGTTGACCAACCGGTCCTGGCCGACTTGTTTAGGGAACTGATAGCGATTTTTGATCGGAACAACCAGGTTTTTGCCCAGGATCAAGACCTGGGAAGATTTAAGCTTCTTTAAAGACTCTTCTATTTTCCTGGTGGCTTTAGGTACTACGCTGGCCACAATTACCTTGTCGATCTTGTGCCGGTTGAACAATTTGTTTAAAAAAGGATAATAATCCGGGCTTTTAGTGGCTAAAGCCGCTCTTTTTAGCAGCTTGCCAGCTTTGAACAAGCCTAAGGTGATATTAGTATTGCCTATGTCGATAGCTAGATTCATTTTATTCACTATTATAACCGCGCAGGTTAACCACTCGGCAACCTACGCGGTTGACGCGGTTAAAAGCGTTTTGGAAAAATAAATAGAAGCGTCCCCATTATTTTTCCATTTTTTTGAACTGGGCGATCTGGTCGCGGATCTGGGCGGCTTTCTCGAATTGGAGGTTGCGCGCGGCCAGCTCCATTTCGTGTTCCAGTTCCGCGATGTATTTTCTCATTTCGTATTCGTCCCGGGCTTCTCCGGTCAGGTTAGCCACGAATTCTTCGCATTCCGCCAGATCTTCGATCCCCTCTTTGATCGCTTTCTGGATCGAACGCGGGGTGATCTTGTTCTTGGCGTTGAATTCCAGCTGGATCTTGCGGCGGCGGATGCTTTCGCTGATCGCCTTCTTGATCGATCCGGTCAGGGTATCCGCGTACATGATCACCGTGCCGTTAATATTCCTAGCTGCCCGGCCGGAAACCTGGATCAGCGAGGTCGCGGAGCGCAAAAATCCTTCTTTATCCGCGTCCAGGATAGCTACCAGCGATACTTCCGGCAAATCCAATCCTTCGCGGAGCAGATTGATCCCGACCAAACAGTCAAATTCCTTTTTGCGCAGATCCCTGAGGATCTGGGAGCGCTCAATAGTCTGGATCTCGGAATGTAGATATTTTACCAGTAAACCCTTATCTTGTAAATAGCTGGTCAGGTCTTCGGCCATGCGCTTGGTCAAAGTGGTGACCAGCGTCCTCTCGTTTTTGGCGGCCCGGGCTTTGATCTCTTTAGCCAGATCTTCCACCTGGCCTTTGCTGGGGCGGATAATGATCTCCGGGTCAATCAAGCCCGTAGGCCGGATGATCTGCTCAACCACCAGCTCGGCGCTTTTATTGATCTCGAATTCGTCAGGAGTCGCGGAAACAAAGATCTCTTTTTTTACCAGCTCTTCGAACTCAGCGTATCTTAAAGGCCGGTTATCCAGGGCTGAGGGCAGCCGGAAGCCGTATTCCACCAGTGTGGTTTTGCGGGCTTTATCGCCTTCGAACATCCCCCTGATCTGGGGAAGAGTGACATGGGATTCGTCGATGACCACCAGAAAATCTTCCGGGAAATAATCCAGCAGGCAATAAGGCCGCGAGCCGGCCGGCCGGCCGGACAAATGCCGTGAATAATTCTCGATCCCGTGGCAATAGCCCAGTTCCTTAAGCATTTCCATGTCATAGCGGGTCCTCTGGTTAAGCCTTTGGGCTTCCAGAAGCTTGTTCTGTTTTTTTAAGACCGCAAGCCGGTCTTCCAGCTCCAGGAGAATGTTTTTGATGGCGGAATCGATCATCTCCGGAGCGGCGATAAAATGTTTAGCCGGATAGATCCCGACCCTGTCCAGCGAGGCGATCATTTCTCCGGATATCGGGTCGATCTCGGAGATCTTTTCGATCGTATCCCCGAAAAGCTCAACCCGGATCGCGGTTTCTTTGTAAGCGGGGAAAATTTCCACCACGTCCCCTCTGACTCTGATCCTGCCCCGGACAAACTCGTAGTCGTTTCTTTCATACTGGATGGCGATCAATTTGGCGATCACCTGGTCCCGGGTCACGGTCTGGTTTTTTTCAATAAAAACCAGGCTGTTCACGTATTCATCGGGCGAGCCCAGGTTATAAATGCAGGATACTGAAGCCACGATGATCACGTCTTTGCGGGACATCAAAGAGCTGGTGGCGGAAAGGCGCAGCCGGTCCAGCCGGTCATTGATCGAAGAATCTTTCTCGATATAGGTGTCCGTGGAGGGGATATAAGCTTCCGGCTGGTAATAATCGTAATAGGAAACGAAATATTCCACGGCATTGTCGGGGAAAAATTCTTTGAACTCGGAATAGAGCTGGGCGGCCAGGGTCTTATTATGGGAGACGACTAACGTGGGCAGGTTAATTTGGGCGATGACATTGGCCAGGGTAAAAGTCTTGCCTGAGCCGGTGACTCCCAGCAGGGTCTGGTACCTTTTGCCTGAAGAGATCGACTCAACCAGCTGCTTTATGGCCTGTGGCTGGTCCCCGCAGGGCTGGAATTTGGAGATAAGCTGGAATTTTTCCATATAGAAAAAAGGGGACGTTTCTATTTATTTTCACAGACGTTTCTTTTTCGAATAAATAGAAACGTCCCCTTTATTTTAAAGAGCGTTTTGGAAAAATAAATAGGAGCGTCCCCTTTATTTAAACTACGTCCATGCCGAAGTCGATGGCTTTGACGGAATGGGTCAGCTCGCCTACAGAGATCAGGTCTACGCCGGTAGCGGCTACTTCTTTCAGGTTCTCCAGGGTTATCCCTCCGGAAACTTCCAGCTTGGTCTGGGGATGATGGCTGGTGAAGGCAGTGCTGTTGCGGATCTCGGCCGCCTTCTTGATGTCTTCGATCTGCATATTGTCGAGCATGATCACGTCCGGCTTGAACTTCAAGGCGTGCTTGAACTCGTCGAGGTTCTCGACCTCGATCTCGATCTTATAGCCTTTAGGGACTTTGGGCAGCTGGGTGTATCCGTCGGTGACCTGAAGGTGGTTGTCTTTGATCAGGATCATCTCATCCAGAGCCATCCGGTGGTTGAACCCTCCTCCGATCCTGACCGCGTATTTCTGCAGCTCGCGCAAACCGGGCATGGTCTTGCGGGTGTCGGTGATCTTGACTTTGTGCGGCTTGGCCATTTCCACAAACTCGCGGGTCTTGGTGGCGATCCCGGAAAGATGGCTTAAAAGGTTCAAGGCAACCCTCTCGCCTTCCAGGATCCGGTGGGCTTTGCCTTCAACAGAAAGTACGACTTTCCCCTTTTTAAGTTTCTGGCCTTCTTTGGCTTTGGGAACGAAGGTAATGTCTTTATCCACGATCTGAAAAAGCCGTTCCAAAACTTCCATCCCGCAAAGCACGCACTCTTCCTTGGTGATGATATTGGCTTTCAGGGTCTTGTTCTTGGGAATGGTCAGCTCAGTGGTGATATCGCCTTTCCCGATGTCTTCCAGCAAAGCGTGGCGGATGACCAGGTCCAGTTTGTTGGGGTCAAGCCGGGGTTCGTCCTGAGACAAGAAATATTTGTTATTGGAGACCATCTTTCACCCCCTTTAATTTGTGTAAAGTATCTTCCAGTTCTTTTAATTTTGATCTTTCTTTTTCCACGATCTCTGTTGGTGCCCGTTCGATGAAATTCTTGTTGGAAAGGGTGTTTTTCTTGGCCTTAATGTCGTTTTCGGCCTTTTTGATCTTTTCGTCGAGCTTGGCCAGTTCCTTGTCTATGTCAACTACGCCTTCCAACGGGATGGAAACATGCATGTCGCCGACCAGCGTAGTAAGCTGAGATTTTAAGTGTTGGAATTTTTCTTCCACAACTAAATCGCTAAGGCGGGCAAGTTTTTTGATGTGCGGAATAAGCGAGCTGATCAGCTCCGCGTTAAGTTTATTTCCGGCGTAAATAACGGCTTTGATCTCCAGCGCCGGAGCGATCTCCATTTCCGAGCGCATGTTCCTGATCCCGGTGATGATCAAAAAAGCGATCTCCATCTTAGACTCGATCTTGCGGTCGATTATCTGTTCCTGGATATGCGGCCAGGGTCCGGCCATGATCGATCCGGATCCGGGGCTGATCTTCTGCCAGATCTCCTCGCTGATAAAAGGCATGAACGGGTGGGCCGCTCTGAGGAATTTTTCCAGGATCTTGAACATCACCACCTGGTTCTGCGGGTTTTTAATATCATGTTTGATCATTTCCAGGTACCAGTCGCAGAATTCGTGCCAGAAAAAGTGGTATAAAAGGTTGGCGGCTTCATTGAACCTGTAGGCTTCGATATTTTTATTCAGCTCTTTTAAAGTGGAATAGAATCTGCTCAGGATCCAGCGGTTGGTCAGGTCCAGGTCTTCTTTCTGGAAGAACACGCAGAGGTCGGTTTTGATCGCTTCGCCTTCCAGGTTCATCAGTACGAACCTGGCCGCGTTCCAGATCTTATTGCAGAAGTTCCTTCCCTGCTCAAAACGTTCTTTGGACAGGAAAACATCCTGGCCCTGGGCGGTGATCGAGATCAGGCTGAAGCGCAAGGCGTCGGTCCCGTACTCGTTGATTATCTCCAGGGGGTCAATGACATTGCCTAAAGACTTGGACATTTTTTTGCCTTCAATGTCCCGGACAGTGCCGTGAATATAGACATCTTTGAACGGGATATCTTTCATGAACTCAAATCCGGCCATGATCATCCTGGCCACCCAGAAGAAAATTATTTCCGGAGCCGTTACCAAAGTTGAAGTCGGATAAAAGTACTTAAGCTCCTCTTCAGACTTGTGACGTGTGACTTGTGACGTGTGACTTGTGAACGGCCAGCCGAACGTGGCGAACGGCCAGAGCCAGGAGGAAAACCAGGTGTCCAGCACGTCTTCATCCTGGTAAATATCTGTTTTTCCGCAATCCGGGCATTTTTCGGGAGCGCTCAGGCTGACGATGATCTTTTCCGGGCAATTTTTGCAATAATACACCGGGATGCGGTGGCCCCACCATATTTGCCGGGAAATGCACCAGTCCTGGATGTTTTCCATCCAGTTCAAATAAACTTTTTTCCAGCGGGCCGGGTAAAATTTGATCTTTCCCTCTTTGACCGCCTTGATCGCCGGCTCAGCCAGCGGCGCCATCTTCACGAACCACTGCTTGGACAAATACGGCTCGATAATGGTGTGGCAGCGGTAGCAGTGTCCGGCGGATAAAGCGTGAGGAACGATCTTTTCCAGCAGCCCCTTCTCCCGCAGATCCTCAATGATCACTTCCCTGGCCTCAAAGCGGTCCATATCCTTGTAATCTCCGGCGGCTTCGTTCATCCTGGCGTCAGGGTACATGACGTTAACGAATTCCAGGTTGTGAGCTTTGCCCATCGCGTAATCATTAGGGTCATGGGCCGGAGTGACTTTGACGCAGCCGGTGCCGAATTTTTTGTCGACCATCGGGTCAGCGATGATCTTGATCACCCGGTTGACCAGCGGCAGGACCAGCTCTTTGCCGATCAATTTCTTATAGCGGCTGTCTTTGGGGTTGATTGCCACCGCGGTGTCGCCGAGCATGGTCTCCGGCCGGGTGGTGGCCACAACAATGAATTTATCGGGATCGTTTTTAAAAGGATATTTCAAATAATAGAGGTTGCCCTGCAGGTCCTGATGAGGGGCTTCTTCGTCAGCCAGCGCGGTCTGGCAGCGCGGGCACCAGTTAATGATCCGGTGGCCCTGGTAGACCAGCCCTTTTTCGTAAAGTCTGACAAATACTTCTTTGACCGCTCCGGAGTAAGCCTCATCCATGGTGAAGCGGGTCCGCTCCCAGTCGCAGGAAGCCCCCAGCTTTTTCAGCTGCCGGATAATGGTCGAGCCGTACTGCTCTTTCCAGACCCAGACTCTTTCCAAAAATTTTTCCCGGCCCAGGTCCTGGCGCTTCAGTTTTTCTTTGGCGATGGACTTTTCCACCACGTTCTGGGTGGCAATCCCGGCGTGGTCAGTGCCCGGCATCCACAACGCCTGGTCGCCTTTCATCCGGTGGTAACGGATGAGAATATCCTGGATGGTGTTGTTGAGGGCGTGGCCCATGTGCAGGATTCCGGTGACATTCGGCGGAGGGATAACAATACAAAATGGCTTGGCCGCAGGGTCGATCTTGGCGGAAAAAAGTTTTTTATCTTCCCAGTCTTTGTACCATTTGTCTTCTACCTCTTTAGCAATGTAGACTTTAGGCAGTTCGATCATAATTTATTATAGAGTTGTTGTATGGGAATTATTATTCTGGTTTTGCTGTTTTTCGTAATATTCGGGGCTTAATTCCTTTTCTTTAAGATAACCCATTTCTTTAGCCAGGGAGTCCAGGATCTTCAGGCATCCCGGCCCTTTCATGCCTTTGATGTGGACTTTCAGCTCTCCGTCATCGGAAATGAACAGCTCTATTTCATGGCTTTTAGGCATAGGGCGCTCCTTAAGACCATTTCCTGGCGACCAGGCGGATGGTGTTGTTCTGGACCTTTTCTTCTTCGGAAATGATATATCCCTGCTGTTTGAGCTCCTCCAGGACTTTGTTATAGGAATAACGCTGGCGGATCTGCTTGATAAAAGCGTTCTGCTTTTTAAGCTGTTCGCTGTTCAGCCCCGCGCAATCAGCGATGATCTTGTAACCGCCTTTGGAAGTCTTTTGAAACCCGATATTCCGGCCGTTCTCGTCAGTGGTGACCAGATCGACTTTATAGATCTGGCCGTCGCTGGTCTCCATGTTCGCAAGTTCCTTGTACTGCCGGCCCAAATCGACTATGGATTTGATCAGATGAGCGATATAAACTATTTCTACTCCGATTCCTCCGTGACTTGACATATTTCTCGCCTTTCTTAATAACGACGTATTGAAGTCTCACAAGCGATCCTCAAAAGAGCGATCGCTACGACCGCTACAATCCCGGCCACCCGCCAGAATATTTCCCAGCGGAATTCGGACATCCGGGTCTGGATGTCTTGTTTTTTTAGTTCAACCTCATCATTTTTTTCTTTCATCCAGTTATTGACCAGCTCTTCGCTGTAGCCTTCCCGGCGGATCTTTTCCATTAAGGCCACTATTCCCGGCGGAAGCTCGGTGTCGGTGGACTTGTAGATCTTGCCGTCGATGTTCAGGGTGATGATGTTTTCCGGGCTTTCTTTGACCGCTTCATCGCCCCAGAGGGAAAAATCGCGGCCGCAAACCCAGCAATTCTTCCTTTCTTTGAGATTTATCGCCCCGCAAACGCATTTTTTCAGGATATTGGCCTGTCCGGAATAATCGGCAATATATTGTTTCTTGAGCTGGCGTTTGCAATAGCTGCATACTTCGACATTCTCGGAATTCTGGCCGCCGCAATAAGGGCAGAGAAAAAAATACCCTTTTCCTTTAGGAGCGGTTTCTTCCGGGGCGACCTTGTCTTCCAGGACGAACTGGATGCTTTTTTCATTGACCTCGAGCTTGTTAAAACGCTTGGAGACCGTGAGCTGCTTTCCTTTAAGGATATCGGTGTTGAGGGTGGTATTTTCCAGCCGCTGGAAGCGTTTTAAAGATTTTCGCATAAAGTTAAAGTTCGAGTTTTCTTTCTTTTTTACAGGAGGTAGGAAGTTGCGCTGAGCTGGCGCAGCGGGCCCGGTCTTTGGCCCAGTTCCTGACCTGGTCAATGTTTTCTTTCATGGTCACGGATAACGGGATGCTTATTTTTATGTTCTTTAAAATATCCTCGGTAGTAATATCGCGGTTATTCAGAAAAGCGTCGTATAAAGAAGCGATCACGGCCTGCTCGATCTCGGCGCCGCTGTAGCCCGAAGCCTGGGCAGCCAAACTGTCAAGGTCGAACCTGGCCGGGTCGCGCTTTTTCTTTTTGATATGGATATTAAAGATCTCTTTTCTCTCCTCCTGGGAAGGCAGGTCCACGAAGAATATCTCGTCGAAACGGCCTTTTCTTAAAAGCTCGGGAGGAAGCATCTGGATATTGTTGGCGGTGGCGATCACAAACACCGCAGCGGTCTTTTCCTGCAGCCAGGTCAAAAAAGTGCTGAAGACCCGGGCGCTGGTGCCGGCGTCGGAAAAAGTCGAGCTCTGCACGCCGGATAGCCCTTTTTCGATCTCATCGATCCAGAGAATGATCGGAGCCAGGGTTTCCGCGGCTTTGATCGCCCGGCGCATGTTTTCTTCCGAAGAGCCGACTATGCCGCTGAATACCGCTCCGATATCCAGCCTTAAAAGAGGAAGTTTCCATAAGTTAGCTACGGCTTTGGCGGTGAGGCTTTTTCCGCATCCCTGGACGCCGATCAAAAGGATCCCTTTAGGCTGAGGCAAACCGAACTCAATGGCTTTCTGGGTAAAAGCCACCCCTCGTTTAGAGAGCCAATCCTTAAGGTCATCCAGTCCTCCCACGCTGTTAAAATCTTCCTGGGCCTGGAAATATTCCAGGAACCGGCTTTTGCGGATAGCCTGTTTCTTTTCGTCCAGAACTTTATCGATATCGTTTTTGCCCAGCTTTTTATCGATTACGATCGCCCGGGCAAAGGCGTTTTCCGCTTCAGACCGGGTCAGCCCTAACGCGGCCTTGACCAGCCTTTCCTGGGTCTCAGGGGTCAGGTCGACCACCACGTCCTGGCTGGCGGAAACCACTTCGATGATCTCTTTTAACAGCTCGTCGATCTCTTCAAATCCGGGCAGGTCATAATCGATGACCACGAACTCTTTTTCCAGCTCAACTGGCACGGTCAGGACCGGAGAAAGGATGAATAATGTCTCATAAGTATTTTTCAGGTTATGGACCAGGTCCCTTAATTTGCGGATCACGGTCTGGTCGTTGAGGAAAGAATGGAAATCCAGAAGCACGATCAAAGCCGGGTCATTGCATTTTTCTATGTAATTCAAAGCGTTTACCGGGTCGCGGGTGGCTTCATTTATTTTGGACGGGTCATCGTCAAGCAGGAAGATCCCCCGGGTGATCGACCAGAGGAAGAGCTTTTTCTTGCGGGCCTGGGCCATGTCTTTGAGTTTATCCAGGATCCTGGCTTCTTCCCAGCTCACCAAATAGATCAAGGGATAGCGCGAGCGGATAAGTATGTCTATTTCCTTATCGCATTTGGTTTCCATGGCCCTCCTTTATTGTTTTAGCCGCAATAAAAATTCAGATGGTCCTGCTTTTTTCCGGAAATATTCTCGGCCAGCTTTACCGCGTTTTTAGTCAGGTTGGGAAAGTTTACCGTGCCGTTTTCATCGATATACAGCTCAAGATATTTGGCGGGAATAACTTTTTTCTTGACTTGGCTGAATTTATCCGGCATTTAGGCGGTCTTGTCTTTTAAAAGTTTGTATTCCACTGAGTCCGAGAGCGCCTGCCACGAGGCCTCGATGATGTTTTCCGATACGCCCATGGTATCCCAGGAGCCTGATTCGTCCTGGGACTGGATCAAGACCCGCACCTGGGCCGCGGTGCCTTCTTTTTCTCCCAGGACCCGGACTTTAAAATCCGACAGGTGCATTTTGGCCAGGCTGGGGTAATACTGGGTCAGGGCTTTCCTTAAGGCGTTATCCAGAGCGTTGACCGGGCCGTCTCCTTCCGCAGCGGTATGTTCGAATTTGTCCTTGACCCGCAGTTTGATGATCGCCTCGGTGGAGACATTCTTATCGGATTCTTTGTTCACCACCACCCTTAGGTTTTCCAGCTTGAAGAATTCTTTCACTTTTCCCAGATGTTTCTTCAGTAAAAGCTCAAAAGACGCTGAAGCGGCTTCGAAATGATAACCTTTCATTTCCAGAGACTGCAGAAGGTCATGCAGCTTTTTGGTCTTGGGGTCGTCTTTGGTCAGGTCGAGGTTGAATTCCCTGGCTAAAAGGATGATCCCGCTTTTCCCGCCTAATTCGGAGATCAGCGCCCGGCGGTTGTTCCCGACCAGCTCGGGATTGATGTGCTCGTATGAATGGGGATTTTTCATCACCGCGTTGATGTGCACTCCGGCTTTGTGGGCGAAAGCGGAATCGCCGGTGTATGGCTGGTTGGCCATATGCCGCATATTGCTGATCTCGCTGACAAAGTGGGATACTTCGCTTAATTTTTCCAGGTTGTCGGAAGAAATACAATCCATTTTAAGCTTGAGTTTAAGATTGGCGATGATCGGGATGAGGTCGGCGTTGCCGCAGCGCTCTCCGTAGCCGTTAATGGTGCCCTGGACCATGCTGCATCCGGCTTCCACCGCGGAAATGGTGTTGGCCACGGCCAGGCCGGAATCATTATGACAGTGGATCCCTAATTCGGTTTTAAGTTCAGGTTTGAGCTCGCTTACGATCCGGACGATCTCTGCGGGAATGGTTCCGCCGTTGGTGTCGCACAGGACCAGGAATTTCGCTCCTGCTTCCTGCGCAGCCAAAAGCGTTTTCAGGGCGTATGCCGGATCATCCTTGTAACCGTCAAAAAAATGCTCGGCATCGTAGAATACCTCCAGGCCGTTTTTGGCCAGAAAGCTCAGGCTCTCCGAGATCATCTTCAGATTTTCTTCCGGGGAAGTGTGCAGGACTTCCTGGACGTGAAAAAGCCAGGTTTTTCCGAAGATCGTGGCGATCTTGACTTTGGATCTGAGAATATCGTTCAGGTTTTTGTCCTGGTCGGCTTTGATCAGCGCTCTTCGGGTGGAGCCGAAAGCCACGATTTTGCTGTTCTTGAATTTTTTCCGGGCCATTTTTTCGAAGAACATGGCGTCCTTGGGGTTTGATCCCGGCCAGCCGCCTTCGATGTAATGGATTCCCAGATCGTCGAGCTTTTCGGCGATGCGGACCTTATCGTTAAGGGAATACATGATCCCTTCGCCCTGAGCGCCGTCGCGTAAAGTCGTATCCAGGATCTTGATCTTGCGTTGCATTAAAGCCTCCCCGGGCAATTTAACCCAGCCCGAACTTAGCGTGGATCGATCTGACCGCGGTTTCCGCGAATTTCTTCTGGATGATGCAGGAAATACTGATGTCGGAAGTGGAGATCATTTCGATATTGATCTTGTTTTCGGCCAGGGTCTTGAACATTTTGGAAGCTACGCCGGGATTGGATTTCATCCCGATGCCGACCACAGCCACCCGGGCGATGTCCTGGTCATCGAGCACGTCTCCGGCGCCGATCTCTTTGGCGATCTTTTTGGTCAGCTTGATCGCTTTGGAGAAATGGGCGTTGGAAACCGTAAAAGAGATGTCCGTTTTGCGGGTGTGGCTGACATTCTGGACGATCATGTCCACGCTGACCCCGCCGTCTGAAAGGTTGCCGAAGATCTCCGCGGCCACCCCGGGTTTATCCGGAACGTCGCAGACCGTGATCTTGGATTCGTTTCGGTTTAAAGTCACTCCGGTGATCAATGCTTCTTCCATTCTAGAGGCCTCCTTGACTATCAAAGTTCCGGGTTTGTCTGAAAAAGACGAGCGCACGTGAAGCGGGACGTTGAATTTTTTAGCCACTTCGATCGAGCGCGGCTGCATCACCTGCGCGCCTAAAGAGGCCATTTCCAGCATTTCATCAAAAGTGATCTCAACGATCTTTTTGGCTTTAGGTTCGATGCGGGGATCAGTGGTATAGATGCCTTCAACGTCAGTGTAGATCTCGCATTCATCGGCTTTTAAAGCGGTGGCCAAAGCTACCGCGGTCAGGTCAGAGCCGCCCCGCCCCAAAGTGGTGATGTCCTGGTCCATGGTCACCCCCTGGAAGCCGGCCACGATCACGATCCGGCCTTTTTTGAGCTCCTGGCGGATCTTATCGGCGTTGATCTTGAGGATCCGGGCCTTGGAATGGTTGGCGTCGGTAAGAATGCCTACCTGCGCCCCTGTGAAAGATATAGCCTCATACCCCAGCTTGTGTATGGCCATGGCCAAAAGAGCCACCGAGATCTGCTCTCCGGTGGAAAGAAGCATGTCCATCTCCCTTTCCGAAGCGTCGGGGTTTATCTTGGCGGCCAGATCGATCAGCTCATCAGTGGTGTCGCCTAAAGCCGAAACCACGACCACCAGGCTGTATTTGTTCTTTTTATAGCTGACCACCTTTTTAGCCACGTTCTGGATGCGCTCGACGTTGGCCACCGAAGAGCCGCCGAATTTCTGCACTACAAGTTTGCTCATTTCTCTTTGCTCCCTTTTTTGTGCCTGACATAGGAGATCCCGACCCGGTACCTTTCTGTATCGCCGAGCCTGTTGCAGTAAACCACTTTTCCCCAGACCGTCGAAGCCTCGTTGAAGGTCGTGAAAGGGAATTTGACGTAAAGCTTTAAGACGCTTTTAGCGATCTGCTTATTGCAGAAGAAGGCTATTCCGGCGACATTGATATCGTCGATCAGGAATTCTTTCTCGCCGGAAAATTCCGAGGGTTCGGCGATCTTGCAGGTGATCATTTTTTCGTTGGGGACGCGGATCCTGGCCCAGTGGCGGCGTTTTTTGTTCTGGGCGCGCATAGTTTGGAATATCAGATACAATAAACCGATAACAGAGGCAAGAAATAAAAACCAAAGCACTAAAAGGAACATAGTGTTTTCCTTCATCAGTTCTCCTTTTTTGGCGAACTTTCCAGGTCTTCCTTGATAAAAAAGTCCATCAGCTGGTAGCCGTTCTCAAAGATGAGGTCGGATTTTTCCGACTCTTTTTCGCTGTAGTTGAGAAAGCCCCTTCCGGTTATTCCCTGCCCGAAGATCCCGAAACAGATCATATCCGCGGTATGAGTCCTTAAAGAAACCGGGGTAGCGTGGTCAGGCAAGACCAGGATGCGGAAGTTGGCTTTGTTCTTGTAAGCGCTGAGGACCGTTCCTACTACCAGCTGGTCGAATCTTTCAATGGCCAGGATCTTCTCCCGCAAATCGCCGTTATGGCCGGCTTCATCCGGAGCTTCGACATGGACGAAAACAAAATCGTTATGTTCCAGCGACTTTATCGCGGCCGCGGCCTTGCCGGCGTAATCGGTATCGTAATAGCCTGTCGCTCCGGGGACATTAAGCACTTCCAGTCCCAGGAGTTTGCCCATTCCCTTGATCAAGTCCACCGCGGAGATCACGCTGCCGCTCAAGCCGAATTTTTCTTTGAAGGGCGGAAAGCTGGGTTTTTTACCCTGGCCCCAGAGCCAGATCATGTTGCCCGGGTTTTCTTTCAGGTCCAGCCGGACAATGTTGATCTCGTGTTTTTCCAGGATCTTCTGCGACTCTTTGATCAGGGCCAGGAGGATCTCGGAATTTTTTCCTTTAGGAAGATTGTCCGAAAAACTCTGGCCGAGGATGTCGTGGGGCGCGACACAGGTTACTTTATCTAAAAGCTCGGCTTCCCCCCCTTTGGCCATTAATAAATGGCGGTAGCTGATCCCGCTGTAAAATTTGAATTTATCGCTGCCCAGCTTTTCATCCAGGAACTTGATCAGCCCCGAGGCTTCTTTGGAGGTGATGTGCCCGGCGCTGTAATCGACCATGGTCTCCCCGGCGACAGTGACCAGGTTGCAGCGGAAAGCCACGTCATCCGGAGCCATTTCAATGCCCATATTCGCGGCTTCCAAAGGCCCCCTGCCGGAATAGAACTCTTTGGGGTTATAGCCGAGAATAGCCATGTTAGCCACATCGGAAGCCGGGGTCATGTTCTCGGGTATAGTCTTGATCCTGCCCATCCTGCCGTAGCGGGCGATAAAATCCATATTAGGGGTCCGGCTGGCCTCTAAAGGCGTCTGGTCCCCGAGCTCTTTGACCGGGTAATCCGCCATTCCGTCGCCTACCAGTACGATATATTTCATTTTATGACCCC
>JBFZAG010000114.1:0-10923 GCA_041309145.1 Candidatus Omnitrophota bacterium | reverse complement strand
AACCGCCCTTCGGGAGTATTTATTTTTGTGGGGCCGACCGGAGTGGGCAAAACCGAGCTGGCCAAAGCCGTGGCCAGGTTCTTGTTTGACGACGAGAAAGCTCTGGTGCGCATCGATATGTCCGAGTACATGGAGAAACATTCGCTTTCGCGCCTGATCGGAGCGCCTCCGGGATATGTCGGATACGAGGAAGGAGGCCAGCTCAGCGAAGCTGTCCGCAGAAAGCCGTATTCGGTGATATTATTCGACGAGATCGAAAAAGCCCATCCCGATGTTTTTAACCTGCTTTTGCAGATCTTCGACGACGGCAGGCTGACCGACGGCCAGGGCCGGGTGGTCAATTTCAAGAACACGGTCATCATCATGACTTCCAACCTCGGCACCCAGCGAATCGACCGTAATGATTCCTTGGAGCAGATCAAAAAGATCATAGACGAGGAGTTCAAAAGCCATTTCCGGCCGGAATTCCTTAACCGGGTTGATGAAAACGTGATTTTTAATTACCTGACCGAGAAAGATATGGAGCGGATCGTGAATATTCAGCTGGGCCAGATCAAGGCCAGGCTTAAGGTTAATAACAACGTTGATCTGGCGGTTGACGTCAAGGTTGTGGCACTGCTGGCCGAAGAAGGTTTTGACCCGGTTTTCGGGGCCAGGCCGCTTAAGCGTCTGATCCAGAAGAGGATCGTTGATGTGCTGGCCATGAAAATATTAGAAGGAAAAGTCAGGGGGGGTGATAAAGTTAAAGTGAATCTGAAAAGCAATGAAGTCATTTTCGAATAACCCAGTACAACCTACGAGGTTAACCTCGTAGGTTGTACTGGGAGGTTAGGGGTTGACAGAGGCAAAGAATGTGTTAAAATCTTAATTCTATGGTAAAGACAGTCGATCACTCAGAAAGAAAAAACCGGGTCCTGGAACAGGCGGTAAGCGCTTATATTAATGACGGAGTTCCGGTGTGTTCCCAGGAGCTGGCTGGTTATTTTGACCTTAGCCCGGCCACTTTGCGCAATATTCTGGCGGAGCTTGAGGATGACGGCTATCTTTTTCAGCCGCATACTTCCTCCGGCCGCCTGCCAACGGATAAAGGGTACCGGTACTACGTGGATTTCCTGATGTCGGAACAGGGCTTGAGCGAGGAACAAAAAAAGCTGATCGAAAACGGCTACCGGATCCCGGTTTCTTCTCTTGAGGATGTTTTGGAGAAAACCACCGTCATGATAGCCGATCTCACTCATTATACGGCTATTGTTTCGTTTTCCCAATGGGATGACCGGATCTTCTATAAGGGCTTGAGCAATATATTCCAACACCCGGAATTTCGCAGCCTTGAGAAGTTAGCGGTCCTGGTGAAGTTCCTGGAAGAAAAAAATCAGGTCCTGGAGCTCTTGAACCAGCAATTAAACCAGCCGGTAAGGGTATATATCGGCACGGAAATAGACTGCCCTAACATCAACGACGTCTGCTCTATAGTGGTTTCACCTTACCGCAGCGGCAAAAAGCGCGACGGAAGAATAGCTGTGCTCGGCCCCCGCCGGATGAGCTACGACTCAACAGTCTCTACCTTGGAATTTATTTCCGGGACGCTTAATTCCGTGCTGGAAGAATTCTAAATTCAAACTGAAAAGACGATAAAATGGACGATAAAAACAAACCGGAAGATAAAATTGAATCAATTAAAAACGGCCAGGCCGGGTCCCAGACGGAAAAAACAGTTATCGTCAAAGAGTCCGAATACGAACAATTGAAGGCGGACAGCCAGAAGGGCCGGGAGAACTGGGACAAGCTGGTCAGGCTTCAGGCGGATTTTGAGAATGCCCGCAAGCGCTGGGACAGGGACAGGAGCGAGTTCCTGCGTTTCGCTAATGAAGACCTGCTTTGCGATATTTTGACCATTGTCGACGAATTGGAGCGCAGCGTTGAGCTTTCCCAGGCAAAACACGAAGACCACGTCGCTTTCTTAAAAGGGGTATCGATGATCCTGGCTCACATGCACGATCTTCTGAAGAAGAACGGGGTGAGCTGCATCAGCGCTAAAGGCAAATGTTTCGACCCTAATTATCACGAAGCTTTGATGCAGGTGGAAAAAGACGAATTGCCGGAGAATACCGTCGTCGACGAGATGCAGAAAGGATATATCTTAAAGGATAAAGTCATACGGACGGCTAAAGTGCAGGTTTCCAGGAAAAAAACAAAGGATGCTCCCAAAAAAGATAAAGAGCAGCAGGAGTAATAATTCAACAAGTTATTGCCGGAAGTCCGCGTAAGCGGGCGACAAGGCAAGCTAAAATACGGAGGAAAACATGGCAAAAGTGATCGGGATCGACTTAGGGACTTCAAACTCAGCGGCAGCGGTAATGGAAGCGGGCAGGCCGGTGATCCTTCCTTCAGCGGAAGGCGCGGGTGTCGCTTCCGGGAAAGCTTTCCCGTCTTATGTGGCTTTTACCAAAGACGGGCAGCGGTTGGTCGGCGAGCCGGCCAGAAGGCAGGCGGCGATCAATCCCGAGGGGACTATTTACGCCGCCAAAAGGAAAATGGGCCAGGATTTCAAGTTCAAGGCCCACGGCAAGGAATATACCCCGCAGCAGATCTCGGCTTTTATCCTGCAAAAGATAAAAGAGGACGCCGAAGCTTATTTGGGTGACAAAGTGGAAGAAGCGGTGATCACCTGCCCGGCTTATTTTGACGATAACCAAAGGCAGGCCACCAAAGACGCCGGAGAGATCGCCGGGTTGAAAGTTTTGAGGATCATCAATGAACCTACGGCAGCCTGCCTGGCATACGGTTTGGAAAAATCCCAGAAAGAACAGAAGATCATGGTTTTTGACCTGGGCGGCGGGACTTTGGATGTTACGATCATGGAAATGGCCCAGGGAGTTTTTGAGGTAAAATCCACCCACGGCGACACCCAGCTGGGCGGGACTGATATGGATAATGTGATGATCGAATATATCGCCGGCCAGTTCAAGAAAGAGACCGGGATCGACCTGCGCAACGACAAAATGGCGATGATGCGTTTAAAAGAAGGCGCGGAAAAGGCCAAGATCGAATTGTCTTCCAGCCTGACCACGGATATCAACCTTCCTTTTATTACCGCGGATGCCACCGGCCCCAAGCATTTAACCATGTCGATCAACCGGGCCAAGCTGGAAGAATTAGTCGGCCCGATCATCGACCGCTGCCGCACGCCGATGGAAGGGGCATTAAAGGATTCCAAACTTTCCGCCAGCCAGATCGACAGGATCATCCTGGTGGGTGGGCCGACCCGGATGCCCATCGTCCAGAAATTCGTCGAGGAATATGTCGGCAAGAAGATCGAGCGGGGGATCGACCCGATGGAATGCGTGGCTTTAGGCGCCGCGGTCCAGGCCGCGATCATCAAAGGCGACATGAAGGATGTTTTGCTTTTGGATGTTACTCCGCTGTCTCTGGGTATCGAGACTATGGGCGGGGTGAACACCAAGCTTATTGAAAGAAACACCACGATCCCTACCAAGAAAAGCCAGATATTCTCGACAGCCGCGGAAAATCAGACCGCGGTGACCATCCGGGTATTGCAGGGTGAGCGCCAGATGGCTGATGATAATGTGGAACTGGGAAGATTTGACCTGGTGGGGATCCCTCCGGCGCCCCGAGGCGTGCCTCAGATCGAAGTCGGCTTTGACATAGACGCAAACGGCATTGTCCATGTTTCGGCCAAAGACCTGGGTACCGGAAAAGAACAGTCTGTGCGGATCACCGCGCCCAAGAAACTGTCCAAAGAAGAGATCGAGAAGATGGTCAAGGACGCCGAAAAATTCGCCACTGAAGACGCCAAGAAAAAAGAAGAAGTCGAGGTGATCAACCAGGCCGATGCTTTGGCCTACTCCACTGAAAAAGCGCTTAAAGACTACGGCGATAAAGTCAGCCAGGCCGAGCGGGGCGATATCGAAGCCAAGCTTACTGACTTGCGGACCGCGATCAAAGATAAGAACATCGATAAGATCAAGAAAGGTATGGAAGATCTCTCCAAAGCTTCGCACAAGCTGGCCGAGGAAGTTTACAAGCAGGCTTCCGCCAAGCAGCAACAGGCCGGCGGAGCAGGGGCAGGACAGCCTGGAGGACAATCAGCCGGGCCCGAGCAGGCTCAGGAAGAGCCCAGGTCCGAAGCCAAACCTAAAGACGACATCATCGACGCGGACTTTAAGGAAGAAAAATAAGTCACACGTCACATGTCACACGTCACAAGGGCTTTTTTAACACATAACCTGTGACTTGTGACATGTGACCTTGTGACTTTTAAAAAAGGAACAAATGGCGGCTAAACGCGATTATTACGAGATCCTGGGAGTTGCCAAAAGCGCCAACGTGGATGAGATCAAAAAAACTTACCGCACGCTGGCGCTTAAGTTCCATCCTGACCGGGTGCCACAGGAAGAGAAAAAAGCGGCGGAGGAAAAATTCAAGGAAATTTCCGAAGCCTACGCGGTTTTATCCGACCCGCAGAAACGACAGCTTTACGACCAGTACGGCCACTCCGGGATAGACCAGAAATACGCTTATGAAGATATTATTAGAGGCACTGATTTTGGCTCCATTTTTGAAGGTATGGGAGGCGGCGGTGGCGGCCTGTTCGAAGATCTTTTTAGCGATCTGGGGTTTGATGTTTTTGGCGGAGGTTCCAGGCAGCGCTCCAGCCGCGGCCGCAGCCGGGGCAGGGATCTGGAGATCACCGAGGAGATCTCTCTGGAAGAGGCGGCCAGCGGAGTGGAGAAATCCATCACCGTCCCGCGCTATGAGATCTGCCCGGTTTGTTCGGGCTCCGGGGCTAAGCCGGGAACCAAGAAACTTACATGTTCGCAGTGCCGGGGTTCGGGAAGAGTGGTGGTTTCCAGCGGATTTTTCCAGATGGCCCAGACTTGCCCGAAATGCCGCGGCCAGGGAGAGATCATTCAGACCGCCTGTCCTGAATGCCGCGGCGAAGGCAGGAGGAGAGAGACCCATCATATCAAAGTCAAGATCCCGGCAGGCGTGGATACCGGATCGAATCTGCGGGTCCGGGGCGAAGGAGAGGCCGGGACAGCCGGGCGGGGAGATCTTTATGTTGTGATCGAAGTCCGGCAGCATCCGGTATTTAAGCGCCAGGGCAACGACATTCTCGCCGAGATTAATATAAGTTTAAGCAAAGCGGTTTTAGGATCGGAAGTAGAAGTCCCCACTTTAAACGGAAAAGCGGAGATGAAGATCCCCCCGGGGACTCAAAGCGGCAAGATCTTCCGGTTAAGAGAAAAAGGTATCCCTGACGTCCACTTAAGAGGAGTGGGAGACGAACTGGTCAGGGTCATCGTGGATATTCCTACCCGGCTCACCTCCGAACAGCGCCGGCTGATGGAAGAGTTTGCCCGGATTTCTAAATAGGAGAAAGACATGCCTACGTACGACTACGAATGCACTGAATGCAAGCACAGCTTCGAAGCTTTTCAGCAGATGAACGATAAACTTCTGACTGAATGTCCCGAATGCGGAGCTAAACTTAAGCGGTTGATCGGTTCCGGTTCGGGGATAATCTTCAAAGGATCGGGTTTTTATTCCACAGATTATAAAAAGCCGGTTAAAGAAAGCCCGGCTAAACCTAAAACCGCCTGTCCCAAGGAAGGTTGCCATGGCTGCCAACACAGCCATTAACCGCTTTCTGCGGGCGATCGGTCAATGGCTGCCGGTGATAGGCTGCATGGGGCTGATTTTCTATGCTTCTAATCTTCCCGGCCAGGATATACCTTCATTATTCGCTAATCAAGATATCTTGTTTCACACGGGTATCTATGCTATACTTGCTTTGTTTTTCTACCGGGCGCTGAAAAATACCGGCCCCGGGCTCAGCCGGCTGGAGCTGTTTTTTTTTACGGCAATTTTTGGATTTATCTACGGCGCCAGCGATGAATTCCATCAGATGTTCATCTCCGGCCGGGACTGCAGCCGCTTCGACCTGATCGCGGACACCATCGGAGCTTGCGCCGGCGGTTTTATCGGAGTATTATTCCATAAATGGCTAAAATAACCCCTTTTCAAGCGGTAGTCTATAATCAGGATAAAATAAAGGACCTGTCTACGGTTATTTGCCCTCCCTACGACATAATATCTCCCCAAAAGCAAGAATATTTTCTCGGGATAAACCCTTACAATCTCATCCATATGGAACTGGCTGAAGAAAAACCTGGCCAGGACAAATACGGGATAGCTGGGGAATTTTTCCGGGATTTGCTGCAAAAGCAAATTTTGGTCCAGGATCCCAGGCCGGCAATTTATTTTTACCGCCAGGAATATTCGATCAAAGGCGAAAAAAGGATCCGGGTCGGGTTTCTGGCGCTCTTGAGGCTCGATGAGCAGAAGTCGTCCTCGGTCTTCGGACACGAGCACACCCATCTGGAAGCCAAAGAAGACAGGTTAAACCTTATCCGCCAGGTCAAAGCAAACCTCAGCCCGATATTCGTGATCTTCGAAGACAAAAAAAAGGTGGTCGCCCAGTCGCTTTTGCCGAACATCAAAAATAAAGAGCCATTTATCGATATTGTTGACGACGAGAAAACCGCCCATAAATTGTGGCGGGTCGACGATCCTCAACTTTTAAAAAGGATCCAGGAAAAGATGGAGCAGGAAAACATCTTTATCGCTGACGGCCACCACCGTTATGAAGTGGCTTGCGCCTGGCGGGACGAGATGAAAAAGAGATTCGAGTCTGTTACCGGCCAGGAAAGCTTTAATTATGTTTTAGCTTATTTTACCAACATTGATCCTTTGGGGCTGAGGGTCCTGCCGATCCACCGCCTGGTAAAACTGGATAACCGGCCGGATATAACCGCTTTGAACGCCAAATTAAACGAATATTTCTATGTTGAGGAGATCAAAGACCGGGCCAGATTCCTTTTCCTCCTGGCTAAAGCCGGAGTGGCGGAACACGTGATCGGGATGTATAATTCCAACAGACACTGGCTGCTGCGGCTGCGAAATGTCAAAGTCCTGGATAAGCTGATGACCGACAAGCCGGCGGAGTACCGCAACCTGGATGTTTCCATATTGAACGCCGCGGTCCTGGAAAGGATCCTGAACATCGATCTGGAAGATAAAAGGACCCTGAAATTTTCCGCCAATACCGAAGAGCTGCTTCAGGCCGCCGGAGAAGACCAGACCCTTTTGGTCTTTTTGCTCAATCCGACCAAGGTCGAGCAGATAACTTCCGTGGCCTTAAAAGGCGAGAAGATGCCTCCCAAGTCGACTTATTTCTATCCTAAAGTGGCTTCCGGGCTGGTAGTCAACAAGCACGACTGATTTTTTAACCGAGGATCGCAGATATGGCTTTATTCGGTAAACCGAAATACACGATAGTCCGTTTAAAGAAAAAAGAGATGCCCGAGGGGCTCTGGACTAAATGCGAGGGTTGCGCAGAGGTGCTGTTCAATAAGAACCTCGAAGAGAACCTGTTCGTTTGCTCTAAATGCAATTACCATTTTTCCCTGTCCGCTCCGGCGCGGATAGAGCTTATCGTTGACACCGGAAGTTTCAGCGAATACGATCCCGATATGGTTTCGGTCGACCCTCTGGATTTCAGAGGTCCGAAAACTTACAAGGATAAACTGGCCGCGGATCAGCTGTCTACGGGATTGAAGGAGGCGGTGATCACCGGCTCAGGGCTTATCGATGGCAAAAAAACGGTGGTGGTGGTCACCGATTCGCGCTTTATCATGGGCTCGATGGGCTCGGTAGTGGGAGAAAAGATCACCCGGGCTATCGAAGGGGCGACCAGGGACAAACTGCCTTTAGTCATCGTTTCCGGCTCGGGAGGCGGGGCCAGGATGTACGAAGGCATGTATTCTTTGATGCAGATGGCCAAGACTTCCGCGGCTTTGAAATATCATAAAAAAGCGGGATTGGTTTTTATTTCTGTCCTGACTAACCCTACTATGGGCGGAGTCATGGCTTCCTTTGCCGGACTGGGAGATATAATCGTCGCTGAACCGAAAGCGCTGATCGGGTTTGCCGGACCGAGGGTCATCGAACAGACCATCAGGCAGAAACTCCCCCCCGGATTCCAGAGGTCGGAATTCCTGCTCGATCACGGACTTATCGACATGATCGTTGACCGGAAAAACCTTAAACCCACTATAAGCCGGCTGATCGATTATTTGAGTTGATTTAACCGGCAAAACTGATACCACGCTTTTCCTGACTTTAAAAAAAGAAAAATATGGCACAGGTCAGTATCAGGGGAATAACTAAGACCTTTCCTAACGGGACCAAAGCGGTCGATAATTTGAGCCTGGGGGTGGAGAACAAGGAATTCATGGTCTTAGTCGGCCCTTCCGGCTGCGGGAAATCCACCACTTTGCGGATCATCGCCGGGCTTGAAGAGGCTACTGAGGGCGATATTTTTATCGGAGACAGAATGGTCAACGATGTTCCGGCCAAAGACCGGGATATCGCCATGGTTTTTCAGACCTACGCTCTTTATCCGCACATGACCGCTTTCGAGAACATGGCTTTCGGCCTGAAGCTCAGGCATTACCCCAAGAATGAGATCGCCCAGCGGGTCAACGAGGCCGCGGATATCTTAAGTATCAGGCATCTTTTGAACCGCAAGCCCAGGGAGCTTTCCGGAGGCGAGAGGCAGAGGGTGGCGGTGGGAAGGGCGATCGTGCGCAAACCCAAGGTCTTTCTTTTTGACGAGCCTCTTTCGAACCTGGACGCCAAACTGCGGGTGCAGATGCGCACCGAGATCAATAAATTGCATACCCGCCTTCAGACCACGATAATCTATGTTACCCACGACCAGGTCGAGGCTATGACCATGGGCGACCGGGTCGCGGTGATGAAATCCGGGGTCATCCAGCAGGTCGACGATCCGATCGCGATCTACGACCATCCCAGGAACAAATTCGTCGCCGGTTTTATCGGTTCGCCTCCGATGAACTTCATGAGCGGCAAGATCGTCAGGAAGAACGGCAAGCTCTATTTTCAGGAAGGCAGTGTCCAGGTGAAGCTGGTGGACGAGATGGCCGCTAAAATGGACGGTTTTATCGGCAAGGAAATAGTCTTCGGGATCCGCTCCGAGGATATCTACGACAAGCTTTTCGTTTCGGAAGCTCCTCCGGAAAATATCGTCCGGCTCACCTGCGAAGTGGTCGAGCCGATGGGCTCGGAAGTCTATCTGCATCTGAACACCGGCGCGCACACTTTTATCGCCCGCGTGGGCGCTCACGATCGCCCTCAGGTCAACGTGGATATCGACATGGTTTTTGACATGAGCAAGGTCCATTTTTTTGATAAAGATACTGAAGAAACGATCTGCTAGCGCCGGCAACCCGCTCAGGATGAATAAAAAAAACGTTTTTCAGGTATTTTTGTTCTTCGTTCTCTTTTTTTTCCTCCCGTTTTTCATCCCTTATCAGCCGAGATCAAAATTCAAGTTCCTGGCCGCTTATTATTCTGTAAATCTCGCCTGCGGCGTTTATATCATTCGCAAAGCCTCCCGCACTATAAGCGGGATCCAGCGCAAGACCGGCGACATCGCAGAGAAGATCAATCTCCTGATCGAAGATAATTCCCAGGAGACAAAAAATCAGGCTTCTTTAAAAGCGAAGATCCGGCGTTACGTCAGCCTGGAAAAAATAATCGAAGAGTTGAATTCCAGCCTCAGCTCGGAAGCGGTCTGCGAAAAACTGGTCCAGACCGCGTTTTCGGCTATCGCCGCGAGCCCTTCCACCTGCGTCCTTTACCTGGTCGATAATCAGACTAATTCCCTGGCCCTTTATAAGACCAGAAAAGACAATAAATCGGAGGTGATCAAGGCTAAACAGGGAGATATCTTCGATTACTGGGTCCTGAGGCACTCCAGCCCGTTGTTGATCGAGGATAGCGCCAAAGATTTCCGTTTTGACCTGGATAAAGTCAAGTCGGAAGACTTCCGTAAAGTATCGTCTTTGATCAGCTCCCCCCTGATAAGCGGCAGGAAGCTGCTGGGAGTATTGCGGCTGGATAACGCCAGCGCTAACGCTTATTCCCAGGAGGATTTGAGATTTCTGGCTACAGTCTGCGACCTGGGAGCGGTAGCTTTGGAAAACAGCATTCTTTATCAGAATACCCAGGAGATGGCTATCCGCGACGGCCTTACCGGGCTTTTTACCAAAGGCCATTTTCTCGAACTGTTGAAAGTCGATATTAAAAGCGCTATCCGCCATAACCGGCCGGTTTCTCTGCTGATGATGGATATCGATTTCTTTAAGAAATATAACGATAAATTCGGGCACATCGCCGGCGACATCGTTCTGAAAGCCTTGAGCGCCAGGATCGAGGAAGTGATCAAAGACAGGCAGGGGGAGTGCTGCCGTTTCGGGGGCGAGGAATTTTGCGCTGTTTTGCCGGGTCAGGACAGAGTCAAAGCCATGGAGACCGCTGAAGAGATTAGAAAAATTATCTCTGAGCTCAAAATAGTCTTGCGGCGTCAGCAGGCCAGGGTGACAGTTTCGATAGGCGTAGCCGAACTTTCCAAGTCAATTTCCGACGAAATCGAGCTTTTAAAGTCGGCGGACAAAGCCCTTTATGCGGCTAAGGCTTCCGGCCGCAACTGCGTAGTCGCAGCCAACTGAATCTTTATGTAAATATGAGCATAATTAATCCGGTTATTCTGTTTTCCTCAAGCTTGGTCCTGATCTTCTGGCTGAGAAAAGCTGTTTCTGCCAAGATCCAAAAAGCATCGGTCGCTTACCGGAAAGCCTGCAGCGAGAAAGATATGCTGGCGGCAGATCAGGCCATACTGGCAACGGAGACCGGCCGTCTAAAGCGCGGGCTGGAAGAGACGGTCGAACTTTATGAGATCACCCGGGAGATCACCGGCTCCCTGGAACAGGATAAAGTTTTTGAAATTTTTAAAGACAAAATCAATAAATTCCT
>JBFZAG010000113.1:0-3569 GCA_041309145.1 Candidatus Omnitrophota bacterium | reverse complement strand
AAATACTTGGTTTTTTGGTCTAAAGTAATATAATAAAGAAAATCAAACAGAGTGAGGGAATATGACTTTTAACGAGCTGAAAGACCAGATCAAGACCTGCGGGTTCGAGGAATTAAGAGTTGATAATAACGAGCTTTTTGAAGTGGTCGTCCGGAAAAAAGACCTGGAAGCGGTCAGCGCAAAATTGAATTCTGTTTTCGGCTCTCCGGCCTGGCCTTCGGAAAACAAGTTGTCCAATGAGGTCAACAATATTATTCAGCACTACGGAGGAATAATGGCCGGCCAGACCCTTTATTTCACGCACATGGATAATCTTCCGGTTTTCGTAATGCTCTGGCCGTGGGGGGACAAAGACCATATTACGGTAAAAGTCGGGGTAAAAAAATAATTTTTACCTGCCGGTACAACCTCGCAGGTTGTACCGGGTATAAAGTAATCGATCAGGAGGTTTTTAAATGAAACAGGTTGTTCTTATACGGCACGGAGAAAGTATTTGGAATAAAGAGAACCGGTTCACCGGCTGGACTGACGTTGACCTGTCCGAAAAGGGCATGGAAGAAGCCAGAAAAGCCGGAATGGTCTTGAAGAAGGAAGGATTTATCTTTGACCTGGCTTTTACTTCAGTTTTAAAAAGGGCGATCCGCACGCTTTGGATAACTTTTGACCAGATGGATCTGATGTGGATCCCGGTCAATAATTCCTGGAGATTGAACGAAAGGCATTACGGGGCTTTGCAGGGGCTGAACAAATCCGAAATGGCCGCTAAGTTCGGGGAAGACCAGGTTCTGGTCTGGCGCCGAAGCTATGATATCCGGCCTCCGGCTCTGGAAAGAGCGGACGAGCGTTATCCCGGCCATGACCGGCGTTACAAGGATCTTGACCCGAAAGACGTTCCCGCGACCGAGTGCCTGAAAGATACCGTGGCCAGATTCCTGCCGTATTGGCACGATACTATCGCTCCGGCTATAAAGTCCGGGAAAAAAGTGATCATTGCCGCTCACGGAAACAGCTTAAGGGCTCTGGTAAAATATCTGGACAACATTTCTGATGAAGCGATCGTTAAGCTGAATATACCTACCGGATTGCCGCTGGTTTACGAGCTGGACGATAATCTTAAGCCGATCAAGAATTATTACCTCGGTGATCCTGAGGAGGTCAAGAAAGCTATGGAATCCGTGGCCAACCAGGGCAAAGCCAAGAAATAAGCTTCAGAGTCATGTTTAAAGGAGGGCGATGAAAAAGCTGGTCAAAGAAATGAAGAATAATTTCACGCCTTTTGCCTTCAAGATCTCGGGGAACCTGATCAAGACCACCGAAGACGTTTCGGTGCGCGAAGTAGCTAAGCTTCTAGCCAAAAACAAGATCGGCGCATTGATAGTGGAAAATAAGGGAAAACTGGCGGGGATCATTTCCGAGCGGGACGTGGTCTGGAAGGTCGTGGCTTTGGGCAGATCCCTGGACAAGACCAGGGCCAAAGATATCATGACCAGGGACGTGGTGACTTTAGACCTGGATCAGGGGATGGAAGCGGTCTATGAAGTAATGCGCAAAGCCAGCTTCAGGCATTTTCCGGTCAGAAAAAATGACAGGATCATCGGGATGGTTTCTACCCGGGACCTGATGTACCTGCGGAATCTAAAAGTAACCGGGTAAGCTCACAAGGAGGGTCTGAAAATGAGGAAAGGCATAGCTTTGTTAATCATGAGTCTGGTCGGCTTAATCTTTAGAGGAGGGCTTTTCGCTATGGACGCAAAAAACGTGATACTGGAGACCAATCAGGGCAAGATCGAGATCAAACTTTTCCCCGCAGTCGCACCCAAGGCCTGCGAGAACTTTACCAAGCTGGTGGAAAAAGGATATTACAACGGGCTGATCTTTCACCGGGTGATCAGGAATTTCATGATCCAGGGCGGCGACCCCGAAGGAACCGGCAGAGGAGGAAAATCGATCTGGGGTAGGTCGTTTGAAGATGAGTTCAAGAATGATGTTGTTTTTGACAGCCCGGGCATACTTGCGATGGCTAATGCCGGCCCAAATACCAACGGCAGCCAGTTTTTTATTACCACAGTCCCGACCCCATGGCTTAACGGACGGCACACGATCTTCGGGAAAGTCGTCTCGGGCTACGAGATAGTCCAGAAGATCGAATCCACAGCCGTTAATTCCGAGGATAAGCCGGTCCAGGACCAGAAAATCATCAAGGCCTATCTGAAATAAACGCCCTGTGAGGAATCTTTGCTCCCTTCAGGAAAACAGTTTTCCCGGAAGGCGATTGTCCTCTTTATTTCAAGACAAAATCCTTTTTTTTAGATGATATCCAGAAAAAAGATATTAGGCGTATTCTTTTTTGTCTGCTCAAATTCCTTTTTCCTTCCTTTATGCCAAGCCCAGCCCGCGGAGATCTATAATAACGCCGGATTTAACCGGGCGATCAAGCTTTACCGGGATATTTGCGATAAAAACGAAATATCCGGTTATCTCAACCTTGCGGTCATCTTTAAAGATCTGGCCCGATACGAACTAGGGATAAAATTCCTTAACGCCGCCAGGATAAAATTCAAAGACGATTTCCGGCTGTTGGGAATTCTTGGCCGGATGTATTTCCTTAACGGCCAGCTTGACGAATCGATCAGCGTGCTTTCGCGCCTCTTAGAGCTGCAACCAAGTGATCAGGATGCTTTGATCACCCTTGGTTTATGCTATCAGGAGAAAATTAACGACCAGAAGGCCCAGGCTTATTTCCAGAAAGCCCTGGAGTCTGATAAAGATAACGTTATCGCCCATCTTTCTTTAGCCGACCTGTATTACCGCCAGAACAAGCTGGCGGAATCCGCCCGGGAATACAAAGCTTTGAGTTTCATCGACGCCAGCATCGAGCAGGTCTATGAATACTGGGCGGATATCCTTTTTAAGATGGGCAGCTTTAAGGAAGCTTTAAAGCTTTACGAGAAAATTAGCTTTATGGAGCCGCAAAACAGGGAGGTCCGGAACAGACTGGAAACGATCCGGGAAAAGCTGGGCCGTGATTATTTTGAAAAGGAAAAAGCCCGGAAGAAAGTTGCCCGGGAACGCAAAATGGTCAAGGTCAAACCGTTCGTCAAGACTAAGAACATGACTAACGTAAGGATCGGCCTGGTGCGCACCGAAGGTTCCGCTGGATTCAAATGCTCCATGGATTTTTTGGTCAAGACTAAAAACAACCAGATCCTTGTCGGCCAGGGGATTGCCGGCCAAAGTTATACTGTTTCGAAAAACGGCTCCGACAAATTGATGATTTCCTGCGCTAAAAACGATAATATTGTTGTTGATGAAACAATGGTTATCAAGCCGGTCGGAGCAGAGGCTACGATCACTTTGTTCGAGGTTAAATTCGGAAATAATGATTTCTGGTCCAATACCGAAGACCGCTCATACCGGGGGGGGATTGAGCTGAGCGTCGAAAACGGGATCATTAAAATAATCAATGTTCTAAGCCTGGAAGAATATCTTTACGGGGTGGTCCCTTCGGAAATGCCTTCTAACTGGCCCTTGGAAGCGCTTAAAGCCCAAGCGGTGGCTGCCAGAAGCGA
>JBFZAG010000112.1:0-4487 GCA_041309145.1 Candidatus Omnitrophota bacterium | reverse complement strand
CCGCTTTCAAAACCCGTAAACCGGATTTTCCGGGATAGGCCCGGGCCCACCAGGCTCTTTATTCCAAAAGCACTTCCACGGATAAAGCTATCCGCCCGAAGATGCGCTTGTTTAATTTTTTTCGCAGGTAAATTACCCTGACCGCCTTGCCTAACCCGAGCGTTCCGATAAACTTAGTTTTCTCGGTAAGGTTGAAATTACGCACAAACCTCGACGAACCGCTGATCTGAGTCCGGACCTTCAGCTGGGTCGGGTTAAAAGCTAAAACAGTGCCGCGGATTTGGCGGGCAGTTTTCTCCTGGCGGATTTCTTGGCCGTAAGCGAAAGCAAAGCCGGAAAGAAGAATAATCCCCCAGACGGCCAGAAAAAGCGTTTTTTTCGACATCGGCAACTTTGTTGCGCAAAACTATTTTTCTTTGTGACTATCCAGGACTTTCTTTACCCTCTGCTCGATGTCATCGAGCAGCTCGTTCTTACAGCTGTCTTCGGGAACTTTTTTATCCGTTGCCAAAGCGGTGTTGATCTTATTTAAAAAATCCTCGGCCATGAAAGGCTTGACCACATAATCCAGGGCTCCACCCTTAGTCAGGCATTCCACGATATCATCGGCGCCGCTTCTGCCGGTAAGCATGATCACCGGAATAGAAGCGGTTTCCTTGTCTTCTTTCAGTTTCTTCAGCGCGTCTTTTCCGGACATCTGCGGCATGGTGATATCCATAAGGATTATATCCGGTTTTTGCGCCTTGGCTTTTTCGTACCCTTCCAGCCCGTTGCTGGCCGTAATGACCGCGTAGCCGTTAGCCTTCAGGCGGGATTCTACAAGTTTGATGATATGCGGTTCGTCGTCAACCACTAAAACTTTCTTATCCATAGCCGCTCCTTTTTTATTCTCCGGCCTTTTCTCCGGTTTTAGGCAAAGTAAAACTGAATTTTGTCCATTGGTTAAGGCTGCTTTCCACCCAGACTTTGCCCTGGTGCATCTCAATGATCCCCTTGGCGATAGACAATCCTAAACCTGTCCCCTTCTCTCCCGGCCCGTCGGTACGGCCAAACTGCTGGAATTTACTGAAGACCTTGGGCAGGTCTTCTTCCGAGATGCCTCTTCCGGTATCAGAAATCGAACATTCCACAAAATCCTGCTTTTCTTCCAACGATATCCGGACATAGCCTTTCCGGGTAAACTTTAAAGAGTTGCCTACCAGGTTTGTCAGGACCTGGATTATCTTGTCTTTATCCGCGTAGGCCTCGAATTTTTGCCCGGAGAAAACAGTTTTGAGCTCCAGAGCCTTTTCCTTGAACCTCGGCTGGAAGATCAGGCCGACATTCTTGACTACCGCGGCCAGATCGACCATTTCGCGCTTGAGCTGGATCTTTCTGGCTTCGATCTTGGAAATATCCAGGAGGTCGTTGATGATCCGGGTCAGCCGGTCGATATCCTCAAGACAGATCGACAGGAATTCCCTCTGCTGGTCCGTTGTCGGGCCGAGGATCCCGTCTAAAACCTGGGATACGGATTCCCTGATCGTCGTCAAAGGCGTGCGCAGCTCATGCGACACCGTGGAAATGAACTCAGTCTTTAAGCGGTCCACTTCTTTTTCCAGGGTAATATCCCTCAGCAAGATGACCGTTCCGATCTTCTTGTCTTTGCTGTCCCGGGCCGGCGCAGCGTCAATGCGCAGGGTCATCTTTTGCGGGGACTCCAGATCGATATCCCGGCTGACCAGCTGCTTATCGGTGTTGGCCAGTTCTTTAAACACTTCGGAAAGAAAGCCGGAGATGAAAGTTTTGGAGATCGTCTGGACCTGTTCCGGCATAAGCCCCAGCATCTTGCTTGCCCGGGGATTGACCAGGATCACTTCATTGAACTCGTCAGTCATGATCAAGCCCTCGGACATGCCGGAAAAGGCCAGTTTCATATTCACGCTGTCCCGCTCAATGATCCGGGCCTGCTGGACTACTTTCTCCCGGGCTTTTAAACTGTCGATAGCCAGCGCCACCTGGTTGACAAAAACATTGAACATATTCAATTTATAAGCCAGGAAAAAATTGGGTTTTCGGCTGGAGATCACGAATAACCCGAGGCAATTCCCCCGCTCTATAAGCGGAACGGCAGAAAACGACGCCATCGGGCTGGTCTTGTCGACCTGGTCCAGGGGCGCCTCTCCTTCATTAAAAGCCAGCACTTCAACCGCGCCCTCTGAAACTGAGCTATTAGTTGCAGCGTTTAGTGCCTCTATGGCCTTGAGCTTGCATTCCCGAGAATACTCGTGGCTGACCGGCTGGTTAAGCCAAAGATAGAACTTCGCTTTGTTGCCTTCGGGTAAAAGTATGGCGGACACATCATGATCGATAACAAGCGGGGTTTTTTCCAGCACCCACTTGATAAACGGCTCGCAATGAAGCTGGGACATAGCCTGGTTCCCGACTTCCTTGATCAGATCCGTAACCAGGATTTTTTCTTCAGCCATAAGCCGCCTTATTAAGGTTGAGGGGAGAGCTCATTCGGCAACCCCAGAAGATTCAAAAGCTGGCCTAAAGAAGCTGCTGCGGGTATAAACACCAGGGAGCCGTAGACCTGGAAATCTTTCGCAATACTTAAATTGGATTTAAGGCAAATAGTAGTTTCGTCTTTCTTGATGCAATGCTCGTTAATGAATTTAGGTATCTCGAACGGCGATCCGGCGGTAAAATACGGCGGGGTCATGGAAAGAGTAAGCTTGATCATATCTCCCAGGACCTGCAAATATGAGCCGGACATGACATTGCTGACTTCCTTGAGCGCGGAAACCCCGATCTCGGATAACGACGAGGTGCTGCCCGGCTTCTGCCCCATAAGCAGATCGATCATCATTACCGCGTTTTTTTCGTCAAAGATAAAAAAAATATAACCGCCGATATCTCCCAGTATTTCAAGCGCGACCATTATTATGATCGGAAATCCCTTGGATACGAACTGAGGAACATCGCTGACCGTCAAAGTCGTCACTTCCGGCGGAGCCATTTCGACTTTCTGGTTGATGAACTGGGACAGGGCCGTGGAAGCGTTTCCCGCGCCGATAGAGCTGATCTCCCGGAGCGCGTCCAGATGTAATTGGCTAAAGCTTAAAGCTTCCCCCATGTCCCAACCCTTTTAGTCTTAATTTAAATTACCGGATCATAACCAAAAGCATCTTGAATTTATTTATTGCTTTCAAGGCATGCGGTTTATTGGCCGGCATGATGATCATCTCCGGGCTTTTCAAAACACGCGGCTTGCCGGAAATGAATATTTTCGCCTCTCCTTCAAGTATGCAGACCAGCGCGTCAAACGCAGCCACATGCTCGCTCAATCCCGTTCCTTTATCAAAAGCAAAAACCGTGACCGATCCGGCGTCTTTTCTGATTATTTCGCTGCTGACAACCGAACCCTTCTGATAATCAACCGCCTCAGCCATCTTCCGGACTTTCGCCGCAACCATTTTCTCACTTCCATCCATTTTGGATTTTCCGCAATCTTCGCTTTATTTTAGCTCTAAACCCTGGTTTAGGCAATCAAATTCAACCCCCGCAAAAAAAGGCGCGCTGGTTTCCGCAGCGCGCCTAAATCCTTAATTTATTTCAATTACTTTTTGCCGCCTGAGCAACCGCACCCGCAAGACTTGGATTCTCCGTCTTTTTTTCCTTCACCCTTCTTCGAAAACGGGCAACAAGTGCCCATGACCTGGTATAGCCCGCACCAGCCGATGATCCCGGTCAATAAAGGCACTAACCCGATCGCTCCCCACCAGTTCCTGGCGAATAAGCCCCAGCCGATAATAACCAGTCCAACAACTATCCGAACAACCCTTTCCGGCCCGCTTATATTCTTCATATCTGCCTCCATTTTTTATATTATACCTCTAAGCTTCTCTCCAAACAACCAATAAAAAAGCCCGCCTGAACTTTCGCTCAAGCGGGCGTCTATGTAAAAAGGCCCGTATTTAAAACAGCGCGGGCCTCAACGCATCAACCAAAACTTGTGACCTTGCCTGCCTGCCGGCAGGCAGGTGAACTTAAATAAAAAGCCCCCGCAATAAAAATCACAGGGGCTTTTCTAATTTAATGGAGCGCCAACCTACTCTCCCGTAGCCTTACGACTAGAGTACCATCGGCCCTGCGAGGCTTAACTTCCGTATTCGGAATGGGAACGGGTGTGACCCTCGCGGTAAAAGCACTCCAAAATTTTTCAGATAAATCTGTATAGAAGAAAAATTTTGATCCCGAGGCGCAGATGCGCCGAGAGACAAAAATTTGTTTCCTCCAGAAAATATCAACAACTACATAATAAAAGTAAACTACAATTTTTTAATAATCGAAAGATTTTAAAAAAGGTCAAGCCGGTTGGCATATTAGTACGTGTTAGCTAAAATCCTTACGGACCTTACACATCACGCCTATCAACCCCGTAGTCTCCGGGGTGCCTACAGGACCTTGCGGTCCAGAGATATTAAGTCTTGAGGGGGGCTTAG
>JBFZAG010000111.1:0-10804 GCA_041309145.1 Candidatus Omnitrophota bacterium | reverse complement strand
GGGTCCTCGCCGTATTTCTTGGCGTTGACCTGAAAATGGTCGCCCTGGATGAACACCGGCCCGGCGTACCCTTCTTTGATCGCCGCGGCCAGGATCACCGCGGAATATTCCACCGGAGGCTGGGCGGTATAGCCCATTTCCGACTTGGCGATCTCGAAGATAAAAGCCCCGGAATTATTCCTTTTAGCCACCCGGAACATCGCCCGGGCCAGGTCATAAGTCATCGAGCGCAGGTTGATCGCCGGGATAGTGGTCCCGGTGTACTCGCCTTTGCCGCGGGCCATATAAAGCTCGTGGATGCTGGATAGATATGCGCCTTTTTTATAGGCCATCTCTTTTATTTTCCCGGCGATCTCTTTTTTAAAGTTCGCGTCGTCAGAGTTGACCAGCTCCCTGACCAGATTTTCGACATCCAAAGGCCTTCTTCCCATTCTGATCCCTCCCTTAAGTTAAAGTTTTGATCAATTGATAAAAATTATCGGTTTTAAGTTCTTTTTTAGTCACCGCGAATTCCATGTCGACGATATTGATATTCTCGGAGATCATTCCCACCGCCTTGCAAGTCTCGCCGCGGTTCAATAAATTTACCGCTTCCGCTCCCAGCATGCTGGCCAGGTTCCGGTCTTTAGCTGTCGGGCTTCCGCCTCTCTGGATGTGTCCGAGCACCGCGACCCTGGTCTCCAGAGTGGTTATTTCGGTGATCTGCCGGGCGATATCCTCGGCTTTAGCCGCCCCTTCGGCCACGATCACGATCCAGCTGACCTTGCCGCGGAGGTTGCCTTCGACCATATCATGGCACATTTTGTGGATATCGAATTTTCTTTCCGGGATCAGGACGTCTTCCGAGCCGCTGGCCAGCCCGACCTGCACGGCGATAAAACCGCTGTCCCGGCCCATTACTTCCACCACAAAGATCCTTTCCATGGAAGTCACGGTGTCCCTGATCTTGTCGATCGCTTCCAAAGCGGTATTGACCGCGGTGTCCGCGCCTATTGTCGAATCAGTTCCGTTAATGTCATTATCGATCGTTCCCGGGACCCCGATGCAGGGAACGTTCCATTTTCGGGATAAAACTATTCCGCCGTTATAGGTGCCGTTTCCTCCGATCAGGACCAGCCCGTCCATGCTGAATTTTTTTATGGTCTCAACTGCTCTCTGCTGGCCGGCTTCGGTCATGAATTCCTCGGAGCGCGCGGTCTTTAAGATAGTCCCCCCGCGTCCGATGATGTTGGATACGGAACGGTGGTCAAAAACTTTCAGCTCCTGGTTGATCAGACCTTCAAACCCGCGGAAGATCCCCATAACTTCCAGGTTGGAATTCAGGGCCGCTCGCACCGCCGAGCGGATCGCCGCGTTCATCCCCGGAGCGTCCCCTCCGGAGGTCAATATCCCGATTCTTCGGATTCCCATATTATAGCCCTTCCCGCTTTTAACCTGGTCAACCTACGCGGTTGCCCTATGGCAACCGATGGCAACCGCGTAGGTTGACACGGTCTAGGTGCCCATTTCCCAGCTTGATAAATACTTTTTCTGCTCTTCGGTCAAAGTGTCGATATTCACGCCCATGGCTTTCAGCTTAAGCCTGGCGATCTCGTTGTCGATATTTTCCGGGACCGAATAAACCTCTTTTTCCAGATTCTTATAATTCTTCTTCATATATTCCACGCCTAAGGCCTGGTTGCAGAAAGACATATCCATGACCGAAGCCGGATGGCCTTCTGCGGAGGCGAGATTGATCAGCCGGCCTTCGCCCAGCAAATAGATCTTGCGGCCGTTCCTTAAAACATATTCCACGGTATAATCGCGGATGGTTTTTTTGGCTTTAGCCATCTTTTCCAGGGCTTTGATCTCGATCTCGGCGTTGAAATGGCCCGAGTTGCAAACGATCGCCCCGTTTTTCATCAAGGCGAAATGCTCGCCGCGGATGACATTGACATCTCCGGTCACGGTGACAAAAATATCCCCGATCCTGGAAGCTTCCTTGATAGTCATTACCCGGTAGCCGTCCATCACCGCTTCCAGCCCTTTTAAAGGAGAGACTTCGATGACGATGACGTTGGCGCCCATTCCCTGGGCCCGCATAGCCAGCCCGCGTCCGCACCAGCCGTAGCCGCAGACCACGAAATTCGAGCCGGCCAATAATTTATTGGTGGCCCTGACGATCCCGTCGATCGTGGATTGCCCGGTTCCGTAGCGGTTATCGAACATATGCTTGGTCAGCGCGTCATTGACCGCGATGATCGGATAGCGCAATTTACCCTGTCCGGCCAGAGCCTTGAGCCTGATCACGCCGGTAGTGGTTTCTTCAGTACCCCCCAGGACCGGGCTGCGGAAATATTTTTCCGGATGCTGGTGGATCAAAGAAACCAGGTCAGCCCCGTCGTCCATGGTGATGTTCGGCTGGAAAGATAAAGCGGAAATTATATGCTTGTAATAAGTCCTGGTATCCTCGCCCTTGATCGCGAACACAGGGACCTTGAGGTTTGCCGCCAAAGACGCCGCCACGTCATCCTGGGTGGATAAAGGATTAGAAGCGCAAACCGCCACATCCGCTCCCCCGGCTTTAAGCACTTCCATTAAAACCGCGGTCTCAGTGGTAACATGCAGGCAAGCGGCGATCGTCAGCCCTCTGAGAGGTTTTTCTTTCTTGAAGCGCTTGGCCACTAATTCCAAGACCGGCATATTGTTGCGGGCCCACTCGATACGCAGCGCCCCCTTTTTAGCCAGCTTTATATCCTTAATATCATACTTCATCAAACCTCCTAGTTACCTTTGTCAACCTACGCGGTTGCCCATTGGGCAACCGCGTAGGTTGACAAGGTTATATCGGTTATAATTTGTTAGCTTGTTTTTTCAGCGCCTCGGCTTTGTCGGTTTTCTCCCAGATGAATTCCGGCTCCGGACGTCCGAAATGGCCGTAGCAGGCGGTCTTGCGGTAGATCGGCCGGCGCAGCTCCAGGGTCTTGATGATCCCCTGCGGGGTCAGGTCAAAATTATCCCGGATCAATTTCACGAACTTCTCATCCTCGATCTTTCCGGTGCCGAAAGTGTTGACGAATATCGACAGCGGCTCAGCGTAGCCGATGACGTAGGAGAACTGGACCAGGAACTTCTCAGCCAAGCCCGCAGCCACCATGTTCTTGGCCACGTAACGCCCCATGTATGCCGCCGAGCGGTCGACCTTGGTCGGGTCTTTTCCGGAAAACGCTCCCCCGCCATGGGGGACCGTGCCGCCGTAAGTGTCAACGATGATCTTTCTGCCGGTCATCCCGGTATCCGACTGCGGTCCGCCGACCACGAATTTCCCGGTCTGGTTGACGTAATATCTGGTGTTTTTATCGATCCATTGTTTTAACAGCGGCTCGGCGATCACTTTGATCATTTCCTGCCGGGCTTTTTCGGTGATATGCTCCCCGCTTTTATCCAGGATATCTTCGGTGTGCTGGCAGGCCAGGACCACCGAGTCGACCCGCTTGGCTTTGCCCCCCTGGTACTCGATGGTCACCTGGGATTTGCAATCCGGGCCGAGATATTTAAGGATCTCTTTTTTGCGCACGTCAGCCATCCGTTTGACCAGGCGATGCGCCAGGGTGATCGCCATAGGCATGTATTCCTCGGTTTCGTTGCAGGCGTATCCGAACATGATCCCCTGGTCTCCCGCTCCTCCCGCGTCCACCCCCTGGGCGATATCCGGGGACTGGGAATTAATGGTGTTGACGATGGCGCAGGTATGATAATCAAATCCGTATTTGGGATCGGTATACCCTATTTCCCTGATAATATTGCGGGCCATCTTCTGGATGTCCACATAAGCGTGGGTGGTGATCTCCCCTCCCACGATCAAAAGCCCCATGGTAACATAAGTCTCGCAGGCGACCCGGCCTTTCGGATCGACCTTCATTACTTCGTCCAGCACTCCGTCGGAGATCTGGTCGCAGACTTTATCCGGATGTCCTTCGCCGACCGATTCCGAAGTGAAAAAATAATGATCTTTCATCTCGCCTTGGCTCCTTTTGTTTTGGTGAGTCTATTTACATTCTTATAATTATTAATACTGCCTATATCGACCCAATAATTCTTGAACACGACAGCGTTTACGTTCTTGTGCTCGGTCAGCCATCCGATATAAGCGCCTGCGGCGTCGGATTGGTGCCCCGGATCGCTGAGGTATTCCTTGAGCAAACCGACCTGGGAACGGGGAAAATAATACAGGCACATCGCCACCAGGCTCGACTGCGGCTTGGCCGGCTTTTCCCAGAACTTGACTATGCGCCGCTTTTTGTCCAGGACCACCACCCCGTATTTGCTGGCTTGCGATTTTTTCCTGACATCGCAAACCCCTATGGTCACCGAACCAATGTTTTTTCCGGCCTGCCGCATGAACTGAGAAAGCGGCTCCTGGAAAAAATTATCCCCGCCGAGGACCAGATAATCGTCGTTAAACCCGAGTTTGCTGAAAACGAAATTCATGTCCCCTATCGCTCCCAGCCTGTCCTGAGGGGTTTCGGTCAGATCATTGATTATCCGGATCTTCTTGCCGGAATCGAGATTGTTCTTCCATTTTTCGAAAAAAGGGAAGAACCTGCCGTTAGTGACCACGATTATTTCCGAAAGGCTCTCAAGATTTTCCAGCTTTTCGACCAGATATTCGATTATGGGTTTATGGTTTACTTCCAAAAGCGGCTTGGGAAAATTCTTGGTATAGGGATAAAGCCGGGTCGCGTAACCCGCGGCAAGGATCAGAGCTTTCATCTTTTTTTATTTAAGGATCTCCTTGAGCTTAATGCGCATGAAGTTTTCCACTTCTTTGGTGGTAGGCAGCTTCAAAGCCTGCTCGGCGGCCAGCCGGGCATCTTCAAAATTCACCGCGCGGATGATATATTTTATCTGCGGGATCGCCAGGGCCGATAAGCTGAATTCATCCAATCCCATTCCCAGGAGCACCAGGGTAAAGATCTCGTCCGAAGCCATTTCCCCGCACATCCCCACCCAGATATTGTTGGCGTGAGCCGCCTCGATAATTGATTTGATCATCCGCAGAACCGCCGGATGCGCCGGCTCGTATAAATAAGCCACTTTTTCGTTGGCCCGGTCCACCGCCAGAGCGTACTGGATGAGGTCATTGGTGCCGATAGAGAAAAAATCAGCTTCCTTGGCCAGAAGATCAGCGGTGATCGCCGCCGACGGGACCTCGATCATTACCCCGACCTCGATTTTTTCGTCGAAGCTCATCCTTTCCCGGCGCAATTCGTGCTTGCACTCTTCCAGGATCGTGTTAGCCTGTTTCAGCTCTTCCACGCTGGAGATCATCGGGTACATCAGCCTCAGCTTTCCGTAAGAAGAAGCCCGGAGGATCGCCCGCAGCTGCAGCTTGAACACGTCCGGCCGGGCCAGGCAGAAGCGGATCGCCCGCCAGCCCAGGAACGGCTGGATCTCTTTGGGCATTTCGAACTGGGAAAGGAACTTATCCCCTCCCAGGTCCAGGGTCCGGATGACCACGGAGCTTGATTTCATTTCCTCGGCGACAAATTTATAAGCCTGGAACTGCTCTTCTTCGGTGGGCGCGTCCTTGCGGTTCATATAGAAAAATTCCGTGCGGTAAAGCCCGATCCCCTCCCCGCCGTGGATCTTGACCGAAGGGATCTCTTCCGGGAACTCGATGTTGGCGACGATCTTGACCGTATGGTTGTCTTTGGTCTGGGCCGGAAGGTCTTTGACCGCCACAAACCTTTCCGCGACCCCGATAAGCTTCTGTTCCTCTTCCTGGTAGATCCGCAGGGTCTCTTCGTCGGGATTGATGATCACGATCCCCATGGTCCCGTCGACAATAAGCATATCCCCGCTCTTGATCTTGCCTGTCGCCTCGACCAACCCTACTACCGCGGGGATCTCTAAAGACTTAGCCATGATCGCGGTGTGCGAGGTCTTTCCTCCGATATCCGTGATGAAAGCGCTGACCAGCTGTTTGTGCATGGCCGCGGTATCCGAAGGCGAAAGGTCGTGGGCGACCACCACCACCCGCTCTTTCAGGTCTTTGAGCCCCTTGTGCTCTTTGCCCAGAAGATGGCGCAGGACGCGCTTGCCGACATCGTTAAGGTCGGCGGTGCGCTCCCGCAGATACTCGTCCTCTATTTTAGAAAAAACCGCGATATATTTTTTTAAAACCTCGAAAAATATGAACGCTACGTTGATCTGCTCTTTTTTGAGGCGGGAGATCACTTCTTCGATGAGCATGCGGTCCTCAAGGACCAAAAGATGGGCGTCAAAGATCTGGGCCTCTTCCTGCCCCATCTCCTTGGAGATCCTTTTCTGGAGCTCGATGATCTCTTTGCGGGTGGCGATCAGGGCTTCTTCAAAAAGCTGGATCTGCAGAGGGATCTCATCGGGCCTTATCGGCTCGCTGGGGATATCGAATTCCTCTTTGCCTACTTTATGGGCCCTGGCAATGCTGATCCCGGGAGCCGCGGCAATGCCTTTTAACTTGATCATGCCAGATCCTCCCTGTTTACTACCCGCTCCAATTCGACCAAAGCCGCTTCCGCGTCCTTGCCCTGCGCCTCTATGGTTATCTCGCTGCCCTGCTCGGCTCCCAGCATAAGGATGCCCATGATCGACTTGCCGTTGACTTTCTCTTCATCGCGGCAGACCGTGATATTGGACTCGAACTTGTTAGCTACCTGGACGAATATCGCCGCCGGGCGGGCGTGCAGCCCCTGTTTGTTCTTGACGGTTAACTTTTTTATCGCGGTTGTCATTTTTCCTTTTTTGATAAGATCAGAATTCCTCTAACAGGCTGAAGATCAACTTCGCCAGCTTCAGATTGTCATGCCTGACTAAACTGTCGGCGATGCTCACCGTATCCTCTTCGATCACCCTGTAACCCATATTATGGATGACTTTTCTGTCGCTTTTGACCAGGAAAGCATGCTCGCTTTCATAGCGCTTCCGGATATCTTCGGGAATATTCCCGGTATTCACGATGCAGTAATCCACTGTCCGGGGATGGCTGTGCTCGATCATGGTCCTCAGGTGCATCGAAGCGCTGAAGTTGTCTGTTTCTCCGGGCTGGGTCATCACGTTGCAGACATAGACCTTGATCGCCCGGGAAGAAACAATGCTGTCGGTGATCTCCTTGATCAAGAGGTTCGGGATGATGCTGGTATATAAAGAGCCCGGCCCCAAAACGATTATTTCGGCTTCTTTTATGGCTTTGACCGCTTCCGGAGTGGCGCCCGGGGAAAGCGGGTTAAGATAAACTTTTTTGATCGGCTTAGCCGCCCGGGGAATATTGTACTCCCCCTCGGTGATCGAGCCGTCCTGATGCCTGGCCACCAGGGTGACATTTTCCAGGGTCGACGGGACTACTTGCCCTCGCAAAGCCAGTACCTTGCTGGTCTCGCGGACGGCTTTCTCGAAATCTCCGGTGATCCGGGTCATTACGGTGATGAACAGATTCCCGAAACTGTGGCCGGCCAGTTCCGAGCCTTTTTCAAAACGGAACTGGAACAGGTCCTGCATCATCGTGGAAGCGTCGGCAAGAGCGACCAGGCAGTTGCGGATATCTCCGGGAGGCAGGATATCGAACTGCTGGCGCAGCCGGCCCGAAGAGCCTCCGTCATCGGCTACGGTGACTATGGCCGTAATGTTGGAGCTGTATTCCTTTAAGCCCGATAAAAGCATAGCCAGCCCCGTGCCCCCGCCTAAGGCGACGATCTTGGGCCCCCGGGAAAGCTGCTTGCGGTGGTAAAGGATATCGACCAGGTCGTTCTGCTTGGTAGCCGGAAGAAAAGCGTTGATCAAAGAGCTGAGCAGCCGCTTGATCCCTAAAACCAGGATAACCAGCCCGGAAACCAGGATCACCGAATCCAGGATCTTGATAATAAAGAATTCTCCCTGCGGGATGCCGCCTGAACCGACGATAAGCAATATCACCCCGAATCCGCTTAAGCCTATCCAGCGTTTGATCCCGATGCCGGGATATAGCCACATGAAAAGTCGCCTTAATCCGGGTTTCATCTTCCCTCGATTAAACCTTCTCGTCTTCCTGGGAAATTACTTTTATGATATCTTGTTCGTTGGTGCAGCTGCGAAGATTATCGCGGAAATATTTGTCTTTAAAAAGACGGGAAATCCTGGCCAGGGCTTTCAAGTGCGGCCCGGCGGAATCCTGAGCCGCCAACAGAAGGAAGAAAATATAGACCGCCTCTCCGTCCAGGGAGTCGAAATCCACCCCTTTTTTGGAAAGAGCGAAGGCTCCCACTAATTTGCTGACTGCGTCGGTTTTTGCGTGCGGGATAGCGATGCCCTGGCCGATGGCGGTCGAGCCTAACGACTCGCGCTCCAGAAGGGCATCGATGACTTTATTGCGGGAAGACTTTTCCAATTCGCCGGCGTTGATCAAAAGGTCCACCAGCTCTTTGAGGACATCCTCTTTTTTGGTGGAGTTGATCTGGGCGACGATCGATTTTTTAGAAAGAAAATCCATTAATTTCATTTGTGCGTCTCCTTTCTCGAGACCTGAAATATCATTTCTTCGAAACCAGGGTCTTAGCCCATCGTTCCGAGGATAAACCTGCGGTATTAAAAGCGGGAGACGGGGATGCGAACCCGCCGCTAGCTATCTCTGTAAACAAAGGCTAGCTCCTCATAGGGGCTTTGCCCCTCTGACGCTTCACTTCGTTCCGCTGTCACCCCAAATAAGCGGGGAAATTCTTTCCCCGCACCCCTTGGGGTTCGACCTGCGATAAAAAAAGCGGGAGACGGGGGTCGAACCCGCGACAACTACCTTGGCAAGGTAGCGCTCTACCAACTGAGCTACTCCCGCATTGAACTTACCTATCTTCCGCCGGGAAAAATATTTGGGCGGAAGAGGATTTGAACCTCCAAGGGTTTCCCCAATAGCTCCTAAGGCTATCGTGTCTGCCAATTCCACCATCCGCCCTTGTGCACAAGCACAACACCGGCCGTTCCGATACGGCCGGGTGTAGTCCGCATAAATTGCTTGGGTGCTCCCTTAAAAAACTCCGCGCCTTACAGACGCGGTTAAAAAAATTGGTGAGCCTCCCGCGGCTCTGACGCCAGCGCGCCCGACTTCAAGGCGGCTATCCCGTCTTCCCGTTTCACATGCCTGACGGGGGAACGCGGCTGTCGATGTGCCGCGTCTTTCGCTGGCGCTGAATAAATTTGGTGAGCCTCCCGCGGCTCGAACGCGGCACACCCACCTTAAAAGGGTGGTGCTCTACCAGATGAGCTAGAGGCCCAGATCTAATTAAATTTAAAATCCAGGGGTCATACGTAACAAGTCACATGTCACATGAGCAGAAAATCCAGGGTCACCTGCCTGCCGCTAGGCAGGCAATGTCACGCGTCACATTCCACATCCCACATCCAGCAAGAAACCTCTACTTGTGACCTGTGACGTGTGACTTGTGACATAACTAAAACTCAAGCACTTCCTTTTCTTTGCTCTTTAAGATCTCTTCTACTTTTGCGGTATATTTGTCGACCAGCTTCTGGACTTCGTCGATCCCGCGGAATTTATCGTCTTCGGTGACCGCCTTGTCTTTTTCCATCTTTTCCAGGTGGGCCTTAGCCTCGTGGCGGATGGTCCTTAAAGACACTCTTCCGTCTTCGGCCATTTTGTGGACGATCTTGACCAGCTCCTGGCGCCTTTCTTTGGACAAAGAGGGAACTGCCAGCCTTATGGCTTTGCCGTCGTTGGAAGGGGTTATCCCCAGATTGGATTTAAGTATCGCCTTCTCGATCTCCGGGATCGCCGTGGGGTCCCAGGGCTGGATCATCAGCATATGCGCGTCAGGCACCGAGATCGAGGCCAGCTGCTTGAGCATCGTGGGAGTCCCGTAATAATCGACATGCAGCCCCTCCACTATGCTGGGATTTGCCCGTCCGGTGCGCACTTCCGCGAAATTGCGGGCCACAAAATCTATTGCTTTCTTGAATTTTTCATCAGTGCCGTGAACGATCTCTTTGACACTCATAGCCGACCTCCTGATCGAATTATCTGACTATTGTTCCGATCTTTTCTCCTAAAACCGCTTTTTTGATATTGCCGTACTTATTCAGGTTGAAGACTACGATGGGAAGCTTGTTGTCCATGCAAAGGCTTATTGCGGTCGCGTCCATCACCTTGAGCCCCTTGCGGAGCACGTCGATATATTTTAAAAGCCCTAATTTCCGGGCGCTTCTGACCTTCACGGGGTCCGCGGAATAAACGCCGTCCACCTTGGTGGCTTTCAGGATCACTTCCGCGCCGATCTCCACCGCGCGCAAAGCCGCCGCCGTATCCGTGGTAAAATAAGGGTTTCCGGTCCCGGCGACAAAGATGATTATCCTGCCTTTTTCCAGGTGGCGCACCGCCCTTCTGCGGATATACGGCTCGGCGATCTTCTGCATTTCGATCGCGGTCATCACCCGGGTAGGCATGCCCATAGTCTCCAGAACGCTCTGCAGGGCCAGGCCGTTTATCACCGTAGCCAGCATTCCCATGTAATCCGCTACCGACCGCTCCATTTCCAGGCCGCGGGAAGCGGTGTTCTCCTGGCCGCGGAAAATGTTGCCGCCGCCCAAGACCAGCGCCACTTCCACGTTCAGGTCTCTTATCTCTTTTATCTGGGAAGCAATGGAAACCAGAAAAGAATGGTCTATTCCGTGGGATTTTTTGCCTTGGAGGGCTTCACCACTCAGCTTCAGGACGATTCTCTTGTAGATAGCGCCTGCCATCTTTATTCGCCGATCTTATATCGCGCAAACTTGCGGACAACGATATTCTCGTTAAACTTGGCTA
>JBFZAG010000110.1:0-7335 GCA_041309145.1 Candidatus Omnitrophota bacterium | reverse complement strand
GCCTTCAGCGCTTGACGGCGGGATAGCAGGATTCAGCTTGATAACCGGCGGCATGAATTTTGTGTATTCTGTTCCGGGAATGATCATTACGACAGTGGTCATCGCCGCCGGGATGTATGTGGTTACGTATATTTTAAGTTTAAAATTGTTAAGAATGGACAAGATCAAAGCTTTTGAGACCGCGGCTTTTGTTAGCATTACAACCGCCGGTCTTTTCGCGGCTTTGATCTTTGCCACCGCGCAGCAGCATTACTTCCCGGCCTTGTTCGCTTTGGGCGGGGTGGTTGCTGTCGGACCCGAAGACGCGGTTGTATCCAGGAAGCTTGACGGCGGAGAAGCGGAAGAGCTGAAATTAGGAAAGATGCTTGAGAAAGCGGAATATCTTAAGTCGGACCTCAGAAACAAAGGAAGAGGGTTTACTCCAGGTCGAAGATTAATTCCCCTATTAAAGAATCTGAGACTTTTAAACGGAGATGATAGGGATGTGGTGACTGTAATCGTGGAAGAGAACCTCCCGGGTAAAATATTTATCATGTTAAACCCCGAGACCGGGGTGGCTAAATTGATCACTAATGGCCAAACGTTCGAAGGTCTCTGCCCCAGCGCGATAGTCATTCACCGAAATAACTTGGCTCCTGAAGAAGTCGAAGAATTCTTGTTTGAATCAGTTATAAAATATGTCAGCGGTTATCAGTCAGAAAAAACGATCAGCCTAACAGGGTTTGTGAAAGATTGGGAAAAAACGCAAGATAATAAACAGAGGCTGACCTTGTTGGAGAAATTGAACAGAGAATCCGGTTTGGGATTTAGCTATTCGACAGAAATCAGGCTGGTCAGAGAGCTGAATACCGTAGCCGCGTTCACCCAGTCTTTTAAACTGGACGGCGGAAAAAAAGATGTCGGCAGTGTTTTAACGACAAAAGGCGAAGAGCATGCGTATCATCCGGAAAATCAGGTCATAGAGATAAAAAGCGCCTTAAAGGAAATGCTTCCTTTTATCGTAATTGTCGCTACAGTGATTATTGCCTGTGTATTCGCTCAGCCGTATATATTGGGGCTTAATTCAGGCGGAATCGCTCAATTATTTTATGGCGCGGCCGGCTTTTCGATCGCGGCCTTGTTGGTCCGGATAATAGAAGGCGTAAAAGGGCAATATCAGGCCAAACATATCTATAAGATGGATCTCGCGCAGCTGAGAGAAGAGTTAGCGGAATACGTTAAGAAGGTCCCCGACGAAAAAAGTAAAGAGGAATATGCGGAATTTCTCAATGAGGAACAAGACATTAAAGTATTGCGGAATATCCTTCTGCAGATGTTGGCAAAAGAGAAGAAAGAATATAAAACCGGATTTGGCAGAAGAATAGACGGAACAACATTAACCGGCAAGCTGTTAATTAAATTAACCCAAAGCAAGCTCGGCCTGGCAATGGAATTCAGCCAGGCGGCCCTGGAAAGCCTGCAGTTAACGGGAGTTATAACCGAAAAATTCCCGGCTTGGGCCAAGATCATCGGCAGGGGCATCGGAATGATCGCGGCCGTACCGTACTTCCTTGCCCGGCTAACCTACCTGTTCGTCTGCGGCGCAGCTGCGGATAACATCAAGTTCTTAAGGTACAAGAATCAGGGAAAGATCGCTTTATCCGGAGAGCGCATTGATCTTTATATGGAAGCTCTTATTTGGGGATCAGGCGAAATCTCCGGCTATCAGACAGTAAAGAACGGCTGGACGGGTTTCGCCCTGGCTTATCCCATATCCAACGGTTTGGTCAATTTTACTCTCTGGAGATTCTTGCTGGGAGGAATTGCCTTCTTCGTCAGCGGTCCGATTGTTTATTTATTGGCCGGGCATATTCCGTATTTAGCCGCTGATTGTTTTATTCTTGAAGCCATCTTCAACGGTATCGGTTTTGTCGCTGAGAAAACAGGGCTGAGCAACTGCGTGGATATAAAAACCTTCTTATTCAATAATATTCCTCCGACCTGGGCTAATTTGCTACGTATTTATATCCTCAACCTGGCGCTTTCCGGAAGGACTTCATTGAAGCAAGTAATGAGTATTTTAAAAGATATATTCTTCGCTGAAAAAGACGGGTTGATAATTGAAAAAGACAAGCTCGCTACAGCAACCGGGAACGTGGAAGCGCTCCTCTTAGCCGGCAGCCTGAATGATCCTAAACTTAAAGAGCAAATAAAGCAGGCCTATCTGAAAAACCATTTATATAATACAGGAAGCATAGATCTGTTAGGTTTGCTGGAGAAAGAATTCGATGCTTCTATCCCTGTCGGAAGCAAGATAAAGAATACTGTAGGAATGGGCGTAGTGGCAACTGTGGTATATATAGGTAACACTTTCTTGCCCAGCCCTGATCCACGCTTAAGCGATCTGAAGTGGGCTTTCTGGTCAGCATACGTCAGTCTTGGCCTGATCGGAGCCGAGATCGGTTCGGTGATCGGCTTGGCCAACCGCATGGGATTTGGGCTGGATTTTGTCGCTAAGTCCTGGGAAGATCCTGAATACGGCATCATCGGCATAGCCCATGATCCGATGAGCGCTGTTGCGGCAAAAATGCCTGAGCTGCTCAGTCCGATCGCTCAGCTCTTGCCTAACTATCCGCAGCAGCATACATCCATTGACTGGAAAAACAATAAAATTTATATAATTGATGAGCAGAAAGGGCTGTTCGGGAATACCGAGCAATATTTTATCCGCCAGCTTGCCTTGAACACCAGGGAATTGGAAAGCGTGGTCAGGATAGACCTGACCAGTTCTTCGGTCAACAAAACCTCCGCTGTCAACACGGCAATATACGGCAATCAGACTGAATCGATAAATACGCAGATGTTTAAAGGCGAATACAGCCTGCTTAAATCAAATAATAAGACTTCGGAAGCCGATATTTCCGCAACTTATGTTATCCGCGAAGACGCCGACAGCCAGACCGTGATCACTTTAGAAAACAACAAGTTCACCGTGGCCGAGCAGACATTCACCCCTGTCGCCGCAACCGAGAATACGATCCCGGCTAATGCTACAACAACCAATATTGTTCCTGCCCTTGTTAACAACACAACCGGCAATTCATCCGCCGCTGTGTTAAAAGCCCCATTAGCTTTGAACGGCGCAGAGTTAAAGCTTCCGGTTATGGGAGATTTTAATATCACTCCGAATCAGGCATTGAATTCATCCGCGCTGAGCAGGGCTCCGCCGGAAAATGCAACAGCCGATCCCGCCTCCGCAGTTACCTCGGCAGTCAATTTAATTGATAAAGTCAAAGGCGTGGACAGCCAGACCAATTTTACCACCTATACCGATCCTAAAAGCGGCGAGTTATTCTACTACATGCCCAGCACCATAACCCAGCCATTAATTGAGAACGAAGTCCTGAAAAACAGCAGCACCGGATTGTTTGATCTCAAAATAGTCGATGAAAAAGGCAATATCGCTTACGCCGATCCCGCAGTTTTAAAATCTCTTGATAATTACTGGAACTTGTTAAAACCCGAAGATAAACCTTTTGTCCTCATTCCTGCCGCTATAGATGAAGCCAAGGCCGATAACTTTATCCTGAGTTTAAAAGGGGAATCCGGCCTGTATGTCAGCCATCCTCAACTATCAAACACCTCTTTTGTTTATGACGACTCTCTGGTAGCCTTGAACTTTATAGCTAACGGGGATAAAACCAACGCCAGCGCCCTGTTGGATCTGTTTGTTAATACCACCGGTAACGCTACATTAGGAAGGGACGAATCAGGCTTGTCCCGGTCGGCTTATGACGCGAATACCGGCAAAGAGTTATCTTCCGAGTTCGGAAAATCCAATATCGGCCCCAATTTCTGGGTCGCCATAGCCATGGCCCAGTATGACGAGAAATTCAATGAGACCAGATATTTAACTGAAATCGAGCGGATAGCCGGGATCATCGCCGCCCAGCGCAATCCTAATTTCGGCATTACCGGAGTCAAGGACTCCAGCGCGGTTGCCACCGAAGAAATGCTGGATTCTTACGCTGTCTATGATTATTTAGCCCGCAAAACCGGCAAAGAAATATGGGCTATTGAGCGGGATAAAAGCTGGACCTGGCTTTATGCTTTCGGCTATGATAAGAATGAACAGAGATTTATCAGGGGCGAGGCCGATCAGACCATCGGCACAGATGCTTTGTCCTGGGGCGCGTCTATTCCTACTTTGCCGGCCAAGATCAACCAGACAGCTTTGATAGATTTTGCCGAAAAGAATACCTTGGTTACTGCCAGCCTGAACAGAGAAAACGATCTGCCCGTTGATGCCGCCGGAAACCCGGTTCTTAATGTAACCGGTTTTGCTTTCAAGAATGATCAAAAGCTGGTATTCCCGGAAATCACCGGACAAATGGCTCTGGCTTATCTGGAGAATGATCCGGCCGATGAGACTAAAGCCAACTATTACTTAAGCGAGCTGGCGAAATTACAGAACTCCAACGGCGGGATTCCTTACGCCACAGAATTAGGCGCTGCGACCGGACACGGCTGGAACGTTCCGCTTTCCAACACCTCAATATCGAGCACGGTTTATCCTCTTCTGGCCCTGGATAAATTCAATCCGTTGAATCTTACGGTTAAAAATAACCTGGAAGCATCTAAGCCCGGCTTCCTGGCTCCAGAGGCCTGGGTAGATACCACGTATTCCCGGGAGGTCCCGGCTTTCCTGAATTCTTCAACTTTAAATAAAATAACCCTGGACGCCCAGCAAGACATGAAAAGCTCCAGTGGCAACATTCTGGTATCTGTAAACCTTTCCGGATTGGACGCCGAGGAAAAAGCCGGGCTTAAAGACGCCACCTTCGCTATTCTGGCCACTGATGTTAACAATAAAAGCGCGCATTCTTTCTCGCTTTCTTCCGGGTCAACCGGCCTGGAGGCTAAAGATGTTATTGTCCCTGTTTCTAACCTGGAGAACGGGACTTATAAGCTGGAATTATTTATCTTTAACCGGGACATCATCCAGGACGAGAAAATAGACTCGGATAATACCGGCGCCGGCGATCCGGTTCTGAAAATAAGCAAACTTAACCACCCGATATTCAAAGTAGTAAGCATAGATGAAAGCGCCAGATTAGCGCAGCCGGTTATTGTTTGGGGAGAAACAGAATTAAAGGATGGCCATCAGCCTATCGCTATTCAGCCGGCCGGCGAACAGGTTTTTGACGTGGTTTCGAATTCCGGACAAATAAGCTTTGATTTCTACTATCGCGGCAATGACGGCAATAACCCGACCAGTTTCTACGTGAAAAAGACGGATCTGATAACCGGCGAAGAAGAAGGTTATCCCTCCGAGATCTACGGAAAGACTTTCGGCAGGATCTCCGATCTCGATCTGCAGGACGGCCGTATCTATAAATTTGAGGTCGTGGCCCAGAGCGCGAACGCGGCCTCCAGCTTGCCCAGCCATCCGCTTATCGTTAAAGTGGAGCTTACCCGGGAGGCTTTGAACGTTACCGCCCGGATAAACGGCAAGACCGGAATATTCAATGAGCCGGATGTCCTGGAAGGTTCGGGCGATGTAGCCGTTATCCGGATCGAGAATAAAGAAAGGCAGGATCAGATAAACGGCCTGGGCTCGCAGAGCAATCTTGATGCCCGAAAGCCGAAATGCCTGGAAGTGATCGTTGACGGCAAGTATGTATTTATCGATACGGATTATGTAAGCGCGGAAGAAACCAAGCCTCAACTTTGGCTTCCCTATGGTTTTGGACAGGGCAGCCACACGGTAAAGGCCAGATTCCTCTCGGCCAATCCTATGACCAGCTCGGTTTTAGAAGCCCAGCCTGCCGGGCCCTGGACAGAATATTCCTTCAATATTACTCAACCCACGACAAGCAATAACTATAATTGGCCGGATATCGCGGTCCAGGACATCCATAGTCTGGCCGAAACCTCCAGAACGGACAAATCTATCAACAGCGGTTTTGATGTCTTTATCACCGATCCGTCCTTGGGATCGGGCATTGTTTCCTATAAAATTCAGGTTAATCCGACCGGCAAGAGCTTTGAGAATTCAAATGAGTCGGAGTGGACGGCCTGGGATGTCCAGCCGAATCTCCCCAGCGGCATCACCCAGGTATTTATTCCGGTCAGCCAGGAAGGCCTGATTAACAACAAGGAATACAGCTATTCCATAAGAGTCAGAGCTGAGCGCGATGCGACAAATATACGGAATGAAGCTGAGACCGCGGAGAACGAGAACGCGCACAGCGACTGGGTTTATATGGTGAAAAAGTTCACTTTTTCCGGGAATACTTTCTTGAATGAAAGCGAAAGCGCCCAAGTGCGGGAAGACATGATCCAGCCTGTGCCGGCCACATTCATCATTGAAAGCAGGGGCATGAATGAAAACAATGAGACCGTGCTCACTCAGCAGGAATATGTGGCTTTGGGAGAGCGGGTATATTTAAGCTCGGCAGCCAATTACAGCGTCGCTTCCAAAGATAAATGGGAATTATTGGACGCCAACTACTATTCGGAAAGAAAGGCCGCCGAGTATTCCGGCAATGTCCCGATGAGCGCGGTCAAAGAAGATGTCTTCAAGGCGTCAGGCAATATTCAGGCCCCGGATGAAGCCCGGCCCGTGATACAGCAAAATCTGAACGATCGCCTGGAGAGTTATGCCGGCGATATAATTTTAAGAAGATTCGATGAGACCCAGGACGGAGATCCGGCGGTCGCTTTTTACCTGCCTGACTTTACCAAGCTCCCGGTTGTTATAATCGGCCAGAAGAGCGTCAATATGTTTGATCCGAAATTGAACGTTTCGTACATATTTAATAAAGCCACCGGAGAATTAGTGGTGGAAGACGGAAAGCTCGGAGCTTACGACCCGGATAGCGGATACTTTAATTACACGATGGATGGAAAAAAATATAGCATTAAAGCCGCAAATAGCACCGCCGCCATCGAGGAGCTGCTTGCCCGGCTGGGAGTGGATTGGGCGGGCAGAAAGGCCGAGCTGGCTTATCTGGAAAAGTTCATAAACGGGAACGATATCGACAGGCCAGAACTCTGGATCAGGAAATCCTACGGCAAAAATATGTTCATGATCTACGACGGAAAATCACGCTATCCGGTGATGACGATCGACGATCTCAGGATCCATTTCGGGGAAAAACAGAACGGCAAGATGTGGACGCAGAAAGATATTTTCAAGATCGAGCCGGTGATCCCGTTGACGACTCCGGCCATCGTGGTAAATAAAGAGCTGATAGGCGAAATGTCCAGCTCGGAGAAGCTGGAAAAATTCCCCTTCATGGATCCTTTAGCTACGAAATCGCTGGAAAGATATATCGTCTTTACCTCTTCCGA
>JBFZAG010000109.1:0-7220 GCA_041309145.1 Candidatus Omnitrophota bacterium | reverse complement strand
CCATCCTTCTGGTCGTTCAATGTCCGATACATCCAGGCGCCCAAAGAGCCGCCGGTCCACCTGCCAAGCAGAACAGCTCCGATCTGGACTACAATGCCTTCCCTGAAGAAATAAAGCGCTCCGGCTGACACCGCGGCGTACATCAGGAAATTAAACAAGATCTGGTTCTTTGTCGCCGCATCAGGATGGTTGAGCATCTCTAATTTCTTGAACAATTTTCCCGCCCGGTAGGAAAGGATGAATGATATAACCCCTGCGACGGCATACAAAACATACGGCTGGAGAATAATATCCAGCAGGCCGCCGTCTTTTTGCGGGGACCCGGCTCCGGGTAATTTTTGGGCTTTAGAGCTGATCTTTTTGCGGAATAACTCTTCTTTTAAAAGGAGGGATAATGTCTCTTCAACGATTGTAACGGATAAATCATCTTCGGATTTCAGGACGATCTGCCATAAAACGGGAATGGCTTTATCGCCTATAGGATAAATCCCGGAAACTCCGGAATTCACCAGCTTCTTTTCAATATCGATCAGTCCGTTTGATTCGGAAAGCAAGTCGCCGGCAACATACAAGCCGTATTTCTGTTTTAAAGTTTCAACTTCATTACGGATGTGGCGGGAGATTTCTGATTCGGTGTTAAGCTTAGCCGGAGATTGAGGAGGTCCGCGGATATGCTCCCCGCCGTCCTTGGCAACATTTATCCCTAATCCATATCCTCGTCTTAACCATCTGGAAACCTCTTTATCCGCGCAACCTTCCTGGCGATAATAATTGGCGATATCCTGCTGGCGGATATTCGTACTCTCCGATATAGAACCCACCACCGCTCCGACAGCGTTGCCGCCGTCGCGATACTGCTTGTTATCCGCGGTTTCGATGCCCAGCTCGCTGACCTTAAGATTCGTGTTCACCGCCGCACCGGCCTTACGCGCATCGCCGCCGTCTTTGTTTTCGCCGTTGGCCATATTATTTATTTTCTCAATTCTATTGACCAGCCTAATTTTCTCTGAGTTGTAATACTTTATTGTCCGGCCTACGGCAGCTTGCTCAAGCTGCCTGTTTAAAATATTTATCGCAAGCCGAATTTCTTTTTCATAATCAGCGGCTGCCTGAACTGATCGACTGTTCCCCGGGCCCGCCCAATTTTTATCAATGCTCGCTTCGGCATTCTCCATAATTTCCCAGCGCAGAGGGGTGAGTTTTAAATACCCCGTATTCGAGGGTTCTTCCTTGATCAATGCCACAAACTCATCGATGCTAACCTCGAAGACATCTTCCGGCTTCTCGAAAATTTGAGGATAGTTGCGAGCGGCTGCAAGCATCATCCTGCCGATCTTCCTCTGAGGCGGCACTATCAGGTGATGTCCGTCTTCGCGCAGCATTCCTTCTATCTTAGAAAGAGCTATTACCCGCTTCAACATCGGAAATTCATTAAGCTCCCTGGCGATGAGCTTTTCCAGGTCTTTGACTTCCTGGCGTTGGGATTTAAGCTCGTCCTGCGCTTTAATTGTCTCCCTTTCCAGCTCAGCGTCTGTCGCAGAGAGCAAGGAACGCGTCTCTTCGGACGAAATTGTCTTAAGCAGCTGGTCTTCGCTCAAGCGCTCAACCTCAGGATTTGAGATCTGTTCCTTCCTTATCTTCTCAAGAAGTATTCTGTAACGGGCGTAAGCTCTAACTATATCAGCTTCATCGGTGTCCCGGCCTTTTTCTTCGTTATTGGTTAGTTTCAAAGCCGTAACCCGATTAACAACCTCATTTGCGCTTAATGAGTTCCTGAATTCAGACAGATATTCTTTCGTGTCAGTGAAAACGGTGATCTCTTCGGTTGTGCCTTTAAAAGAATAAGACCAGCTTTCGATCTCTTGGTAAAGTTCCGGGTATTCCTTCTGCAACCGGTTATCAAGTTCCGCAATCCCGTCTTTTTTCAAGAACACCTCAACCAGGCCGGGAGTGGAACGTATTTTCTCCAACATGGCCAGTCGTTTCTTATCTTTCGAACGCGACATGCTTCCCGTATGGCGGATTTTTGTATCCTTGAGCGCGACCTCCTGGAAATCTCCGAGATAATCCTTGCTCACATCGCACTTTTGCTTAATTACGAACGCGTCATCAAAACTATGCTTGAGGAATGCGGCAAAATGCATCCAGGCGAATATACCCAGCAGCGCATCCATCAGCTGTTCGACATTTTGCTCATCGATCTTTTCCAAAGAGTTGACGTACCGGGAAAAGTCTTCAAAAGCCTGGAATCTGTCTTTGATTATCTCTTCAAAATCCTCGATGGCTAAACCGTTTAAACCGGTCATAAAATGATAGATCGTATGAGGATCCTTATTAACAATGCGATGGTAGAGCCCCTGATTTACGATCCTCATCTCTGGGACCTTTAATTCCCAGTTGCTGCGCCCGGCGAACCGCTTGTTCAGCATTCCGACCAAAACATGCCAGGCAAGATAGTAGTAACTGAGTTGAAAAACATTGTTCACGTGGCTTCTCCTGCCCCAGTGGCCGTCGAAATCTTTGCGATATACGTCTTTTCGTTTAGCCAGGATCTCCTCCCACGTTTCCAGGAAGGAGTCCATGGCTGCGATATTTTCCTTGATCATTTCAATATCCATCACCCACATATCAACCGGCCTGGATTCATCCTTTAAAGGAATATTGCCGATATAGACTTTGCGGTTGTCGGTATCGAGAGTGACTATCTGACCGTCATAAACAGCCAGCTGGTCGATCGCTTCCGCAACTCCAACCAGACAGGGAATTTTATAGTCTCCGGAATTTATGGCCGCGTGAGAAGTGGTCCCCCCTTCACTGGTGATCACTCCTGCAAGCTGGACGAATTTCGCGTTCCACTGATTATTGGTTGCCTGAGTCACCAGGATCACATTCGGCTTTGTCCGGCTTATAAAGCTTTGCGTCACTTCTTCCCGCTCTTTTTCCGGAAGTTTCGTGATATCCTCTGGAAGCGTCAGGACTTGAAGCTCAGCCACGACAGATCCGGGGACCGCAACGTAAGCTTGAGGAGGAAGCTGCACGACTGTAGTTCCCGGGGGCACACGTTCTTCATCGACGACCTTTATTTTTAATACTAGTCCATTTTCGCCTCTCTCGGCCTGTTCAGATTTAGCCCGGGTCTGAACGATATATGGCTTTCCTAAGGAATCGATGACGAACTCGACATCAACGTGCCTGGCTAATCCGGTTTTTCGATAATGTTCAAAAATAACCCGGATAACAGCTGCCAGATCCAGGATCTCTTTATCGGAAAGAGAAGGCGTGGATTCCGAGACTTCCTGTTCCTGCGTTCCGCCGAATTCATCAATAACCACGCATTTTGTCTTTTGACATATGCTTTTTTCCAGGATAGCGTCTGCAAGCAGCCCGACGCACCAGACATCGATCTCGCCCTGGGCCTGGACTACTCCCTCTCCGAGGCCGGGTTTGGCCGTAATGTAGTAGACCGGACGTTCCGTTCCGGGATGAAAAGAAAACACCACTCCTGCGGCGCGGGCATTCAAGAATTTCATCAAGACTACAGCCATTTTCGCATCAGTATGAGTGACCCCCATTTTGTTCCGATATGCTATAAAACCATCCGAGAATAAGCTGGCCCACACTTTCTTAACGCTTTCTAATACTTCTTCTTCGCTGATCAAATGGAGGAAGGATTCGGCTTGGCCGGCAGCCGCGCCTTTGTTAAGATCTTCAACAGTTGCTGAGCTGCGGACCGCGATGTCTCTTCCCATCCGTTCAAATTCCGCGATAATCTCAGTTGCAAGCTCATCCGGCAGCACGAAGTTTTCAATGGAAGACCGGATTCTCGCCGCAATCGGCTTCCATTGCGATTCCTCTTGATATTTATCCAGCAACTCGATATCCTCCCGGATATCCGGCCGGCCCAGGACTATCCGGTCGTATTCAAAAGTAGTGATAACCGATGATTCCGGAACTTGCAGCTCCGGATTTTCCCTGCCTAATGCGCGAAGAATAGCGATGTTCGCGCCCTTTCCTCCGGCAATATAAACCAATGAGCTGGCCTGCTCATCCGAATCAAGGATATGAGGATTGCGCATCCCGATTTCTTGCCATATTTGATCATTCGCAAAATAGGGGGCGGTAAGGTCAAGCGCGAAATTACCTGGATTAAGGACAAAATCGTGCCGCGCCCAGAGCCAATGCGTGAATTGCATCCGGTCGCTGTCAATCGCTTTTAGAATACCTTCCAGATTCTCGGCATTCGGGCCGCGCAGGAATGCTTCGTTTGCCTTTATTGCGACTTCATCTTTATCTGCCGCGGCTTTGATGATTTGCGCCTCTTCTTCCGAAGACAAACGGTATACGGCCAGGGTGTTCATATCATTGTCGAAAACATGGTAAATATAAGGCACTTCCGTTTTCTGCTTGATCGCCTCCGCAGCCTGAAGAACCTCGTTGGGCGTCACATCAGGTTGTACGGTATACACGCATAACGCGCGTTTCGCCGCATCGTACTTGAGCGATATCTTCTCGAACTTCATTTCACCGGCAGCTTCCAGAAGCGCCGCATCCTCAACAGGATCAAGAGCGCAAAAATCATAGCTTATCAGGTAATTCCTGAAGCTATTTCTCGGCCCGATAAACTCAATACGCCCCTCATCGATGCGCAGCCCGGTTTCCTCTTCTGCGGCATTCTTCACTTTCTGGATTAACTCCTCTTCTGAGCCGATCTTTGCGTTTGCGCTTACGGTCCAGCTGTCAGCAAAGAGCCTTTTGTATAACCCGCGGCGCTGTAAAAGCACTTTCTCGTTTTTAGGATCGATTAGAAGGACCTGGACTGAATTCTTAGTCTTGGGATTACCGTTGATTGAGAGCATGCTGCGGTGATATTTGCTCACTTTCAGCATGATCTTTGCGGCGTAATATAGCGGCAGGACTGTTCCTCGTTCCGCATCAGGAGAAATCAGCTCTTTTTTAAGCAATGAAAGAGAATTTTCTATAATCGGCCTGGCCTCTTCATACCGGCCCTCAGCGAATAATAAGCGTGCCGCCTTTAAACTTTCTCCTGCCAGCTTGAAATTGCTGCTTTCTCTTGGTTTATCCGCGGTTTCGATGCCCAGTTCGCTGACCTTGAGATTAGTATTCACCGCCGCGCCGGCCTTAAGCGCATTGCCGCCGTCTTTTTGCTGAATTCCGGCCTCGGATGATTTGCGGGTTTTAGAACTGATCTTTTTGTGGAATAGCTCTTCTTTTAAAAGGAGGGATAATGTCTCTTCAGCGATTGTAACCGATAAATCATCTTTTGCTTTGAAGACGATCTGCCATAAAACAGGTATAGCTTTCTTGCCGATCGGATAAATCCCGGAAACTCCGAAATTCACCAGCTTCTTTTCAATGTTGATCAGTCCGTTTGATTCGGAAAGTAAATCGCTGGTAACATACAAGCCGTATTTTTGTTTTAAAGTTTCAACTTCATTACGGATATGGCGGGAGATCGCTGATTCCGTGTTAAATTTTTCCGCTGATTGAGGCGGGCCGCAGATATGCTCCCCGCCGTCCTTGGCAGCATTTATCCCTAATCCATATCCTCGTCTTAACCACCGGGAAACCTCTTTATCCGCGCAACCTTCCTGGCGATAATAATTGGCGATATCCTGCTGATGGATATTCGTACTCTCCGATATAGAACCCACCACCGCTCCGACAGCGTTGCCGCCGTCCTGCTGCAAATATCTAATTAACGAGGGTTCCAATTTTAATGCCTGATTTAAGGCTTCAATCCCTTTAATCCTATCCCCTGCCTTCCCATAAGCCATGCCGAGAATATAATACCCGTAAGCAAACTGAGGATTCAGATTAATCGCCCGTAAAGCATTAGTTTGCGCCTCTTGATACTTACCCTGCTCAACTAAAACTACTGCCTTGCCATAATAATATCTCTCATCATTAGGATCAAGTTTGATCGCGCGATCATATTCCATAATTGCATTATCATTATCCCCCATATCCGCATTTCTGTTGCCGAGATTAAAATGCGCGGGTGCATTTTCATTGTCAATCTTAATAGCCTTTTCGTAGTGCTGTTTTGCTTCTACCATTAAACCACGCTCTTTAAGTTCATGGCCCAAGTTTGTCAGCGTCAAAGAGATCATTTGTTCATCATTCAAAGCCCTGATTTTTGAAGGGAAAGCTGAAGAGGGATCTTTGGAGCTGTAATATACCGAAGAGGCGGGAACGCGCTCATAAACCTGATTAAAAACATACGGCCCTAATATAATGTATGACCCCGCGGCTAGATCAATCCTTGCTAAATCCAACAATATTTCTTTACCGTTACTTAATGCATAAGTGATGACCGAGTGCAGAAAATCCGCTCCGGAAATTTTCGCCTCGTATGTTTTTACGACAAACCCGTATAGAGAACCAAGCATGTAAAGAACTTTGACCTTTCCTATACAATTTGCTCTCCTCTGGACCGCTACTTCCGGCAGTAAAGAATCGACAGCCCTATCGGACCCTCGAAACTCTCTCATACACACATCAGCAATGTGTCGGACGGCTTCCTGCTCTTTTTGTTCGTCCAGCTTGCCTTCGCTTCGTAATTTTATAATATTTTCCGCTTCGCTCCCGAGATTATTACTTACGATTATCCATAATAAATGCTTAACAGCTTCGGGAGTAAGCGGTTCCCCAAACCTATTAGAGTTGGCAAGAAGGAATGAGGAAGAAAATCCAATTTGTTTCTTGATAATTTCTTCGTCAACTTCTTTCCCGCCATCCCTCTTTTTATCCGCGGTTTCGATGCCCAGCTCGCTGACCTTAAGATTCGTGTTCACCGCCGCGCCGAATGTCTTGCCGCCGTCTTTATTGTTTTGTTCCAATTCTTTCAAAGCCGCCTTGGTCTCTACCTTGTAACCTTCCACCGCGTACTGGTCAAAAGCGTTGATGTCATACAGATCTCCCAGAACCGCCACGGTCATCATCAAGGTGTACATGAACTCAGCCAATGTGGCTTCATCCTTATTATCAATACTGAAGATCACGTTAGGGATGTCATTGTCGGTAGCGTCTTTCTCAGTGCCCATCTGCGATGCGGTCAGCATGTCCTTACCTATATATCTGGACTGCAGGTACTCTAATCCCGCGGTTCCCGATGTCTCGATCTTGTAATCCGGATCATGGCTGTTCACCCGCACAAACATCACCAATTTATCTCTCGGCCCGTTATTGATCAGCTGCCA
>JBFZAG010000108.1:0-4063 GCA_041309145.1 Candidatus Omnitrophota bacterium | reverse complement strand
CGGCACGGCGGTCAAAGCCCTGGTCAAGAAACATAAAGTTGATCTGAGCGAGCTGATCGTGGTCCACGACGAGCTGGACCTGGAGCTGGGAGTTATCAAGCTCAAGATCGGCGGCTCTTCCGGCGGCCACAACGGACTGGAATCCATAATCAATGTCCTGGCGAGCAATGAGTTCTGCCGGCTGCGCATCGGCATCGGCCGGCCCGAACAGAAGCAGGCGGACATATCGGCGTATGTTTTATCGGCTTTTAAGAAAAGCCAGGCCGGCCCGGCCTCAGAAGCTTTAGAGAAAGCCCGGGAGGTCCTGGAGCTTTGGGCGGAAAAAGGGGCAGAACAAACCATGAATATCAAAAACAAGCGAGAGGGGAAAAATGAATAAGTACGAAGCGATGTTCATCATCAAGCCTGATCTTTCCGAAGATGAGCGAAAAGCGCTCTTCGCCGGGATCCAGGAAACCGTGGCCAAAAACAGCGGCCAGGTCACAAGCGGCGCTGTCTGGGGGGAAAAAAGAAAGCTGGCATTCCCCATTAAAAAACAGCAGGAAGGGATTTATTACCTGGCTTACTTTAGCGCACCGTCCGAAGCGATCACCAAACTTAAGTACGCGTTCAAGCTCAACGAACTGATCTTAAGGGTGCTGATCTTGAGGCCGGAAGATAAGGCGTAATACCGGAGGCGAATTATGGCAAGTCTGAACAAGGTTTTTTTGATCGGCAATCTCACCCGCGACCCGGAGATCCGCTATACCCCGTCAGGCGCGGCGGTAGCCAATCTCGGGCTGGCGGTCAGCCGGAAATTCCGCGACAAAGCCCAGGAATTGAAAGAAGAAGTCTGTTTTGTCACCGTGGTGGTCTGGAGCAAGATGGCGGAGAACTGCAACCAGTATTTGAAAAAGGGCAGCCCTCTTTTTGTGGAAGGCCGGCTGACTTTACGCAGCTGGGAGGACACCGCCGGGAAAAAACGCAACGTGATCGAAGTCAGGGCCGAAAGGGTCCAGTTCTTAGGCAGATCTAATCAAAGTGTGCCCGGAGCCCCGGCTGAGGAGGCAACGCCTTCCGAGCCGTCCAACGAAACGGGCTGGATAGAAGAAAACGAGGAGAAACCAGATGAGAATCAATAAGTTCAAAAAAGGCGATAAGGGCAAACTTAAAACTAAAAAAAGAAACATGTTCATGCCTGCCAGAAGAAAGGTCTGCCGCTTTTGCGCGGATAAAACAAGGATAATAGAGTACAAGGACCTGAAAATCCTGGATTCTTTTGTCAAGGAAAGAGGCAGGCTTCTTTCCGCTCGTTCATCGGGCAATTGCGCCAAGCATCAGCGCCAGTTGACCCGGGCGATCAAACAGGCAAGATTTATCGCGCTCGTGCCTTACGTGCGGATCTAGGAGGTAAAAGATGGAAGTCATATTGACACAGGATGTCGCGGGTATCGGCAAGTCCGGAGCCGTGGTAAAAGTCAAAGACGGATTTGCCCGGAATTACCTGCTGCTTAAAAACCTGGCTATGCCGGTAACCGCCGGCAACATTAAAAGTCTGGAGCAGGACAGATTGCGCCGCTCTCTGAAAGAGGAAAAAGCCAAAAAAGAGGCCGAAGAATTAAAGTCCAAGATCGCGGCTTTATCTTTGACCATCACGGTCCTGACCCAGGAAAAAGACAAGCTTTACGCCAATATCGGAGCCCAGGAGATCCAGAACGCTCTGAGCGAAGAAGGATTCAATTTGGACAAGAAAACGATCCTTCTGGAAGAGCCGATCAAAGCGCTGGGGATCTACCAGGTCCCGCTGAAATTCCATCCGGAAGTAACCGGAGAAGTGAAAGTCTGGATCGTCAAAAAATAAGATCATGGCCGAGCTGATAGCAAAAGACCTGCTTCCTCCGCAGAACCTCGAAGCTGAAATGGCTGTTTTGGGCTCGATGCTTTTAGACGAAAACGCCATCGGCGTAGCCATCGAGACCATCCGGGTCAACTCCTTTTACAAAGACTCCCACCGCAAGATATTCGAAGTAGCGCTCTCGCTGTTCAATAACGGCAAGCCGGTCGACCTGATCACCCTTACCGACGAGCTGAAAAGGATGGGTATCTTAGAGGAGATCGGCGGAGTAAGCTATCTTACTGAGCTGGCTAATTCCGTGCCCAGCGCCGCCAATATCAACCATTACGTCACGATCGTCAAAGATAAAAGCGTTTTGCGCTCCCTGATCACCAACGCCACCAAGATCATCCACTCCTGCCACGGCCGGGAAGGGAACGTCAGCGAGCTGGTCGACGAGGCCGAGAAGCTGATCTTTGAGGTCAGCGAGAACCGCACCCACACCACATTTGTCCCGCTTAAGGAAATAATCAAAGATTCTATCGAGACCATTGACCGGCTTTACCAGAACAAAGCCCACGTCACCGGAATACCCACGGGCTATGTTGATTTTGACCTGAAGACCGCCGGGCTTCAGCCTTCGGACCTGATCATTGTCGCGGGAAGGCCTTCGATGGGAAAAAGCGCCCTGGCTTTAGGTATCGCCGAGTACGCCGGAGTGGTGGCTAAAGTGCCGCTGGCGATATTCAGCCTGGAAATGTCCAAGGAGCAGCTGGTCCAGAGGCTGCTTTGCTCCCACGCCCGGGTGGACGCCAATAAAGTGCGGACCGGGTATCTGGCCGCCTCGGACTGGCCGCATTTGACCGCTGCCGCGGGAAAACTTTCGGAATCGGCGATATTCATCGATGACACCGCCGGGATCTCGGTAATGGAATTGCGGGCCAAGGCCCGCAGGCTCAAAGCTTCCCATGATATAAAATTAATAATCGTGGATTATCTTCAGCTGATGCAGGGCTCCGGATTTACCGAAAGCCGGCAGCAGGAGATCTCGGATATTTCCCGGTCGCTTAAAGCTTTGGCCAGGGAACTGAACTTGACCGTGATCGGGATTAGCCAGCTTTCCCGCTCGGTGGAAAACCGCGAAGGCCACCGCCCGCAGCTTTCCGACCTTCGGGAGTCCGGGGCGATCGAGCAGGACGCTGACCTGGTGGTCCTGATCCTGCGGGAAGAATATTACAATCCCACTCCCGAGAACGAAGGGATCGCCGAGATCATCATCGCTAAACAGCGCAACGGCCCGGTCGGGTCGTTCAAGCTTACCTTCCTCAAGGAATATACCAGGTTTGAGAACATGGCGAGGGTAGATTAAAAGAAGAGAGGAGGCAGGGATGAAGAAGAAGGCATTCACTCTGATCGAGATCATGGTCACCGTGGCTATTGTGGGCATCCTGGCTACCATCGGGATCCCCGCCTTCCAGAATGTGATGGAATCTTCCAAAGAAAAAGTCTGCGAGACCAATCTGAAGACCCTCAAGAAGGCGGTAGAAATGTATATCATGGACTATGACGTTGCTCCGGGGTCATTGTCGGAGTTAAAGGACGAGCATATCCGCAAAGCCTACGCCAGCGTGATGTCGGAGAAAGGGGGCTGGGAAAAGAGGCTGGCATATTTTCTGGTCGAAGGCCCGCAATGGGGGCTAGCTTACGCCCAGGGCTATGGAATGCCTAAATTAAGATGCCCAAGCAATCCCAACCCGGCGGCAATCTCCTACGGCTTGAACGTTGGGCTGGCCAATATGAGCGCTCAGGCCTACAAGAATCTGGGGGATGAAATCGGGATTATTGCCGATTCCGGAGGAGCTCTTTTTCAATATACTAACGTGCCCTCACCCCAAGGCGGGCCGTCAACCGGTTATTACAGCCTAAGCTATGAAGATCTCAAGATCAGAGGCCATAGACTATACAATGTATTAAGACCGGCCGAGAACTATTTCAAAATTATCGACAAAGGCGGGCGGACCGGAACAATCAGCTATTCATCCGACTATCATCTGGATCAATGAAACAGAGGAGGCAGGGATGAAGAAGAAGGCATTCACTCTGATCGAGATCATGGTCACCGTGGCTATTGTGGGCATCCTGGCCACCATCGGGATCCCCGCCTTCCAGAATGTGATGGAATCTTCCAAAGAAAAAGTCTGCGAGACCAATCTGAAGACCCTCAAGAAGGCGGTAGAAATGTATATCATG
>JBFZAG010000107.1:0-3330 GCA_041309145.1 Candidatus Omnitrophota bacterium | reverse complement strand
ATGGTTTACTTCTCTCCCGTAATTACATTGGACTGGTTCGAAAACGCGCTGGTGACCGATATGTTTTTGGCATTGATCTGTCTGAACATCTGCTCTAATTCTTCTTCGGCGAAAAAAGAATAAAACCCGGCGCTTTCTTTTTGTTTGATCCGGCCCGCGGCGCTTAAAAGTTTACGCGCTTCTTCCAATTCTTCCTGATTCTGGGTCTGGTCAACAAAATTCCGGTAGACCTGAGAAAGGTCGGCATGAGGCTTCATAGTGCTTGCCATGATCTTGCCGTTTTGTTTTAAAACTCGCATCAGCTCTTTGAGCGAAGCTATTGGGTCTTTAACATATGAAAGTACCAGATTGCAGCATATTTTATCAAAAAAGTTGTCGGGGAAAGGAAGCGTACGCTCTAAGTCCGCGAGGATATAGCTGTATTTAATGATCGGATACTTGTCTTTAAGCGATAATTCCCGGTAAACCCGCCTGGACAGGTTAAGATGTTTGAGCATTGCTTCTTTCAGGTTGGGTTCAACGAAATCCAGCCCAAAATATTGCAGCTGCTTAAAATCTTTGATGTTTATTTTTTCTTTGAACATTTTTTCGACCATTCGTTCAAAAAGCCAGGCGCCAAGATGCCCGTTGCCGCAGCCGGCGTCGAGGATCTTTTCTCCGGGCTGAACTTCGAGGAATTTGCTGATCAGTGAGAGAAAATCACGGTAATCCGAAGATTTATGGATCAGCACGAATTTATTCAGGTATTTTTCCCAGAACTCTTTTTCTCCTTCCAGGCTTTTTTTAAGCAGATTCTTGAGCCTTTCTTCTTCAATGAACCACTGCGTAGAGAGTTCTTCTTTGGTCGGCTCTATGATTTCGGCGAAGCTTATTTCTTCGTGCAGCATAAGCCTTTTTGATTCTATCACTGCCTGGCTAAGCGCGAACATGACCGCCTGGGGATTTTCGTTCAATTGGTGCATCGCTCCTGGGATCAAAACAAATTTTTTGTTAATGTCTGATTGGGTTTGTATAAGATTTTTAACATCTTCCGCGTTTATCCAGGGGTCGTTTTGCGCGTTCATCAATACTACCGGAACCCGTATCTTTGCCAGATCTTGTCTTGTGGTCTCTAAATCGTGATACTGTTCGGCAATAGCGGATCGGGCAAAGTTTATGCTGACTTCAAACCCCATGATGTCATCGATGGTTTTGCCTTTATAGCGCCCTTCGATGATCTCTCCAATAACGTCCTGATGGTAAACAGCTTTGAGGCTTGAACGCAAGTCGACTATAGCTACCAATCCGAATAGTAATTTTATGCGGTTATCTTGTGCAGCTGCTTTGATAGCGACGCGGATCCCCAGGCTTGTGCCGAAGATACCGACTTCAGAAACAGCGAAATTTTTTTCTATAAAATCAATCGTGGAAATAAGGTCTTCTTTCATATTTCCGAACGTGGCATCGACCATGTCCCCCTGGCTTTCTCCGACATGGTTTGTGGCGTCGTAACGGAGCACATTAAACCCGTTTTTAACCAGGAAATAGGAAAGTTTTAAAGAATCCCGTTTGGTTTCTCCGAACGCGGGGGGAATAACGATATAGCGGCGATTTTGCCTGTCCGTAAAATCGAGATACCCGATTATAACCGCGCCTTTTCTATTCTTGTATTGGATCAATTCGCTGGTAATGTTCATAGTTAGAGTTTTTTATCCCCCCAGTAAAAATCAGAGACTTCAAACCCGTGTTTTTGGCCCAGGCTTCTTATCTCTTCGACTTTTTCCGGAGTAATATGGCTTTGTTCGGGGCTGAAGGCTTCGTATCTTTTTTCTAAAGCCAGGATTATCCCTTCGGCGAAAGAGCCGTAAAGGGTGTCGGCCGTGGGCAAGCCCAGATCAACCGGAAAAACTATTGGCGACGGCGATCTGGCCAGGCCTCCGGAAAAAAGGAAAATATCCTCGCGGTGGGAAGTATAAGCCACGTTCTTGGGGTATCCCACGTCGCAGACTATCGATCCGGGTTTAAACCAGCTGATATCCAGAAAAGACGCGCTGGAACTGGCAGAGCAGATGACGATGTCCGCGTCTTTGACCGCGGCTTGGTTGTCATGAGTGGCGATGATCCTGGTTTTTTTCTTTTTGTTCAATTCTCCGGCCATTTTCTTGAGGTTTTCTTTGGTCCGGGCGGTTATGGTCAGCTGTTTCACTTTTTCCGCCAGGACTCTGGCGCAGGCGGCTCCGATATCTCCGGTCCCCCCGATAATAGCCAGCTTGAGCTGGGCTAGATCCAGGTTAGCCAGCTTTGCTGCTTTGGTTACTCCGTCGATGACCATTGCCGCGGTAAAGGAGTTTCCGGTGGTTGCCGGGACGTCGATCTCATCGGTGATCCGCTGTCCGATCCTTTCCGGGACAATGGAGGTAAATCCGGCCAGGGATACGATCCCCATACCGGCTTTTTCGGCGATCTTGCAGGCTTTGAAGATCTTGGAAGAAACCGCGAAAAGGTCTTTTTCCATCATGTCCGGGATAAAGGTGGCCAGGATCACGCTGCCGCTGGCGGTCTCTCCGGTTTTAGACTTGAAGTCTTTAATGTCGCAAAGTTTAAAAGACGGGCTGAGGTTGTATAGTTGGCTGAGGAATTCCCGGGAAGGAGTTTTTAGCCCGGGGTTTAAAGTTTTAAGGCATTTTTCCAGGTGGTAAAAATTGTAGAGGTGGGCGATTATCCCGAATCCGGCGATCTTGGGGTTTTCCCCGCTTTTATAGGCGGAGTATTTGATGGAGATCAAGCGGCGTTCCACCGCGTCGAGGATAGCTTCGAAATTCCTGGTTAAAAGTTTTTTTATGTAATCATCCGCGTCTGCGGAATCATTTACCGAGGGGATCCCGACTTTAAGCAGGACTTCCACCTGGACTTGCGTGCCTTGAGGATGGCTGGAAAACTGCCACTTCCCTTTAAATTCCGCCAGGTCGCCTTCGATAGCGTGGAAAAGGATCGTTTTTTCGTTAAGAGCCAGAGTGTCTTCTTCCACCCAGGTTATCGGCACGTTTTCGATCTGGATGCGCCATTTAGTGCGCATGATATTGTGTTTTTTGTGGATCACAGTGGCTTCTTTAACGCAGGGGATATAGGTGGGGAATTCGTGAACTTTAGTCAGCAGGCGGATCACCCGCCAGATCTCTGCGGGGATGACTTTGGAGATCTTGATTTCGATCAGCTCATTATCCGGCATCTAACATACCTTTGATTGTATTCCTGAGTTTGAACATCCCTTCCTGCAGATACAGATCGTCGATCACTTCGTCAAATTCCTTGGCGAAAAAAAGCGGTTTGCCGATCTTTAATTTGATTGGC
>JBFZAG010000106.1:0-6778 GCA_041309145.1 Candidatus Omnitrophota bacterium | reverse complement strand
GATAACCACGCTAAAAACTATTGAGCCGATAGCCCGGGCCAAACCCAGCTGCCAGCCCAGGATCCGCGCCGTAAGAATGATCGCCAGAACATTTATCGCCGGCCCGGAATAAAGAAAAGCGCAAGCCGGGCCAAGCCCGGCCCCTCTTTTATATATACCGGAGAACAAGGGCAGAACCGTGCAAGAACAAACCGCCAATATCGTCCCGGAAACCGAAGCCACGCTGTAAGAAAGAAATTTATTCGCCGCCGCCCCGAAATACTTCATCACCGAAGCCTGGGAGACAAACACCGAGATCGCTCCGGCAATAAAAAACGCCGGGACCAGGCACAAAAGCACATGCTCCCGGGCGTACCACTTGACCAACGCCAAGGCTTCGAAGATCGCGTTGTTAAAACGCATATTCTCCACAGGAAGGTAAAAACACGCCAGAAATGCCGCCAAAATATAAAGAAACTTCTTCCGCTCTTTCATTGATCCCCCCTTAATTAGCCGAACGGCTAATTAGTTTACTTAAAAAAATTTACTGCTTACAGCACAACTTGGTGCGATCGACCTTTCTAGCTTTTTCCAGATCGCTTTTGATCACCGGGTCTGCATTAAGCCAACCCTGGACCTGTTTCATCAGCGGCTTGCCATAACCAACACAGGATTTATTGATAAAATAGTTGGTCCAGAACCCCTGCTGCTCATCGCTGATCAACCCCGCGGATTTAAGCTTTTTCAAATGGCGGGAAGTGCTGGGCTGAGTTATCCCTAAAACTGCCGCCAGCTCGCAGACGCAGAATTTCCTTTTTTCCAGGAGCTTCAATATCCTCAGCCTGTTCCTGTCCGCCAAAACTTTTAAAACTTTGTTCAGCTGCTTCATCGCTCTCCTTTAACTATATAGCCTATCTGCTATATAGTCTATCACTCAAGAAATATTTGTCAAGTTATTTATCAGCGTCCCGGGAAGGCTGGTTTACAGCTTAGCGGTAATTGCAGAAATTAAGCGGTATAGAAAAATCCAGCCCCTTAAGATGGGCGATCACCGCCTGCAGTTCGTCCTTCTTGGCGGAACTGACCTTGATCTTCTCCCCCTCGATCTGGGTCTGCACTTTCAGGCCAAGCTTTTTGATGATCCCGGTCAGCTCTTTGGCTTTTTCCTTGTCGATGCCGGTAAATATTTCCACCGCTTGACGCAGATAGCCTTCAAAAGCCTTTTCCGGCGGGTTGAATTTCAGGGATTTCAAAGAGATCCCCCTCTTGGCCATCCGGGTAGCCAGGATATCCGTCAGCGCCCTCAGCTTAAAATCATTATCCGCGACCAAAGTGATCTTTTTCTCCTGGCGGTCGTAGGCGATCGAAGCCTTGCTGCCCTTGAAATCGTAGCGCTGGGCCAGCTCTTTATTGGCCTGGTTGACCGCGTTATCCATTTCCTGAAGATCCACCTCCGAAACAATATCAAAAGAAAAATTCGCCATTTTTATTCCTCCTTAAAGGTTTATCAGTATTGCATATTCTACCTCAAAGAAAAACCCTCTGCAACACTTTGCTGCAGAGGGCTATCTCAAAAACCGGAAGAATCTATAGAGCCGACAATCAATTAAAAGCGCTAATCCTTGTCTGTGTACCAGTCATAATTCGCCCGGCGGTACGTCTCGTCCATCCGGTCCTGGCTATCACGTTTATATTTATAGACGTCATCTATGACATTATCGCTGAACTGCTGGGCGCTGCGCACAGCCTGATACTGCGCCCTCCAATCGCCTCCGGCCTGCGCTGCCTGTTGCTGCTGCGCGGCAGGAGCGCTGGCCTGTTGCGTTGTTTGCGGGGAGCTGGATACAGCCAACCACACAATAACCCCAATCAAACAAACAGTCCCGACCATGACCGGAACCGCGCTTCTGGGATTTTTCTCCACCATCTTGCCTACCGGTGACTGAAATCCGAAACAAGGACGAAAACATGACTTAGCGACCCGGTAGCAGGAAGCCTCGAACTGGCTTAACCCCGAAGTGATCGGATCTTTTCCGGCGGCTGAATTAAACTCTTCTTTTTTAGGCAAAGGCGGAGGACCGGACTCTTTAAAAGAGCTGAAATTTTCCGGCAGCGGAGGAGGAACAGCTTTCTGATCCAGAAGCTCCGCGAACTTATCTTTCAACTCCGGAATTTCTTTAACCGGACACCAATTATCCATTCCGCTGCGCCAGGATAATGTTTCCCAGCTGATCTTGCCGTCAAGCATGCGCTGTTGTATTGATTTTTCATCCAAAGGACCTACCTTTTGGCCTTCTATAGCAAAAAAATACTTTTCGTTCATCTCTCCTCCTTATTTAAGGATAACGAATCATTGCTCTCGCAATTCAGAAAATAAGCATTGAATTATTTTAGGGATCTTTCGGGGTTTTGGGTAGGACTAAAAACCGCTTTTTACTGACTTTTTTCTACTTTGACTGTCCTATCAGACGGATTCCCTCAATAATCGCGTCTTCACCGTCACAGGCGGCTGAGGAAGTCTGGGTCAGTTTTACTTGACCTCCCCCGCGGTTCTCAAATCTGATAACAACCGTTTGACCTTTATACTTGGACAGGTCGACTTTTTCCAGGCTCCACTCTCCGCTGTAAAGCTTATCGTACACCGTTTCCTGTCCGGCCGGAGACCTGATCATCACTTTTAACAGACCGTCGCTCCACTGTCCGGAAATTTCGCTGTAAAGCGCGCTGTGGCGGGAAAATTCCAGACTGATACTCTCCCAACCCGGCAAAACAACTTTTTTCTCGATCCAGCTGAACTTATCCCCCGCCCAATTGCAGGCCGGAATTATTACTACGCCTCTTCTTTTAAAACCCTCCTCCTGCCAGAAAGCCTCGGAATCCCAGTTAGCCGAACAACCCGATACCCAGCCTTCAAGATCTTTTTCAAAAAACCACCGGGTCCTGCTGTCGCTAACCGCGTCAGCCGAATTCTTGGCCAAAGCCTTGAACTTCCGGTCTTCTTTAACTTTCGCCTCCATTTTATCCGAAGATCTAAGGCTTACCGCGAAAATCTCCGAAAAAGGATAATCCCTGACCCAGCTGTCAGTGACCAGGATATCTTTGACCGGCTCCGCAGGACGGGGATTAATAAAGCTCAGGTGGAACATCGTGCAATCCTTGCGCGCCGGATTATTTCCCAGGGACTTGATCCCCGCCCCCTCCCCGGACCATTCCCCCATCCCCAGATGGAACCAGTCCCAGAAGACCGGCACGGATAAAGACTTATAGGAATTATCCTGATAAGCCCAGATCACGGTAATCACCGCGTAAAAATAGTTGTCCCCGTAGAGCCTCAGCAACCCGTCTTTTTTATAACTGTTGCCGACATTGCCTCCGGCCAGAAAATGCACTTCGTCTACTTTCATCCCCGGCCGTATCGGCAAAGAAAACAATTTATTGCCTTCCAGATCAAGCCTTCCGTAATCTTTCCAGCTCTCCGCCGCCCTGACCAGGAAGTCGACCCCGTCGAAGCTGAGGTATTTAGAGCTGAACTTATTCCCTCCCGCAGCTACAGCGCTGAAATGCTCGCGGGAGTTTTTAGTTAAATAATAAAAATCGCCTTGCTCTTCCCACACCGTTGCTGCCCGGGCCATTGGCATAAAAATAAGAACCATGATCGATACGAATAAGATTTTCCTCACCGATCCTCCAAAACGCCGGTTCTGCAGACTTGGCCTAATTTTCTGGCGCTTTCCCGGACAGTCCGTTTATACGTATTATAGTCGATTTCGATCAGCCCGAACCTGGGGATGAAACCCTTATCCCACTCAAAATTATCCATCAGAGACCAGTAAAGATAGCCTTTAACCTCGAGGCCTTTTTCCATCGCCAGATGAATATTCTTTAAGTGGCCGCAAATATATTCCCAGCGCAGCTCGTCATTTTCGGTGCAGATCCCGTTTTCGGTTATGATCACCGGCTTTTTGAATCTTTTAAGCGCCAGCAACACCTGGAACAAACCTTGCGGATAAATATCCCAGCCCAGAGAATTCTTTTTGGTTGGATGATGGTTTTTTTCACAGACATCCTTCGCCAGGTTAGAGATCCCCCAGCCCTTAAGGTCCACAAGCTGCCGGGAATAATAATTCACCCCGATAAAATCCAGCGAACCCCGGATCTTCTCCAGAAACCCCAGATTATACCATTTATGGCGCAAGAAAGCGGCCAAGCGGTTCTTGAAATCCGGCGCGCAGGGGACAAAAGCGATTATATTATGGGAAATACTCACCGCCGGCGGCAAAAGATTCTCTTCCCGGTAAATTTTATGTATCAACCGATACGCCAGGATATGCCCGCAGGCCAAATTATCTTCCACGGCTCTGGCTTTCCAAAGCGATCTTTCCTGGGGAGGCCAGTACCCCAGAATATAACTGTGAGAAATATACACCCCGGGCTCGTTTATCGTGATCCAGTAACGCACATGCCTGGCTAAAGCCCGGCAGACAAAATCGCAGTAACGCCCGAAAATTTCCCCTGACCTTCGCTGCGCCCAGCCTCCTGCCCTGCTGAACCAGGCCGGATTAGTGAAATGGTGCAAAGTGACGATCGGCTCGATATTACGCGCTCTCAGAGCCAGGATAACATCCAAATAGTGCTCTAATTCTTTTTGGGAGAATTTACCTTCTTCCGGCTCGATCCGGCTCCATTCGATCGAAAGGCGATGGGCATTATGATCCAAACTCTTAGCCAGGTCAAAATCCTGCTGGAATAACTCATAGTGGCGGCAGGCCTGTCCGGAACTCACCTTTCCGGTTTCTTTTTCCCAGAGCCACCAGTCAGCGTTAGAATTATTTCCCTCGACCTGGTAAGAAGATGTCGCTGCCCCCCATAAAAAATCCCGCGGAAATTCAACCATACCTAAATTATATCATCACAAACCCTAAACCCCAAAGAAATATGTGCCCGCAATTTCGGAGAACAGCCATTGCCGCGCTTGACTTAAAGCTTAAAACGTTGTAAATTAAAACCATGAACAGCCTGCTGAAACTGATCCGAAAAACCTACATGATGGCCGGAAGGCGCGAGCGCAAAGTGGTCCTGAACAACTTTGCCTCCCTTACCGGACTGCAAGCCATAAACTACATCCTGCCCATGCTCATTTTGCCTTACCTTTTCCGGATCATCGGCCCGGAAAAATTCGGCCTGATCGCTTTTGCCCAGGCTTTCGCCCAATACTTCATGATCCTCACCGATTACGGCTTCGGCATCTCCGCCACCAAAGAGATCTCCCTCTGCCAGGACCAGCCGACTAAAATCTCCAGGATCTTTTCTTCGGTCATGGCGGTCAAGCTCGGGCTGGCCTTTTTAAGCATGATCGGCCTCTGCGTGATCCTGTATTTCATCCCCAAATTCCGCAACGACTGGATGGTCTACCTTTTCAGCTTCGGCGCGGTGATCGGAAACACCCTTTTCCCGGTCTGGTTCTTCCAAGGCACGGAAAAAATGAAACATATTTCCGACGTCAACATCGCCGGCGGTATCGCCTTCGCGGCCCTGACCTTTTTCTTTGTCAAAACCCCTCAAGACTACCTGATGGTCCCCTTGATCAACTCTTCGGTCTTTCTGGCCACCGGCATACTCGGCCAATACATAGTATTCCAGAAGTTCGGGATAGTATTCAGATTCCCCGGATACAAAAATGTCCGCCAGCAGCTGGAAGCCGGCTGGAATATCTTCACCGCCAACGTGGCCATAAACGCTTACACCACCACCCGCATTTTCGCCATCGGGCTTTTGACCAACAATACCCTCACCGGCTTTTATTCCATCGCCGAAAAGATCGCCGGCTTCTTCCAGACCTTTCCCCTGACCTCCTTCACCCAGGCTCTTTTTCCCCGTTTAAGCCGGATCTTCCTGCGGAACAAAACCAAAGCCATCAAACTTATGGAACGCCTGCAGCAGATCACCACTCTCGTCGCTTTGATCTGCCTGCCGCTGATCTTCTTTTTCGCCCGGCTGATCGTAAAATTTGTCTGCGGCTGGGATTACCCCGAAACAGTGTTATCTTTGCGGCTGCTTTTGGTCTCGGTGTTTTTCATCTGCTCCAACGCTTTCCGCATCCAATTCCTCCTGGTCTGCGGAAAAACCCAGATCTTTTCCCGGATCCACATCATAATGTCCATGGTCGGACTCCCCCTGATCTTCCTTCTGATCTTTTCTTTCTCTTACGTCGGAGCCGGGATCGCCACCATCGCCCTGGAAACCGGGATCTTCATTATCACCTATTTTACGGTAGCAAAGATCACCTCATATTACCTCAAGCCTTTCCGCGCGGCTTAAAAAAAAAGCGACAGCCGCTTTCAGCGACAGTCACTTTTTTTATTTCTCGGCTTCAATACATCCTTAAATAATAACTATTCGGCGGCTGCAGGACCCTGATCTCCTCGGCGACAGAAACAAATCCCGGCTTCTCATACAGCTTAGAGAATTTTACCTCCACGAAAGCCCCTTTTTGAACCGCCCCGATTATCCTGGTCTTGTCATTAATATAAAAAACATATGACAAATAGTAACTTTGTGAGAACCTGCGGGAAACCCGGATCTGGTTTGAGCTTACTGACTTCACCACCCCGCTTACTTGCCGAACAGGAAGATCAAGCTCTTCAGCCCGGGCACAGACCGCCATAAAAACCAGGATCGCGGTCAAAAAAAAAGCCTGCCCTCTCCGGACAGACCCGTTGGATTTTATCTGTTTAAGGCCCATTCCCCCGCCTCGATCTACGGAATACCCCAGATCAATTTTTTATACTGATCGAGCATC
>JBFZAG010000105.1:0-3516 GCA_041309145.1 Candidatus Omnitrophota bacterium | reverse complement strand
AAGAACCTTAGAACAGCCGGCACAGAAATATATTTGGCGTAGATATTGGCCTGGCAGGTGTTCGCGGTCAAACGCGCGGTGACCAAAAGAGCATCCATATCCGCGGACTTAAACCAGCCCTGCCGCAGTAAAATGACCGGGCGTCTAAGATCGTTCCTTTCTAAAAGGATATCCGCGAAATTGACGCGCGCTTCCCCGCCCCCCAAGACAGCCGCGGTCAAAGTCACATCTTTGATTTTCACGTCCGGGCCGGCCTTGGAAAAAACCGCCAAGTCTATATCCACTGTCCGGGCCCGCAGAGTTCCTCCGCCGGGAAGCCAGCGCGAGACATCCAGCTCAAAAGATTCGCATCTGACCAGACCGGCCAGGTTTCCCCTGACCCGGCCGACCGACACTTTTTTTACCCCGAGCATCGCGGGAACGATCCCGCGCACCACAAGCCGCGCGCCCAGGGTCGTAAAAAAGAAAAAACTGAATACGCCGCTCAGAAAAACCAAAAAAATTAGCGAACCAAATAAAATCTTCCCGGGTCTTATATTCACGTTCGGGACCTGCCCCGGATTATCTTCAGTGCCGCCATCTTTACTCGGGCGATACCCCAGAATGTCAGCCGCCGGATCTTTTCATCGAGCATCCTGAACATACACCTCCTTACGGGCGTGCGCCGCCTTTTCTCGCACATCTCCCGGGCTTTTCTCCCGATCATCTCGTTAAATTGCCCGCTGAAACCTTGCAGGCTTTGTTCTCACCGGGATCCGTCTTTTCTTTCTCGTGCCTTATCCCTTAACCTAAAAGCTCTTTCTTTTATTCCTCCTATTTCGCCTGATACATATGCACGTCCCTCTGCGGGAACGGAATAGTGCATCCGGATTTTTCCAGGGCCAATTTTCCTTTTTCAACTGTTTCAAAATACACAGCCCAATAATCCGACGGTTTTACATACGGCCGGCAAACCAGATTGACGCTGCTTTCTCCGAGTTCAAACACGGCGATAATAGGTTTGGGATCTTTAAGGATGCGCGGGTCCGCTGCGCAAACCCCTTCCAGCGCCTCTTTGGCCTTTTTCATATCATCCCCGTAGGAAATGCCGAAGACCAGATCGACCCTTCTCTTTGCGAGATCGGAAAAGTTGGTGACAATATCCCCGGTGACTTTTGAATTCGGCACGATCATCCTGCGGTTATCCGGATGGTCAAGGATGGTATTAAACATCTGTATCTCAACTACCGTACCCAGCTTTCCGGAGGCCTCGATAAAATCTCCTACCTTAAAAGGCTTGAAAATAATAAGCATTACCCCGGCGGCAAAATTCGCTAAAGAACCCTGAAGTGCCAGGCCTATGGCCAGGCCGGCGGCGCCGATGATGGCAATAAACGATGTTGTCTCGATGCCCAGCTTGTTCAAAGCCGCTACGGCTACAAAAGCCATCAGGCCTATATATGAGAGGCTTTTTGTAAATGAAGCCAGGCTCGCATCCACCTTGGCCTTGACCATACCCTTTTCCACCAGATTAGTGACCAATCGCGCTACCCATTTTCCGATCAACAGTATCAAAAGAGCGTAGGCCAGCCTTAACCCGTAATCAATCGCGTACATTGAAAACTTATCCCACATTCCCTGCATACCCCCTCCTTTTAGTTGTTAGTTGTAGACGCTTTATCTAACTCAAACATTAATAGCTAGTTAGGAACTTATTATTTCCCGGCTCATTCTTTCGTAAATAAATATTAAACTCGTAACTCAATCTAATTACTGACGTTGTGTAAAGCGCCTACAAATCTTTCAGGCGGATGTTCGCCGGAGATTTTTCGATCAAAGCGCTGAAATCTGCCAGCGATTTCTTCAGCTTCTTGAGTTCTTCGGTTTCCGTGACCGGAATATCCTCCGTGCCGATATGATCGAGGCTGTCGAGCACATATTTTACGGTCAAAGAATCGGTATCCCGCCCCGGCTGAAATCCCCCTCCTTTATTCCCCTCTTCCCTGGTAGAAGAAATTATCCCGGCTTCGCCCAGATCATAGGTGATCTGACGGACAAGCCTGATGGGAATCTCTAAGGCGCGCGATATCTGGACCGCGGTGGTCGGCTGATTCCCCTGCTTGAAATTTTTTGCCAGCAGATGGACGATCCGCAAAGATAAAAGCTTCTTGAACGACGGGCTGGCGGACATGCTCTCCTGTTCAAATTCATAGGTGTCCACATTTTGATGGGCGAAAGAAATCTCCGCTCCGAATAAAACCACCCTCCAGCTCAACTGCAGCCAGATCAAAAACAGCGGGATAGCCGCGAAACTGCCGTATATAGCATTGAATTTACCCACTCCCACCTGAAAATTCACGTAAACCCATTGCACGATCTGATAAACAGTGCCGCTTACAATTCCGGCCAGAAGCCCGGAGCTGAAATTCACTTTCGTGTTCGGCATAAAAATGTAGATGAAGGTAAAAACCACCCACATCACCACGTAAGGCAGAAGTCCAATAAAAAACAGAATCACGTTGCTCGCCGGGCCCAGGAAAGAAAGCTTGGCTACAAGCATCCTGGCCTGTATCCCGATGAACACCGTTGTGCCGCTGGCCAATATCAAAAGCACCGGGCAAATGAACATGATCGATAAATAATCGCTGAAACGCCTGCTTATGCTGCGCATCTTTTTGATGCCCCAGATATCGTTAAAGGATTTCTCTATATCGCCCAGCACTTTGATCACGGTCCAAAGCAGGACCGCGACCCCGATACCGGCTACCAGCCCGCCTTTGGTATTCTCAAGAAGCGCCCGCGAGAAACCGATCATATTATTCACGATCTCTTCCTGGCCGGGAAGCCTTTCCACGATGAGCTTCTCCAGTAATTTTTCCAGGCCGAAGCCTTTGGCGATCCCGAAAGCCACGGCGAGAACAGGCACTATCGAGAGCAGGCTGTAATAGGTCAGCGCCGAAGCCCGGAGATTGCATTTATTCTGGTCGAAATTGCGCACCGCCAGAAGGACTATCCGCAGCTGGTTTATCAGGAAAGATTTGCGTTTAGACAGCTTTTCAGAACGTATCCTCCAGATATCCTTTTGCAAAAAACTGAGAGCCTTTGATATCACTATATCCTCCTTTCCTTAAACAGCGCATGTTAAAAGCTCGCCCGCCCCTGAGGCAATCGGCCCCCAAAGACAAACAAAATCATCCGGATTTTTTCCTGTCCGGGCAACCATATAGCCGCTATCAATGACAATAAGCACCGTACCTGAAACCTTCGCTTGCCTTCTTTCACTCCGTCCTGATTTTATTTTACCCCTAAAACCCAAACCTGTAAATATCCAAACTTCTCATTAAATTGACTTTTTTACCCTATAGTTGTAGACGCACTTCAAATTGCTAATGCGCCACTTCTTTGAGCCTATTGTTTGAATCTTTGAAAAGTCTGTTCCACCGGGAAAATATTGTCGCAATAAAACATTTTAAAAAACCAGGGGACGCTTCTATTTATTTTTACATCAACCTACGCGGTTGCCACTTCTGGCAACCG
>JBFZAG010000104.1:0-4231 GCA_041309145.1 Candidatus Omnitrophota bacterium | reverse complement strand
TCATCCCCGGATTTCCAAGAAATCATCCGGGACAGGGGCGATGAATGCTTGCGGATGATCCGGATATCTTTCATCAGGGCGGCATAACTTCCCCTGACCAGTTCAGTGCTGACCTTGCGGGTATTATCGCTGTTTTTAGCGGTAAGATCTAAAGCCGGAACCCGCACCTGACTGATGATCCCAGAATGAGGCTCGCAGACCAGATCCGTTATTTTCCGGGAGAACCAATGATACCTGCGCGCGGTAAGATTTGCGGTATTCATCCCCTGCTGGACCACCGCCCAGCTGCCATTCCTGGAAAAAAGAAAGCTGTGATGGTAGATCTGAAATCCGTCCTGGATCAGCGCGCTGTCGACTTTGGCGGCCATTCTGGAATTGTAAACCAGATTTTCCACTTTAGGGCCGGGCAAAGCCAGCCTGGCGCCCCAATCCTGGATCTCTTCGGGAGTCTTGCGGGAAGTCTTGCCCTTTCCTCCGCAAATGAATATTCCCAGCTGTCTTTCCCGGCCGCGGATAGCTTCTTTTAAGGCCGCGGTAAGGATAGTGGTCAAACCCGAGGCGTTCCAGTCAAAAGCTAAAACCGTGCCTAAAGACTGGAACCAGACCGGGTCAGCAATCCTTTTGACGAACTCATCCGGGCCGTATTCGTCGATGATCACGCAGACCATCTGGCGGCCCAGCCGGACCATGCGCTCAAATAACCACCTGGGGCATTTCCCGGAATCCAGGGTAAATGTGGCAACACCTTTTTGGATCATAGCTTTATGTTAACACAAGGCCCTGAAGCAGGCAATAAAATTAAGCTCTTTAGCGCGAGCGGCGAACCCCTATCCTCAGACAATCCTTGCGCACCTGACATCTGCTGCAATACGGAGAAACCGGCAGGCAGATATTCTGGCCGAAAGTCACTAAGATCGTGTTGAGCTCTATCCAGTATTTTTCAGGAATAATCTTCTCCAGTTCGCTTTCGGTCTGCTCGGGCTCCGTAGTCTTAACCCAGCCCAGGCGGTTGGAGATCCTGTGCACATGAGTGTCGACGCAGATCGCGGGGATCCCAAAACCCAGCCCCAAAACAAGGTTGGCGGTTTTTCTCCCCACGCCTTTGAAACTAAGCAGGTCTTCCCGCCTGGAAGGAACCTTACCGTTAAACTCTTCGATCATCCTTCGGCTTATGCCGGAAATAACCCTGGCCTTGGTCCGGTAGAAACCTACCGGATAAATTATTTTCGCCAGCTTTCCGGGAGAGATCTTCAACATCTTTTGGGGGGCGGCAGCGATCTTGAACAGACGGCTGGAAGCTTGCACAGTGGTTATGTCTTTGGTCCGCAGGCTTAAAATGCAGGAAATCAGCACAAGATAAGGACTTCTTTTCTCGGCCACCAAAGTAACTATCGGAACTACAAAACCCCGGACCTGTTTGCGGATCTTTCGTATCGTCAAAATCAACCGGCTCACGGCTTGATATCCTTCTTGTAAGCGCAAAGCTGATCGTGATCCCAGGCCATATGAATAATATCCCTGATCGGCATGCAGCGGAATTTTTTCCCGCCCAGAGTTTGCCGGGCGCCATACCTGCGGCCGTAAACCCCGCAGGAATATTTGCCGTCAGCCTCTTTGCGGAGCTCCCGGCAAGGATCCTCATAAGCCCCGCAGCAGGCTCCGCAACGCAGGCATAAACTTTCCCATTCCCGCTCTTTATCGGCTAAGTGTTTTTGGTAATTCTCCGGACCTTTATTTTCCATATTTTTTTCATTAAAAAAGGCAACCTTCAAATATTTTAAAGATTGCCTCCGGCAAATTATTTTTACAAATTACTGCCTGATATTGCCTTTTTCTTCGAGAAGCTTCTTAACCAGAATGTCGATCTCCTGCTGGCTTAATTTCCTGTTATCTTCATACGGGTTACGGTTTAAAGCATAATCCCAGGCTTTGCCCATCACAAAGACCCGGATAAGCTCACCGGCATTTATCTCTCTCAACTCGCCCGGAGCGGCCATGGTATGGCCGATGACCACTACCGGTCCCTCCGGCACGGGTTTGTCCGCAATGCTGGCTTCAGTCCGGCCGAAAAAAACGCAAAGACACTTTCCTGGCGGCCAATAAGCCACATCTCCGACCTGGACATCCAAAGTCTCGCCGCCCGCGGGCGCCGAAATTCCGGTTTCAAAATAGATCTCATCCCCCCATTTCCGGACTTCCCCTTCCAAAGGCAGACGCTGAACGACCTCCCGGGCAGCGGCACTTTCGTTCAATTTGACGTAAAACCCGATATTTTTAGCTTTAAAAACTATTAACATACCTCATCCTGTCCGAAAAAAAAAGCAATGCTCCGAATGTTCTAAGCGTTGCCTTAATCTCTGAGCCGGTTTTTGCCTCATTTTGAGTTTTTAGATTAATTGTTAATATTTTACTACCGCCTCCGGATAAATCAACACAATTCTTTTCAAATCCTGTCGAAAGCTTTATCGATCAACTTCTGCTGGGGAGGCCTGGTAAAAATACTGACCAACGGGACTACAATAAAAGGAACTAAAATAGCGACGGAAGCCCCTATCGGCGAAAGTTTAGAGCCCAATTTGAAATAAAGCCATACAGAAAGAATTACTCCGACGAACATTCCCGCCTTGACCCCGATCAAAGTCGTCTTCTTCCAGTATAAGCCATAGACAAACGGGGCCATGAACGCTCCGGCCACCGCGCCCCAGGAAATCGACATCAGAGTCACGATGACTTCAAATTTATAACGGGCGATAAAAAAGGATATGGCGATAAAAACACCGCTTAAAAACCGCATCATAACCAGGGAATTTTCTTTTGAGACTTTAGGATTAACGTGCCCTTTGTACAAATCAATGGCGATCGCCGATGCGGAAACCAGAACCAAAGATGCCAAAGTGGACATCGAAGCCGACAAAACCAGTAAAAGCATCACTATCATCAGCGGCTCCGGAAGACGCTTGGTCAATAAATCCGGAATAAGCTGGTCGACCGCCGGCTTAGTCTCCGGGGAATAGAAAATATGGCTCATCGCTCCGGTAAAATAAGCTGAAAAAACGATCACCAGGGAGAAAACGGTCGTTACCACCGCGGCTTTATAGATCATTTTTTCGTCTTTGATGGCGTAGAATTTCTGGACCATCTGGGGCATGCCCCAGGTCCCGAATGAGGTCATGAACACTAATGCCCCCAGGAGCCAGAAACCGGGCTGTTGGGCTGCCGGGACATGGACCGAATAATTCCGGGTGATCGTGTTGATCACGTTGACCCAGCCGCCGCCTTGAGCGACCAGTAAAAAAACCATTGTAGTCGCACCGACAAGCATGATCAAGCCCTGGATGAAATCCGTCATAGCGACGGCAAAATAGCCCCCCATGATCAGATAAATCCCGGTGATCCCGATCATTATTAAAAGAGCCATATCGTAGGGGATATGAAAACTCGCCTCAAAAAGATGGCCCAGCCCTTTGAATACCGAGGCTGAATAAGGAGTAAGAAAAACAAAGATAATGATCGCGGCGATCATTTTCAAATATTTGCCCTGGAAGCGCTCATGAAGGAATTCCGGCATGGTCATGACGTCTAAATTCTGGGTCATCCTGCGGGTCCTTCTGCCCAGGACCCTCCAGGCAAGGAATGCTCCGCAGGTCGCGTTGCCCAAAGCGACCCATAGTCCTTTCAAGCCAAACCCCCAGCCGATACTTCCGGCAAAACCGATAAATAATACCGCGGAAAAATATGTAGTGCCGTAGGCAAAGGCGGAAATCCAGGGGCCGATACTCCTGCCGCCCAAAAAGAAATCTCCGAGGGTTGCAGTCTTCTTCATCCCCCAAAAACCGATGATCACCATTCCCATCAAGAATACCGTCAGCGCAATAATGGAAAACATCCGGCCCCCCTTTTTAAAGTTGACTCCAGAATAACATTGAACTAATTATAACTGAAGGAGATAGGCCTGTAAACATAAAAATCGCCCGCACGAACAAATACAATTTGTGCGCACAGAATGAATATTCCGGTTTGCGAGCGAATGTCGATTTTAGCCAAAGCAGCTTGAGCGATGAGGGAACCGAGGCCTGTTGGCCGAGGGCGCCGAAGCTGTGTGAAGCCGTATCCGCTAGAGCGGGACGGCTGAGTTCTGCAGGCGCCGAGCTGCGAAAGACCTTTGGCGACCCGAAGGGTAAAATCGGCCTGAGCGAGCAAAACCGGCAGATTCATTAAGTTGTCAAAATAC
>JBFZAG010000103.1:0-10487 GCA_041309145.1 Candidatus Omnitrophota bacterium | reverse complement strand
GTGGATATCCTTCGCCAGAACCTTCCCAAGTTAAAGATCAGGGTGATAAATATCGTCGATCTCATGGCTTTGCAGCAGCCGGCAGAACATCCCCACGGACTTTCGGACAGCGATTTCGATTCCATGTTCACTGCGAATAAGCCGGTTATTTTCGCTTTTCACGGCTATCCCTGGCTTATCCACCGCTTGACCTACCGCAGAAAAAACCACGACAACTTCCACGTGCGGGGATATATCGAAGAAGGCACGACTACCACGCCGTTCGATATGACGGTTTTGAACCGGCTGGACCGGTTCCATCTGGTCAGCGACGTGATCGAACGGGTCCCGGGGATCGGTTCCTGCGGAGGCTATGTCAAGCAGATGGTCCGCGAAAAACTCCTGGAGCACCGCAGCTATATTTGCCAGGTCGGAGACGATATGCCGGAGATCAAAAACTGGAAGTGGCCGTATTGATATTTAACGGCCCCTTAGGTGTTTTGGCCCGGTTTAATCAGAGCAGATGCAAGGAGGAGAAAATGAGCAGGCGGAGGATCGCGGTTTTGATCGGTGTGATGTTCTTGAGTTTTTCTGTTCGCGTTTTTGCCCAATTTGATATCCGGAAGCTCAAAACCGCCGGAACAGAAGCAGGCGGCCAGGCGACAGGGGCTTTAAGCGAGAGCCTGAAAAGCGAACTTAAAAATATCGGGAATATGCTTCTTCAAAACGTTGCCCAGGACAAAGTTATCGGGCAGTGGAAGAATTTGCTTCTCGCCAACAAGACTGTCAACGTTGACAGCGCGATCGCGTTCGTCAAACAGTTTCTTCAGGCTGACCAGCTGCAGCAAAAGCAACAAGGGTTGGTGGAAAAAGTCCGGGATTACAGCGGCCTTTTAAAACAGATGTCTGATGTCGGCAAGCAGATAGTCGGCAAGAAATAAGCTCAGACTATCCCGGTCAAAGAAGAATTGTCAAAGCGAAGCAAGTTATCAACAAGGAGGGTGGTTATGCGGAAAAGGCCGCGCTGGTATTTTTTTCGCGGCTTCCCGGGCCTGGTCGCAGGATTCTGCTTTGGACTTTGACAGGTTCGTTTCTTTAAGAGCCGAAGATGACCTGGATTACGCGGAAATAGCTTTTAAAGGGACTTTTACCGGAGCAACATTCAGATTCTGATCTTTCAGGCCGGTCGGACAATCCTGTCCGGCTTTTTATTTTTGAAATCGAAATAATCCGCACAGGGGAAAAAAATATTGCCGAAAAGACCCGGCTATCTGACAAGGTCCGGGTTAAAGAGAGCCGGTGACATGAAGAAGTATTGTAAAGAAATGCTTTTTGCGGTACAATAAATTCTGTTCAAAAGCCGGGAAATTCGGCGTTGATCCTGATCCGGCTGAATTAAGTTTACCGGGAGCGAAAACAGGTGAAAGAAGTCTTAAGCATAATTTTGGGAGGCGGAAGAGGGACAAGGCTTTATCCTCTGACTAAGTACCGGGCTAAACCCGCGGTGCCTTTGGCCGGGAAATACCGCCTGATCGATATCCCGATCAGCAACTGCATCAATTCCGGCTTTCAGAAGATCTTTATCCTGACCCAGTTCCAATCCGGCTCCTTGAACCGCCACATTTTCCGCGCTTACAAGCTTGATTCTTTCTCCGGAGGGTTTGTGGAGATCATTGCCGCGGAGCAGTCGGTCCAGCAGAGCGACTGGTTCCAGGGTTCGGCCGACGCGGTCAGGAAATGCCTCCAGCATTTCAATGTCCCCAAGGTAAAATATATCCTGGTGCTCTCCGGAGACCAGCTCTACCGGATGAACTTCAACGAACTCCTGCGCTTCCATATAAAGAAGAAATCCGAAGTCACCGTGGCCTGCAACGCGGTCAGCGCCGAAGAAGCGCCGGAGCTGGGGATCATGGCTACTAACAGCGATTTCAGGATCCGGAAATTTGTGGAAAAGCCTAAAGAAAAAAATGATATCAAAGACCTGGCTACTGAGATAAGCGGCAAGGACAGGTATCTCGCTTCGATGGGCATCTATCTTTTTAACAAGGAAGTCCTGGCGGAAATGGTGGCCAACAATTCCCAGAACGATTTCGGCAGGGAGATCATCCCCGCCGCGGTGGATTCCCGCCGGACCTACGCTTTTGTCTATAACGGATACTGGAAAGATATCGGTTCGATAAAATCGTTTTACGAGGAAAACATGGCTTTCGCCGACCCTCAGCCGCCGCTCAACCTTTACGACGAGAACTGGCCGTTTTTCACCCGGCCGAGGTTTTTGCCGCTTTCCAAATTCTTAGACAGCCATATCGAGAATTCCAGCATCGCCGAGGGGGCTGTGATCACCAAAGCTAAGGTCTTTCACTCGGTAGTGGGTCTGCGCAGCATCATCGCCGCGGATACGCTTATTGAGGATTCGATCGTTATGGGCAACGATTATTACGAGGATATCAGCACCTATAAAAAGAAAAAAACAGCCCATCTGGGGATCGGCAGGCGCTGCCAGATCAGGAAAGCGATCATCGATAAGAACGTCCGCATTGGCGATTGCGTGAAGATCCTCAATAAAAAGAACCTTCAGGACTTCGAAAATGATTTTTGCGTGATCCGTAACGGGATCGTCATCGTGCCCAAGAACACGGTCATCCCTTCGGGTTTTATGATCTAAAGGAGATTATTTTGAAAAAAAAGGTCTTTCTGCTTGCGGGGCTGATAATGCTGATGTTCTCTTCCGGCTGCGCTCTGGTCCAGACCGCGCTGGCGGTGGGTATGGCTTACGGTATTTCCAAGATCTCAAAATAGGCGGGATAAATGTGTAAAGCCGGCAAGCCGATCGAATTGATCAAAAGGAGAAAATAATAATGTTTGAACACCGGTTGTTTTCCAGGTTCAGGGCGTCAGGGGAAGTTCTTTTTCAATTCAATTCTCCGCAACCCGAGACCATCAAGGCGGAATTGGTGGATATCAGTTTCCGGGGCTTCGGAGTATATTCCGAGAAAGCGATCTCGGCAATGACCGAGGTTAAATTCTATATTTCCGGAAAACTGTTCAAAAAACACCTGCGGGGTCAGGGCAAGGTCATGTACAGCCAGCAATACCGGCGCAAAGAAACCGATTTGTTCAGGATGGGGGTGGAGTTTATCTCGGTTGACAGCGAACAGGTCCGGGATGTGCTGGAACTGCTGCGCCAAGAGCAGCCCGGCAGCGTTGTCCCGGAAGAAAAATAATTGTTGACAAAACAAATAATAGTGCTATACTCTTTTTTGTAGTAAATAAAGATTAGAAGTCAGTGGCCGAGAGGTGCGGATGTCTAGCCTTTCGGTTTTTTTGTTTCTGACCTTATTTACTATAATAATTAAGAAAAGGAGGTAGCAAATAATGGCAAAAGGTAAAGTAAAGTGGTTCTCTAACGAGAAAGGTTACGGCTTCATCACTCCCGAGTCTGGAAATGACGTGTTCGTTCATCACAGTGTGATTCAGGGTGAGGGCTATAAAACTCTCAACGAGGGGCAGGAAGTGGAATTCGAAATCACCCAGGGTCCCAAAGGCGAGCAAGCTACTAAAGTCGTAAAGTTGTAATTTCGAAAAAAGCGTGGCCCAGCATCGGAATGTTGGGCCACTTTTTTTCCAAGTTCTAAGGAGGAGACAAGTGCATACAGGAAAGATCAAGAAGTTGGTAAAGGAAAGAGGGTTCGGGTTTATCAGCGACACTGACGGAAGAGAATTGTTCTTTCACTCGTCAGGTTTAGTGGGAACAACGTTTGAATCGCTGCGCGGTGACGAAGAAGTTACTTTCGAAGTTGAGAGCAGCGAAAAAGGGCCCCGCGCGACCCAGATCAGCGTTAAAAGCGCAGCTTAATTGAAAATAGTTTTAATCGAGCCAGCTTCAACAGAAGCAAATGTTTACAGCAAACTCCGCATGCCCCTTTTAGGGCCGGTCTATCTGGGGACGATCCTGAAAAACAGAGGGCATGACGTTCGCATATTCATCGAAGACATCCAGCGTCCGGATTACGATAATCTGGACGCGGATGTCGTCGGTATCTCAATCCTCACCTCTACCGCCAAGCGCGGATACCTCATAGCTACTAAGTTTCCCAAAGAAAAAGTGATCATCGGCGGCGTGCACGCCAGTTTGTTGCCCGAGGAGGCTCTTGCTTTCTGCCGCCAGGTGGTGGCGGGCGAAGCTGAAGAGGTCATCTGCGATATAGTAGAAGGTAAGATCCAGGACAAGATCGTCCGGGGTATTCCGGTCCAGGACCTGGACAAACTGCCTTACCCGGATTTTTCCCTGATCCAGGGGTATAAAGTGGCCAGGAACATGATGCCGGTTTCCACTTCCCGCGGCTGCCCGTTCGATTGCACTTTTTGCTCGGTGACCAAAGTGTTCGGCCGCAAATACCGTTTTAGAAGCGCTTTGAACGTGGTCGAAGAACTGAAAGGCCGAAAAGCCGCTCATTTTTTCTTCTGCGATGATAATTTTACCGCCTATCCCCTGCGTACCCATAAGCTGCTTAAATTGATGATCAATGAGAGGATCCGCTCCTGGAGCTGCCAGGTGCGTTGCGAAGTGGCTAAAGACGAAGCTTTGCTCAGCTTGATGGCTGAAGCCGGCTGCGCTGTGGCTTGCGTCTGTTTTGAGTCGGTCAATGAAAAGACACTGGCCGCTTATCAAAAGAAACAGAGCCTTCAGGACATCATCAGCGCCATAAAAAATTTCCATAAGAAACATATCAAGGTCCACGGAATGTTCGTTCTGGGCGGGGACGACGATAACGTCAAGACTGTCTGGGATACTCTGAAATTCGCGCTCAAGCAGAAGATAGACACTATCCAGATGTCCATCCTTACCCCTTTTCCCGGGACTAAAGTGCATGAGAGCCTGAATAAAGAAAAGCGGATCTTCAGCCGGGACTGGAGCCTTTATGACGGACAGCATGTGGTTTTCCATCCCAAATTGTTGTCACCTAAACAGCTTCAAGTCAATATCATCAAAGCTTATTGCCGCTATTATTCCCTGTATCATTCCTTTAAGCTTATGGTGCAGATGTCTTTCCGCAACGCCATGTTCCGGCTGATGGGGTATAAGATCATCCGCGACTGGAAAGCGCGCAACCGGTTGCTGAAATGGCTGGCGCCGGCTCAAATTTGCGATTGAAACCGAAGAGATTAAGTAGTACAATTAAGGCGACTCTGGCGCAAACCGGAAGTTGCCTTTTTAATTAAAACGGGGGACAAAATGGCGTTTATGAACGGGGGCATCGGTTTTGTGAACAAGACGATCAACAAATTATTCGGCAAGACCCATATATTTATCGTTCTTTTAGGATGGTTTCTGATCATTACCGGGATCTTCATGCTTTGGAAACCGGAAAAAGCCCGCCGGAGCCTGCGCCGCAGAGGATTTCGTTTGATCAAAGGCTATATCCTGATACTGATTTTGTTCTTGGGAGTATTGCTGATTTCCGCTGTAAACAAACTTAACGGCTTACTGGCGCTGTTGCTTTTGATAGTCGGCATAGTTCTTCTGATCAAAGGATATTTATTCCTTAAGAAAACAGTTTTCAGAAAGATCGTTCAAGAAATGGAAAAAGTTTCTATAAAGCATTTGCGCGGCTATGCTTTGGTTCAGATCGCTGTCGGGACCATGATGCTGGTTTTCCAGAAAAGGATATTTTTCTAGATGAATCTGCCTAAGCCTGACCCTGAATACATGAGATTAGCCATCGCCGAAGCCCGGAAGAACCTGATTAATTTAGAGGGCGGTCCGTTCGGCGCTTGCCTGGTTAAAGGTGAAAAAGTTATAGCGGTTGCCCGGAATACGGTATTGGCCCATAAAGATGCCACTTGTCACGCTGAGGTCAATGTCATCCGTAAGGCTTCCCGGAGGCTTAAAGATCATTATTTGTCCGGCTGCGTGATCTATTCCACTACCGAGCCTTGCCCGATGTGCTTTAGCGCAATACATTGGTCTAAGATCGAAGCGGTTTATTTCGGGACCGCTATTAAGGACGTCAAGAAGTTGGGCTTTGACGAATTAAGGATTTCCTGCAAGAAAATGAAAGCCGCCGGCAAAAGCCGGGTCAAAGTAATTTCCGGGTTTTTGACCAAAGAGTGCCGCGAGATCTTAGCGGATTGGAATAAATTGGAGAAGAAACAGGTATATTAACCCAAGAGGCAAAGCGCATGTCGTTTTTTAAGACCAGGACACTTATGCTTTTTTATCGCCAGCTCGCTCAGCTGGTCCTTTCCGGGGTGGCTATTATTGAGGCTATGGATATACTCTCTAAACAAGGAGGCCGCTCGCAGCTGATCCGGGCTTTAGCCGGCATTAGAGATGATCTAAAGTCAGGCCGCTCTTTGGGAGAGGCTTTTTCAGGTTACCCGGATGTGTTTCCGCTTTTGCACGCCAATATGATCAGATACAGTGAGACCTCCGGACGGCTGGCTCAGGGGATCTCAAGCCTGGCGGATTATCTGGAAAAAGAATACGCCATGCAGCAAAGCTTGATCGCGGGCCTGGCTTATCCGGTATTCATTTTACACGCGGGGATGTTTTTATTGCCGCTGGTCAATGCTTTCGGCTGTAATTCCGGCGGGTATTTACAAGGGTTCTTAGGTATTTTTATCCCGGTCTATGGCCTGGTGTTTTTGGTTTATTGGGCTTTGATAATGCGTAAAAACGAAGGATTCAAGGCCGGGTTGGACGGGTTTATCCTGGGAATACCGGTGATCGGCAATCTTGTCCGGCAATTCGCCCTGACCAGGTTCGTTCGGGCTTTGCAGGTTTTAAGCGCTTCCGGGGTAAGCATTATCAGCGGCTGGCAAATGGCTTCCGAGTCCTGCGGCAATAACCTGGTCAAGAACTCGCTTTTATCGGGATTGCCGCTTTTACAAGAAGGCCAGGCCTTAAGCAATGCCTTTATCCGGGCCCGGGTATTCCCGGCCAGCATGATCGGCCTGATCAGCTCCGCGGAAAAAAGCGGAAGCATTGTCCAGACCTTAAATACCATTGCCACCTATGCTGAGAAAGAAAATGAGACCGCGATCGCGGTATTGACCCGGACGATCCCGATCCTGGTTTATCTGTTAATTGCCGGATTCATCGGTTTGAGGATCATTTCTTTTTATCTGGGGTATTTTAACCAGATCTTGCCGGCCCAGGGCCGATAAATAAATTATGGATTTTTTGTTGACAAAACTAAAATCCATGATACAATTATACTTACATAGAAGTAAAGATTAGAAGTCTACGGCCGTAAAGGAGAGCATGAGATTACTAACCTTTACGGATTTTTCATTTTTTGGAGGAATATGTTTAGTACCGAACACACGCAAAAAGCTGTACCGCAGCAAGGCAAGAGCTTTGACGGCTTAGGAATTGCCCCTAAGATCCTGGAACTTCTTGACCGCATCAAATTTAAGATCCCCACCCCTATTCAGCTCAAGGCGATCCCTATAGCGATAGAGGGCAAGGATTTAGTCGGCATTGCCCAGACCGGGACCGGCAAAACCCATTCATTCGCCGTTCCGATGATCCAGCTTTTGGCTCAGAAAAAAGGCACAGGGCTGGTGCTGGCGCCGACTCGCGAACTGGCCATCCAGATCGACGAAGCTTTTCGCGGCATTGCCACCCCTTTCGGGATGAAAACCGCCTGCCTGATCGGAGGCGCGCCTATGCAGCCGCAGATCAATGATCTGAACAAAAATCCCAGGGTGGTTATTGCCACTCCCGGACGCCTTATCGACCATATGTCCCAGTGGCATTTTATGCCTGACGAGGTTTGCATGCTGGTCCTTGATGAAGCGGACCGGATGCTGGATATGGGATTCGCCCCTCAACTGGAAAAGATCATGAGGGTGATGCCCAAGAACCGCCAGACCATGCTTTTTTCGGCGACTATGCCCGATGAGATCATGAAGATGGCTGCCAAGTATATGAAACTTCCCATCCGCATCGAGGTCGCTCCTCAGGGAACAGCCGCGGAACTGGTGACCCAGGAGTTGTTCATCGTTAAAAGAGAGGCCAAGAACAGCATTCTTAAGAAATTGCTGGCTCAGTATCACGGCCCGGTGCTTTTGTTTTCCCGCACCAAATTCAACGCCCGGAAAATCACCCGGTCGATCAAGGAAATGGGCTACAGCTCGGCAGAGATCCACTCTAACCGCTCGTTGCCTCAGCGCCGAGAAGCGCTGGAAGGGTTTAAAAAGGGCAAATACAAGGTCTTGGTCGCTACTGATATCGCGGCCCGGGGAATAGATGTTACCGGGATCGAGCTGGTGCTCAACTACGACCTGCCGGAAGATGCCGATAATTACGTGCACAGGATCGGCCGCACCGGAAGAGCCGGACATAAAGGCCACGCTATTTCTTTTGCCACTCCTGACCAGATCAACGAGGTCCGGGATATCGAGAAGATCACCAAGACCACTCTTCCCAGGGGCAAGCATAGCGAGATACCCCAGGAGCAGTTCATGCTTAATCCCCCTCCCAAAGAGCGCGGAGGTTATAAAGGATTTTCCCGAAATAAGTTCGGAGGAGGAAGTCGGGGAGGGAGTAGAAACAGCGGGAGCGGAAAAAGGCCGGATTTGAAGTTTGGCAAGCGCAGAAGCCCGCATTATTAAATAAGGCGGAAGTTTAACCCAACAAAAACAGGACGGCATTGAATCTGGAAAATTCAATGCCGTCTTTTTGTTTTTAGCGGTATAATAACCAGTAAAACCGCGTAGGTTGTACTAAGGTAAAAAGGGGGGGAGATATGAAAATACTGGTGGTTTTTTATTCTCTATACGGGCATGTCTATAAAATGGCGGAAGCAATTTGCGCGGGAGCGCGGGAAGTAAGCGATGCCACCGTGGATCTGCGCCGGGTCCCGGAAACTTTGCCTAAAGAAACCCTGGAAAAAATGGGCGCGATAGAGGCTCAAAAGACATTTAGCCATATTCCCGTTTGCTCGGTCGAGGAGTTAGCCCGGGCTGACGCCATTATATTCGGCACCCCTACCCGGTTCGGGAACATGTGCGGCCAGATGCGTCAGTTCCTGGATGCTACAGGCGGGCTTTGGGCCAAAGGCGCTTTGTTAGGGAAGATCGGCAGTGTTTTTACCTCGACCGCCACCCAGCACGGCGGCCAGGAATCAACGATCTTGAGTTTTCACACCACGCTTCTTCATCACGGAATGATCATTGTCGGATTGCCTTATGCTTTTGGGGGACAGATGCGCATAGACGAGGTCACCGGCGGTTCCCCTTACGGCGCATCGACCGTCGCAGGGGGCAAAGGCGAGCGCTCCCCGAGCGAAAATGAATTAGCCGGAGCGCGTTTTCAGGGAAAACATGTAGCTCAGGTCGCTTCCAGATTAGCCCGATAATGAAAGATTCCATTATGGATGAGCTGACTACCCGCATAGCCGGCGAAGCCGGCCAGGGGATGCAGACTGTCGGCGAACTCTTATGCCGTATATTCTAAGCCGCAGATTTTCGTATGAAATAGACGATCTTCCTTCCAGCTTTCCTTGTAATATAATCCGGTAAAATCTGAATTTAAGGGAACTTTTTCTTTTTTGGCGTTGTCTAATGTGTAGAAAGCCGGAAAAGGCTTTCAGATTAGAATCGGACCTGAAAAAAGAGGAGGAAAAATGGGAAGGAAAAAAGGAATTAACAAAATTCTGCGGGCAACGGTTATTAGCATAGTTGTTATTATGTCTTGCGCCAACGCGTTTGCATCGGACAGGGGCAGGGGTAACAATAGAGGTAGGGATAACGGCCATGACCGGGATTTCGGCCGCGGTAAAAAGCATGAAGTCGTAGTAGTCAACAGGCAAAGATATACTTATCGCGACGGCAGGTTTTTCAGGCCCAGCTGGTTCGGCTTTGAGTTCTTTCTCAGCACGCCTCCTTTTGGCGCGGTAGTTATGTCTATACCTGTCGGTCATCGCGCGGTTATGATAGGAGGAGTCCAATATTATAATTACAACAACATTTATTACAAACCCTGTCCTTCCGGCTATATTGTCGTGCCCCCGCCCGTGGTGGTTGCCAGCCCTGTTCCTATAGTTGAAAGATCCCGGTCAGACACTTACGAAACCGTGACCATCAATGTCCCTAACTCTAACGGCAGCTTTACTCCTATCACTCTGGTCAAGCGCGAAAACGGTTATTTCGGGCCGCAGGGGGAATATTATCCCAATAATCCCACTGTCGAGCAGTTAAGGGTTTTGTATGGCCGATAGGATTAACTTGATAAGTTGTTTATTGCGAATATAATAAGTATTTGAAGGCCCCGATAACGGTTTATCCTCCGCAAGGGAACTTGCGGAGGATAAATCTTGTCTAATATACTGGAAGGACTGATGAACGATATTTCTCAGGATATACTGGAAAAAGCTTCTCAGGGAGATCTGGAAGCTTTTGAGCGGGTGTATAAGTCGGCCAGCGGTTTTGTTTATAATGTGGCTTTGCGGGTCAGCCGTAACAGCGCTGACGCCCAGGAAGTCACCCAGGACGTTTTT
>JBFZAG010000102.1:0-4751 GCA_041309145.1 Candidatus Omnitrophota bacterium | reverse complement strand
GGTAAATATGTTGGGATCCGGTCGTTTATACGGTTTAATTTTAGCATACTTATGCATTTATCTGAAACATTTTTGTTTCCCAGCTCCTTACGGTATATTTTTTCCAATAATAGCGCCATATCCTCGGCCGTTGTGTAATTCTCAATACCATTGTCGCGCGATTTGTAATCTGCGATCTTGCGGGACAGATCTGTATTCTTGAGGCCGAAATTCTTAAAGGCTTTATTTACGTAGTCTATCCCGGCCAGGTCGGTCAGGATATTCGTTGCGGTGTTATCGCTGTCGTAGATCATGAGGCCGATAAGCCTTTCAACGCTGAAAGTGGATCCGGCGGGCATATCTTTCAGCATACCTGAACCTGTAAGCTTATCGCCCGGCTTTAAGGCTATGTTGCGGCCGAGTTTGATCCTTCCCTGGTCAGCCGCAATAAAACAAGCCGCCATAAGAGGGATTTTAGCGAGGCTTGCCGAAGGGAATATCCGCGCCTTTTCGTACGAAAATTCCCAGCCGGTATCCATGTCCTTGATCACTATCCCGGGATAGCCATTAAACCCGCTTATCTCGCTTATTACGCTTTGCCGCAGATCCCGCCATGAGCCCTTTCTTGCTTCATATAAAATCCGTTCCTGTCTATCCTTTTGGAATTGAGCGTAATATCTCTGCCCGTAATATATGCCGGCAGCCCAGAATACGCCAATCCCTATAAAAAAAAAGACCCTGTTTATTTTCATTTGTCCTTACCGGGCAAGATAATTCTTCAATTCAGCGGATGTCCTTCTTCCGACTATCCCGTCAGCCTTAAGGCCATTCGATCTCTGGAACCTTATAACAGCCGCTTTCGTTTTGGGGCCGATCTTTCCGTCCACGTCCCCTTTATAGAAGCCTGCGCTCTTTAATGCCCGCTGGATCTGCCTCGGGCTTAATATCGCAGCCGGAGCTGAATAAGCTGTGTTCGACGTTTTTTCATAAGCATCCGCCTGCCATTTGTCATCATGATCGGAGTAATACGATTCCTGCCGGTGATCCTTCCGGTAATTTGCATCCTCCTCCCGCTGTGATTGCGCGGCATGATTCTTAGAGCCGGCAGCGCACCCGGCCAGGCAGCTGATAGCTAAAACGAAAAAAAACATTCTTGTCAACATGCGCCCCTCCTGATGTTTACCGCCCGACATCCAGGTATTTTTTCAATTCTTCCCACGTTTTTTCGCCGACTACCCCGTCGACGCTGAGCTTATTCGCTTTTTGGAAAGATCTTATAGCCGATTTTGTCGCGGGGCCGATTTTGCCGTCGATTCCGCCTTTGTAAAATCCGCTGTTTTTAAGAGCCTCCTGGATCTGCCGCGGCCTGTCCGCGGATCCGGGGGCCTGCGCATGAATGGATTCCTCTGTTTCTTTCAATTGACCCAACGCAAGCTGGGTCAACGAATCGATCTTTCCGGTAGGCTTCAGGCCTTTTTTCTTCTGGAACCCCCTGATCGCCTCCCTTGTTTTAGCTCCCAGCATCCCGTCAGCCTGCCCGGGTTCGAAGCCGGCTTCTTTGAGGATGCCCTGGATCTCTTCGACGCGCGGGTTATATCCGGACACATCGCCTATTATCTGCTCCTCGCGCTCACCATGAGCCTTTAACTTCTCATTCTTGTCCCGGCGGAACAAATTATTCATGTAATTGCGCGCAGGCGCAAAAAACATGATAAACACCACTGAGCCGGTCAATATGTATACAAAAACCTTTCCCATTGCCTGATCAACTCCTATTTTAGGCTGTTTTCCGTAAACTTGATCACATTGTTCATCATCGCGACCGCCTCAACGGGATATTTGCCTGCGGCAGACTCGGCGGACAGCATGACATAAGATGATTTTAGTCTTTAACATAGAGCGGCTTCATATCGCCCGGCTTAATTACAAATAAGCATTTAACACATATTCCTGGACCATTCGCTGGGTATTAAAAAATGAGGCGTTCAACGCTATGGTATGGCGCATTACTTCCAGCCATTTATCTTTCTCATTATAGAACATCGGGAGGATTATCTTCTCTAATTTCTGGTATAACTCACGGGCATCTTGCGCGCTGTCCCTGCCCTGGCTTTGCAGAGTGCCGATCGCCCAGCCGGTGATGTTCTCAATGCATCCCTCTATCCACCACCCGTCAAGAACGCTCAAATTCGGCACGCCGTTAAGGCAGGCCTTCATTCCGCTTGTGCCCGAGGCCTCCTGCGGGGGGAGGGGATTATTCAGCCAGAGGTCAACACCGCTGGTAATTAATCTTCCCTGTGTCATGTCGTAATTTTCAAGATAAGCTACTTTAATTCCGGGTTCAAGCTCTTTAATCCTTGAAAAAATATTTCTTATCAGCTCTTTTCCGCCGCCATCACTGGGGTGCGCCTTCCCGGCATAAACGATCTGCATCCCGCCTGCTTTATCATTGATCTCGATCAACCGGTTTATATCGCTTAATAAAAGGTCTGCTCTTTTATAAGCCGTGACACGCCGGGCAAAACCTATAGTAAAAGTACCTTGGTCCATACCGGCTCCGGTACGGGCATTAACATGATCAATGAGCTCTTTTTTTGCTTCCTGGTGCGCCCGGGATATCTCGTCTTTTGGAATACCCATGGCGTAACGCAGGGAAAAATAATCTGATTGCCAGCCGGGTATATGTTTATCATAGAGCTTTTTGAACGCGGGGGCTGCCCATGTCAATAAATGAACCCCGTTGGTAATGGAATCTATGGGATAACCGGGGAACATCTCCCGCGCCACTTCGCCGTGCTTCTTGGCTACTCCGTTTATATATTTGCTCAGGTTCAAAGCGATCAAGGTCATATTCATTTCGTTGTCCCGGATAAATATATCCGGCATTTCAAAAGGCAATCTACTGTGCAAGGCTTTTTTTACAAGATCAAGAGGGAACCGGTCATGCCCGGCAGCTACGGGAGTATGGGTGGTAAATATGCATTTATTTCTTACGGACTCAAGGTCATATTTTTTATGCACGTCTTGCTCGCCGTCTTTTTTTGTCCTTTCCAATAGTTCCAGCGCCAGAAAGGCGGCATGGCCTTCGTTCATATGGTATTTCTCGATATTTTTACAGCCGATAGCTTCGATCATCCTCACTCCCCCTATGCCGAGGATTATTTCCTGGCAAAGCCTATACCACTTGTCGCCTCCGTAAAGAAAACTGGTCAGGCTGCGGTCGTATTCGGCGTTTTCCTGCAAGTTAGTATCCAGAAAATAAACAGGGATCGTTGCGCCGGTAACTCCTTTTACGCTATATTCCCAAACTTGTATTTTGACTTCTCTTCCTTCAATGTTCACGCTTGCTCGCGCCGGTAAAAGCGTTAAAAATTCCTCCTTTGGCCAGCCTGCGGGAGCCTCTGCTTGAACGCCGTTTGAGTCCAGTTTCTGCGCGAAATAACCCTTTTCGTTAAGCAGCGTTACCGCGATAAGCGATACCCCTAGATCCGCGCAGGATTTTAAAGTATCTCCTGCCAGGACCCCTAAGCCGCCGCTATAGGTGGACATCCTGGTGTCAAGGCCCGCTTCCATGGTAAAATAGGCGATATTTCTTTTCTTGAGATCTTGTTTATTCATAGAACCTCCCGGCTATCTTGAAAACTTAAGTTCGGACAGAATCCGTTTCTTTATACAGCCGCTGTGCGTCTTCTCTGCGGCACAGCTCTGTCCCGGGCGTCATCACCGCCGCTGTCCCCGCGGCCACGCCAAAACGTATCGCATTAAGCACAGGCATGCCTTTTGCCAAACTTAAGACAATACCCGCAACCATGCTATCACCGGCGCCCACTTTACTTATAACGGACACTGTCGGCGGCACAATATGCTCTACTGTTTCATCAAAGGCCGCAATGACCCCTGCCGCACCAAGCGAAACGACAACTATTTCACTTTGACCGGTTTTTATAAGATCCCTCGCCTTATCCTTGATCTGGGATTCTTCCTTTATCTGCTCATTAAAGAGTTCTCTAAACTCGCGGATGTTGGGCTTGATGAGATAAACACCTTCTTGTAAAACTGGCTTAAGATTTATGCTCGGTGCGTCTACGATCACTTTTGCGCCTCTTTTCTTTCCTATTCTCGCCACGTACGCATAGAAATCTTCTGGCACGCCCGAAGGAAGGCTGCCGCTAGCCACGATATAATCCGGTTTTGGTTCAACTGTTTTCAATTCATCAATGCACCTCTGCCATTCCTCGTCGCGCATAACCGGCCCAGGCATCCCGAAACGATACTGTAGGCCGGTTGACTCCTCATAAAAAATAAGGCTTTCGCGTGTCATGCCCTTTATGGAAATCGGCTGATGCTCTATCTTTTCTCTCTCCAATACATCATTGAGTAATTGCCCTAATAATCCGCCTGACGGATACAACAGTAAGGATTCTCCTCCCAGTTTCTTTATTGCCCTTGAAACATTGACACCTCCTCCTCCCGGCTCGGATGCGGGCGATGTGCAATACAGCTTGCGCTCAACAATCACCCGCTCGACATTGGCGCTCTTATCGATCGACGGATTCATGGATAGGGAAACAACTGGTTTCATCTTCATAATTTGCTCACATTTCTTTCTGTGTACTTCTGATAGTTAAGCTTTAAGCAAAACGGCCATCTTATTCATCAGAACCGAAACATCATCCGTCTTGTAGTAATAATCATCGGCATCCCAAATAAGAAATTCCTGCTCATCAATGGGATACACGCTGGAAACGATTACTTTAAGAGAAGGGAAGTCT
>JBFZAG010000101.1:0-2631 GCA_041309145.1 Candidatus Omnitrophota bacterium | reverse complement strand
GTTTAACATAGTATCTTCCGATGTTAACGACATCTTTGGAATCGTAGATCAAGCCATCGTCGAGCAGCTCGATCGCTTTTTGTTTATACTCATCGCTTGTCATCGAGACGATGATCGGGCCGCTCTGCTCGATCGCCTCCCTCTTTACCCAGAAATCATTAGCCTTCCAGACCTTTTGTAAGGTCAATACCGCCTCAAGCTTAGCTGCGTCGTCACTGCAAGTAACGGCTATTGCGGAAAGAGCGGACTCCGCGGCCTGAAGCTTTTCCATAGAACCGGCTCCGGAAATCAAAAGCTTCTTTAAATCCGTTAATGGCTTATTTTTATTCCGGTCTTCTGATAATGAAACACCGATCAATCCGAATGATTTTATTGCCAGATGAACTTGGTCCCCCTGATAGCTAAAGAACTTGGCGAGTTTTTTCATGGCCGCGATCTTTTCTTTTTCGTCTGACATCTGAGCCACAAGAGGTCCGTATGCCAGCAGCGCTGTTTCCTGCATTGCAGTATCGCCTTCGGTCATTTGCCAAACCCGTTGGGCAAAAGCGGATTTATCGGCTTCGGGAAACCCGGCTGCCAGACTGCCCCATTCATAAGCCATCGTTTTCTGCGTATTTAGCTGTGGACCCCTGCCGTCAGCAAAAAAATTCATAAGTAACTCGCCCGCGGACTTGAGTTTGCTCTCGTCACCTATACTCTTTGCAATTTTAAGGAATGATCGCACCATCGGCTCTTGCCCTGTCATATCCGAAAGACTCGCGTCGCGCTTGTATTTACCTTTAAGACGAAATGCATCGATCAACTCTTCCAAAATTCCCAATTTCTGCTCATCATTGTCAAGCGCGCTGATCTCTTCACTAAACACCGACTGAAATTCCGGATCCGGCCAGGAGTCGGCGAACATACCAACGCTCCACATTTCATAAAAGAGCTGAGCAGGCAGGCCTTTAAGCAAGACATAGTTATTACTGACTTGCTTCGCCATCGCGGGAAGCCTTTCCAGGATCAGCTTGATCTCTTCAGGCAGATCTCCTGCCAAATGATATTTCAGATACGCTCCCATTTCTCCGTACTGCTTGATCGATTCTTCCATCGAATCAAAAGATTCTCCTAATACTGTTTCCAGCTCGAGGTCTTTTAAACTTTTCATCGCATCGATCAGTTCGCGCAACTGTTTTTTGTCTTCTTCTGACTGCAACCTCTTAAAGTAGATCTCCCTGATCGCCCAGGCTAATGATCCTTTGGCCCCTAATCTACGGTGGTGCGCTTTGATGAATTCCGCGACCCTGATCAGTTCTCTCAAGGATACTCTGTACCCTTCCGGGGTTTCCTGGCCGATCTTGTTATCTTTGACCAGCTGCTCGAACTGGTTGTGGAAGTCCACCACTTCTTCGCTGAATGAACTGTCGATATTGGATTTTTTCAGGATCTCTTTGAATATCTGGATCTGTTCTTCCCTGGTCTTTTCTTTGACCCAGACCAGCTTGAACCGGTTAATGAACGGAGCCGGTAGTTCGTTTCTTCCTGAGGATAATCTGGTGGTGCCCTGGATGGGGTTCAAGGTCGCGAACAGCCTGAAGTCAGGGTGGACTTTTACTTTTTCGTGGTTCTTGGGGTTGGTGAAATATCCCTCATCCACCCATTCTGAGATCACTTCCAGTAACCCGGTGTCCATGAAGTTGATCTCTTCCAGGACCAGGCAATAGCCGTTCTTCATCGCTTCGATCAGGATCCCGTCATGGAACTCTAAGATTCCCGTCTTCGGCGCCCGGCTGTAATTGCCGATCAAGCTGGATAAGGTGGTATCCCTCAAGTTCTCGGAGTGGTACTTCCAGCCCAGGATCCGGGCAGTATTAGAGATGGTATCAGTCTTGCCTCCCGCGGTCTGGCCCAACAGCATCACCGGCCGCCTGCGGTTCCTGAACCCGTAGAGGATCGCTTTCATCGCCTCTTTAGTTGATTTGGTCAAAACTAAATTTACGTCATCAGTGCTTAATCTTTTCTTGTCAGTCAAGGATACTTCCTGCTCCGGAGCAGCTAAAGCTATTCCGTCAAAGCTCAAGTCTCCTTCCTCATAGGTCATGTCGATTGCCTGGTCTCCCACCTTATCCTTGAACGATTTTTCCATCTCGGTAAGTAACTTCGGCAAATTAGCTTCCGTCCTGCCCAGGATATCTTTATACTCGATATAGGCTTCCTTAAGCATGGCCTGGCTGGGAGTCAGGGTATTGCCTGAGCTTTTAAGCCGGAGTTGGGTGTTTTGTAAGATGTGCTCCAGGTTCCTGATCGTGAAGGGATAGGGCTGTTCGTTCTCGAACCCTTCAAAATAATAGGCTTTCATCTGGATGTCCAGGTGGTTGTTCAGCTCTACCAATCCCTGGATATCCGCCAAGGATAAGTCGTCTATGCGGTACTTCTCGAAGAGGATCTGGGCCATTTGCGATGGCTTGATCTGGGGCATGTAGAAGAGTTGGAACCTGTTCTCAAAGGCCTCGCTGAACAGCTGTCTCCTGGCGTCTGACCAGGGGTTGCCTGCGGCAAAGAGCATCCCGTTGTTCTGCTTTAAGTTGATCCTCTCTCCGTTGACATCGATATAGCCCTTGGTCAGTAATCCGTATAAGATCCCTAATG
>JBFZAG010000100.1:0-6206 GCA_041309145.1 Candidatus Omnitrophota bacterium | reverse complement strand
GGTTCTTCCCGGCCGACGGCCAGGAATCTTTTCTGGGCTCTGGAGAAGATGGCCCGGGTCGCGGTAAAAAACAAGAGCCGGCCGATACCGGCATTAAAGAAGATGCTTTTTGCCCAAGCCCGAAAGATGATCCGGCAGGATATGGCAGCCTGCCGGATGATCGCCAGAAACGGCTCGAGTCTGATCAAAGACAAAAGCAATATCCTGACGGTCTGTAACGCCGGGATCCTGGCGACCATAGATTACGGGACAGCATTGGGGATGATTTACCGGGCTAAAGCCGAGAAAAAAAATTTCAAGGTCTATGCCTGCGAAACCCGGCCGCTTCTTCAGGGAGCCAGATTGACCACCTGGGAACTCATGAATAAAGGAATAGACGTGACCCTGATCTGCGATAATATGGCCGCGGTTTTGATGAAAGAAGGTAAGATCGACCTGGTCATTGCCGGCGCGGACAGGATCTGCGCGAACGGGGATACCGCGAATAAGATCGGCTCTTACAACCTGGCTGTCTTGTGCCAACATCACAAGATCCCTTTTTACGTGGCCGCGCCGTTTTCGACTTTTGATCTCAGCCTGAAAACCGGAAAAGATATTATTATCGAACAAAGGCCCTCCGGCGAAGTAATCGACCTTTTCTTTAAGAGACCCATCGCCGCTAAAGGCGTTAAGGTCTTTAACCCGGCTTTCGACGTTACCCCGTGTAAACTGATCAGCGCTATAATTACCGAGCGCGGCATCTTTAAGAAAAATAGGGGACGGTTCCTGTTTTTCAAAGAAAGAATATCAGGCCGGAAAAAATAGGAACCGTCCCCTGTTTTTTGAAGGGAGAGGCAAATGGACTTGAAAAGTCTTGGCGAGTTCGGTTTGATCCGAAGGATCAAAGACGGGATTAGCACGGATTCTTCTGTGGTTAAAGGCATAGGCGATGACTGCGCGGTTTTAAAGTCCGGGGCCGGTAAATACCAGCTTTATACCTGCGATATGATCGTCGAAGGAGTGGATTTCACCCCGCGCGATGACCGGATGCTCGTGGGAAGAAAGGCGCTGGCGGTCTGCCTCAGCGATATTGCCGCTTGCGGAGGGCTGCCCCGGCATTGCCTGATCTCGCTGGGAATAACTTTGAAAACTAAAGTGGCGGAAGTCGACCGGATCTATAAAGGGCTGAATCTGCTCGCCCGGGAGTTCAAAGTGAATATTGTCGGAGGAGATATCAGCAAAGCTCCGAAGTTGAGCATTGACGTAAGCCTTCTGGGAGAAGTGGAAAAGAAAAAACTGGTTTTAAGGGGCGGAGCCAAGGTCAAAGATATCATATTTGTCACCGGAACTTTTGGCGGTTCGATCAGAGGTAAGCACCTTAGTTTTATTCCCCGTTTAAAAGAAGCGAGGTACCTGGTCAATAATTTTAAGATCAATTCTATGATCGACGCTTCCGACGGCCTGCGATCGGACCTCGGCCATATATTGGAAGATAGTCGGGTCGGCGCGGTGATCTACGAGGATCTGATCCCGATAAGCCCCTGGGCCGGATCTTTGCGCAACGCCTTTTGCGACGGAGAGGATTTTGAGCTGATCTTTACCGCAGGTTTAAAAGATGCCCGTAAGCTGAAGAGTTCCGGAGGAAGGTTCACTCCTATAGGAGAGATCGTAGCCGGGAAATTCGGGCTGACCCTGGTGGATAAGAAAATACAACGGAAAAAAATCAAGCTGTGCGGATATGCCCATTTTTAAGACCATGCAAATATTATCCGATTCAGTGCAAAAGACTTTAAGTATAGGCAAGCTGATCGCCGGAAATCTCAATAAAGGGGATATTGTCTGCCTTTTCGGGGATCTGGGCAGCGGAAAGACCATCCTGACCAAAGGCATAAGTTCGGGGCTGGGAGTGGATAAAGACAAGGTCACCAGCCCGACATTTGTCATACTGCGGCAGTATAAAGGCAAACTGCCGGTCTATCACTTTGACCTTTACCGGCTTGACCTGCCTGAAGATATGCTCGATCTGGGCTATGAGGAATATCTTTTTGACGAAGGCGTCTCGGTTATCGAATGGGCGGATAAACTGGGAAATCTTTTGCCTCGGGAAGCCCTGAAGATCAAGCTGCTGGTCGCCGGAGAAAACAAGAGGAAGCTCGAGATCTGCGCTGAAGGGCCCAGGTATCGGAGATTATTGGAGATAATCCATGAAAATTTTGGCCATTGATACATCGACCCGGACTTTGTGCCTGGGCGCCGGCGACGGAGATAAGGTTTACGAATATAATCTCGAGCTGGGCACTAAGCTTTCGGAGTTACTGGTGCCGACGCTCAAGCGGGTGGTAGGAGTTTTGGGCTGGAAAACAAACGAGATAGACTATTTCGCCGCCGGGGTCGGTCCGGGATCTTTTACCGGGCTCAGAGTCGGCCTGTCGGCGGTCAAAGCCTTGAGCTGGTCTTTGAACAAACCGGTGGCGGCGGTCTCCAGCCTGGACATCTTAGCTCGGAACGCCGGGAAAACGCCGGATTTTATAATCCCGATCATTGACGCCAAAAGAGGGCTTTTTTATTCGGCTATTTACAGAAAACAAGGCAGCCTGCTCAAGCGCATAACTCCTTATATGTTGCTCGGCTGCCGGGAGACCGCTCTTAAAGTCACGCAGAAGATCTCCGCTAAAGCTTTAGAGAACAGCGTTATCCTCGGCGATGGACTGAATACCTGGGAAAAAGGATGTTTCGCGCTTCTCAAGGGGATCAAGATCCTGGATAAAGATCACTGGCGCCTTGAAGCAAGGAATCTGATCGATCTGGCGAAACTGGCCGTCCGGGACAAAAAATTAAAAGACGCTTTTGGTTTAGAGGCGCTTTATCTTTATCCTAAAGAATGCCAGATCAGGCATCTTTCTTTGAGCTCAAAATAAAATGACCGCTACCAAAGATAAAATAGGCTACCGCCCTACCTGGGCTGAAGTCGACCTTGAGGCTCTGGCTTTCAATCTAAGCCGGGTAAAAAAAAGGTTATCCCCGAAAACAAGGATCCTGGCCACGATCAAAGCTGATGGCTACGGCCATGGGCTGATCCCGGTTGCCCGCAAATTGGCGGCAAACCAGGTGGATTATTTCGGGGTCGCTTCCATCGACGAGGGAATAGAAATAAGGTCGGCCGGGATAAAAATCCCGATCCTGGTCCTCGGGCTTGTTCTTAAGGGGGATGCTGAACCTCTATTCCGCTATAAGCTTACTCCCACGATCTGCTCCTATGATCAGGCAGCGGAACTTGATTGTTTCGGTCAAAGGCTGGCCCGGAAGATCAAGGTGCATATTAAAGTCGATACCGGCATGGGCAGGATCGGATTGCCCGGCCAGGAAGTTTTAAGGCTGGTCAGAAAGATCCTGGCTTTGAGGTTTATCGAGATCGAAGGGATATTCACCCATTTTGCTTTCGCCGATACCAGCAAGAAGATTACCCGGGGCCAGATAGGTCAGTTGGACAATCTGCTTTCAGAGCTTAAATCCGAAAAGATACATGTACCTTTAGTTCACGCAGCCAACAGCATGGGGATCCTGGCATACCGTGACAGCCATTTTAATATGGTCAGGCCGGGGCTGGTGCTTTACGGGCTTTACCCCAAACAGGGGCTTGAGATAAAGCTCAAACCCGTCTTAAGTTTAAAGACCAGAGTTGTCTATGTCAAAAAGGTCTCTAAGGGCTGCGGAATAAGCTACGGTCACATTTATGTCGCTAAAAATAATACCACGATTGTAACTTTGCCTATCGGATACGGAGACGGTTATCCCCGCAACCTGTCTAATATCGGGCCGGTATTGATAAGGGGCAAGCGTTTTAAGATCAGCGGCCGGATCTGCATGGACCAGATCATGGTTGATGTCGGAAATCTTAAAGTCCGGACCGGGGATGAGGCGGTATTGATCGGTTCTCAGGGGAAAGAGCGGATAACCGCCGAAGAGTTAGCCCGTTTGAGCAATACCATATCTTATGAGATCGTCTGCGGGCTAGGCAGCCGCATCCCCAGGGTCTATATAGATTAAAAATAATGGGGACGTTTCTATTTATTTTTACCGAACGCCTTAGGCGTAATAAATAGAAGCGTCCCCATTATTTTTTTAAGGCAGGTTTCCGATCAGGTAGATGCTCAATAAAAGCATGAGGATGTGGCTTATTGATACTGATAAAAACGGGATGAGTATCCCGGCTTTGCCCAGGGCGATGCTAACCGCGGTCAAAACGTAATAAACAAATCCCACCACCAGCGCTATTCCGAAAGAAGACATTCCTGTTGCCTTGCGCCGCATTTTAAAAGAGAAAGGGATACCGATAAGGATGATGATCAGGCTGGTCAGCGGCAATGTGAAGCGCTGGTAATAGTCGACTTTGAGGTTCCGGATCACCGTGGTCGCCCCGCTTTTGGAAAGCCTCCAGATATAATCTTCGATCTGCGCCAGGCTCATAAAATCAGTGCTTTGTTTTTGGTTGACGAATTCCTCGGGGGATTCGGTGAAAGGCATGGTCTCCTCTTCCAGGAACTGGGGGTCGGATTTTAACTGGCCGTTTTCGTCAAAGATGTAGGTGATGCTCTGATAAAACTTCCAGAGCTTGTCTTTAAACTCTCCCCGGTGGGCCACGATCTTCCGGATGATGTTCTGTTGGACGTCGTGCTCGAGGATAATGATCCCTTCCATTGTCTTATGGGCGGGGTCGAACTTATTGATGTAGAAAAGCCGGTTTTTTGAGCCGTAGATGGTCAGATTTCTCAAGACCTGCAGGTTCTTATTCTTGATCTTCCTGTAGTCGTCGCTTTCCATCTGTTCTTTGATCTTGAGGTTCTGCTGGCGGTAAGAAGGGGCGATTTTGTCATTGATCCAGAAAACAAAGATGCTGACGATGAACCCGAAAATCACCGCGGTCTTGGTGATCTGGAAGATGCTTAAGCCCGAGGAGCGCATGGCGATGATCTCGTTGTCGTGGTTGAGCTTGGCGAAGGTATAAAGAGTGGCCAGAAGACAGGCAAAAGGGGAGACCTGGATGAAAATCGCCGGAAGAAAGGTCAGATAATAAAGTTTTACGACCTCCAGGCTTATTTTATGTTCCAGGATCACGTCCAAATGCGAAAAAAGATCGACTATAATATAAAGGAAGAAGAAGGTGAACAGGCAGAGAAAGAATATGCCCAGGATAGATCTTAGGATGTAGCGGTCTAATATACGCATAGCCTGTAGGTTAAATAGGCGCCTATCGAGCCGAAGAGTATGTTGGGAAACCACAGGGCCAGGGTCGGGTCGAGGTAGCCCTGCATGCTCAGGGCTTCCAGGGCCAGAAGCAAAAGGTAATAAACTCCGATTACGATGAAGGCGATCCCGAAGTTGATTGATTTTTCCCGGCGCCGGGTGATCACCGCCAGGGGCAGGCCCAGGAGAATGAATACGAACGATGAGAAGGCCAGCGATATTTTTTCGTTAATCTCGGCGACCATCGGGTTGTAATCGATATTTTCTTTCTTTAGTTTTTCGATCTGGGCCTTGAGTTCTTTAATGGTCATATCTTTCGGCTTTTTTTCGATGGAATTCTTGTCCCTGGCATTGGCGAAGTCGAGGCTCATGAAGTAAGTCTTGAAATTAAGCTTATAAAAGCTGCGCGGATTATCGGGGTCAGGCTCGTCGGCGGTGCCGTCCATGAGCTTCAGCTTTACCATGTTCTTTTCCGGCACCGGCACGAATTCCCCTCTTTTGGCGACGATGATCCGGGTGGGCTTGTCTTCGCCCTGAGGCTCGTAAATGCGCACGTTGGAAAGTTTATACCCGTCAATGGCGTAGATAAAGATGATGTATTTGTCGAAAGAATTGATGAATACCCCCGGCTCGAGCGCGGCCGCGGGGTTTTGCATCCCCACTTCGATCAGGGTTTTCCTGCTTTCAAAATGGGCGTAAGGGATAAACCGGTCGTTAAAGATGACCATCACCATGCTCATCAACAGGCCTAATGTCAGAAGCGGCTTGACCAGGCTTATCAAATGCACGCCGCTGGCCCGGATAGTGACTATTTCATTATCGCTGGAAAGCCGCCCCATGGATAAAAGGATGGCGACCAGAGTGGAAATTGGCAGGATGTAGATCATGATCGCCGGGATCCGCAATAAGAACAGTTTGGTCACGCTGAATATGTCCACGTTCTTATTGATGACCAGATAGGCGATCTGGACCAGATATCCCAG
>JBFZAG010000099.1:0-8380 GCA_041309145.1 Candidatus Omnitrophota bacterium | reverse complement strand
TCCCGGGTGCGGTAACGCAATAGCGGTATGCCTCTTTTGGTCAGGGTAGTTATGACCAGCTCTCCCTTATTGCCCTCTTTTACCTGATGTCCGCGGGATCAATGTTTTTCCCTCGCAGATCGAACACGTGCTTTTGGGCATCGAAGGCACTTTGCCGCACTACCAGCTTATCGTTGACCGCAAGGTCAACGAATTAGACGAGCTGGAGATCATGGTCGAGGTTGACCAGAAGATATTCTCCGACGAGATCAAAGAGCTGCGCGGTTTCGAAGAAAAGATCAAAAAAGAGATCGAATCGGTCCTGGGTGTGTTCGTCAAGGTCAAGCTGGTCGAGCCCAAGACCATCGAGCGCAGCGAAGGCAAAGCCAAAAGAGTAGTCGATAAAAGAATAATTTAATTTCACCTGGTCAACCTACGCGGTTGCCGCGCGCGGCAACCGCGTAGGTTGTACCGGTAAAGAAGGAGTAAATTATGAAGCTGACTCAGATTTCCATATTCCTGGAGAACCGAAAAGGCAGGCTTTATGATGTCTGCTCCCTTTTGGGAAAGCATAAGATCAATATCCGGGCTTTGACCGTTGCCGAGAGCGAACAGTTCGGGATCCTGCGCATTGTCGTCGATAAGCCCGAAGAAACCGCGGCGCTTTTAAAAAAGAACGGTTTTGTGGCCAGCCTGACTGAGATCGTGGCCGTGGAAGTCGCGGACAAGCCCGGAGGGCTTGCCGAGATCCTCAAGGTTTTTTCCCAGAGCAATATCAACGTGGAGTATATGTACGGTTTTGTGGAAAAAAGATCCGACAAAGCGATGCTGGTCTTCCGGTTCGACGAGCCGGACAAGGCGATCGTTCTTTTGAAAAAAAAGAAGATCAAAGTCATCGGAAGAAAAGAAATGGGAGACCTCTAAAATGGAAGTCAATTTCTGGGATAAGGAAATCGAGACTATCGATAAATCGTCATTAAAGGCTTTGCAGCTCAAACGCCTCAAAGAAACTGTCGGCTATGCCTTAAAGACGCCGTTCTATAAGTCCAGATTGAAGAAGGCCGGAATAAATTCCGGGGACGATATCAAGCACTGGGAAGATTACAAGAAGATCCCCTTTACCACCAAAGACGACCTGAGGGAATGTTACCCTGTTGGGCTTTTGGCCGTGGATATGCAGGAAGTGGTCAGGCTGCATACTTCCAGCGGGACAACCGGAACGCCTACGGTGATATATCACACTAAAAACGATATCAACCACTGGGCGGAACTGGTCGCCCGTTCGATCGTGGCTACCGGAGCCACTAACAAGGACGTGTTCCAGAACATGATGAGCTACGGCATGTTTACTGGCGGGCTGGGGCTGCATTACGGCGCGGAAAAAGTCGGTTTGACCGTGATCCCCATGGGCGGAGGAAACACTAAACGCCAGATCCAGCTGATGAAAGATTTCGGCAGCACGGTTTTGCATATCACCCCCAGCTATATCCTGCATATCCATTCCAAGCTTGAAGAGTCCGGAGTGGATCTAAAAGATCTGAGACTCAGGAAAGCTTATCTGGGAGCTGAACCTTACTCTGAGAACACCCGCAAGAAAGCCGAGCATCTTTTTGAGATCGATGTTTACAATTCCTATGGCTTAAGCGAGATGAACGGCCCGGGAGTGGCTTTTGAATGCGTGCACAAATGCGGGATGCATGTCTGGGAAGATACTTATTTGCTGGAAGTGATCGACCCTAAGACCGGAGAATCTCTGGGCGAGGACAAGGAAGGAGAGATCGTCTTGACGAATTTGAACCGCCGGGCGACTCCTTTGCTGCGTTACCGCACCCGCGATATCGCCTTGATCCATAAAGGGCCTTGCAGCTGCAAAAGGACGCATCGCCGGATCTCCCGGATCACCGGAAGGACCGACGACATGCTTATCGTAAACGGGGTCAACGTTTATCCCTCGCAGATAGAGGAAGTGATCATGCGCATCCCCGAAGTCGGCACCAATTACCAGATCTATCTGGAAAAAGAAGGGGCCCTGGATAAATTGATCGTCAAAGTCGAGATCTACTCCAAAATGTTCCGGGGAGATCTTTCGGAGATCGACGCTTTAAAATCGCGGATCATCGAAGAGCTGCGGGCATCGATCGTCATTCACCCGGCGGTTGAGCTTCATGAGCCGGGAAGCCTGCCAATATTTGAAGGTAAAGCCAAGAGGGTGGTGGATAACCGGATAAAGCTGTAAAAAGTCACACGGCACAAGTCGTTACGCAGAATCGTATACCGACGCCTCCGATAGCGTCGGGTGCATGTCACAAGTTTAAATATTGAATGGCTATGGAGGGGGAAAATGGCTAAAGAACTGAATATTTTCGTGGAAAACCGTCCGGGAAGATTGCGGTCGGTCGCCGGAGTCCTTGCGGAGAAAAAAATAAACGTGCGGACCATGACTTTGCAGGACCGGGGCGAATACGGCCTGATGAAGATGATCGTGGACAAACCGGAAGCCGCCCATCTGGCCCTGGCGGACAAAGGGTTTGCCTGCGCGCTCAAAGATATCCTGGCAATTTCGCTTAAAGACAAGCCGGGCAGCTTCCTGAAGCTGGCCGACGTTTTCATGAAACACAGCGTGAACATCCTTGACGCCTACGGATTTGTTTTGCAATCGAGCAAAGACGCGGTTTTCTGCGTGGAGGTCAAAGATATCCCCGGGATCAAGAAAGTTTTGATCAACGAGGGTTTTAAGGTCCTGGAAGACGAACTCTATGAATTCTAGATGATCATCGACATCCACACTCACGCCTGGCCGGACAAGGTCTCCGCCAAAGCCAGAGAGCATCTGGAAGCCCATTACACCGTGAAATACTGCGCTGAGCCCACAGTAGAGACCCTGATCAGGTTCATGGACCAAAATTCCATCGACGTCAGCGTGATCTGCGCGGTGGCCAGCCGGCCGGAACAGGTAGCCTCGATCAATAACTGGCTGTTCAGCCTGAGAAACCCAAGAGTAAAATATTTTTGCGCCATGCACCCGGAATATCCGCATTGGAAAGAAGAATTAAAGCGGATCAGGGATAAAAGCTCCGGGATAAAATTACAGCCCAGCTTTCAGGAATTTTTTGTCGACGATGAGAAAGCTTTTCCTTTGTATGAGGAGATCGAGAGGCTCGGGCTGTGCCTTTTATTCCACAGCGGGGACGAATTGTCACCGGAAATGGTCGTCCGGGCTACTCCGGAAAAGCTTCTTAAAGTGCGCCAGAGGTTTCCCGGGCTGAAGATGATCGCCGCTCATTTCGGCGGTTTCCGCTACTGGGAGGACGTAAAAAAATATCTTCTCGGCAAGGATATTTATTTTGACACTTCCGCTTTTTTGGGTTATCTGCCGGACAGCGAAGCCAGGCAATTGATCCTCAGCCATCCCGCTGACCGGATCCTTTTCGGCACGGATTTTCCGATCAGGGACCAGAAAATAGACCTGGATCATCTGGAGAAACTCGGGCTGGCGGAAAACTTAAAAGAGAAAATCCTCTGTAAAAACGCGCAAAAGCTTCTTGCTCTTTGAACCTGGACAACCTACGCGGTTGCCAAATTTGGCAACCGCGTAGGTTGTCCTAAAATTATTTCGTCCTCGGTAACATTCGCGGATTAGGCGGTTCTCCCTCGCGAAACGTTCACAGATTTCTCTGGAAATCTGCTCACACTCTCGGGATAAATTCGCGCTTATGTTTTAAGTCGCGCTACGCGTTTCCAAAACATGCGCTCATTTAAGTTATGGCTTCATTTAAAGCAAAAGACCCTTCAGATGAAGGGCCTTTTGTGAGGAGATAATCCTCGCGGCTTGCGCTATCAACAACCTCCTGTTGAGATTGTGAACTTGAATTTCTCCAATACAGAATATGCCATAAAACCTTGATGCTTTCAAGGCGATATTTGCATTTTTGGGAAAGCGCTTTCAAATTATATTTTGATTAAACGTTTATCAGTGTATAATATTACCCTATGGAAACCAAAACCGAAAAAAAAGATTTAGGCGCTTTACTGTCAGAGACCTATTCGCGCGGCAAATGGGCTAGGATCAAGACCCAGAGACGCTCCGGGGTTCTGGCTCCGCTTTTTTCCGTTTATTCCCGGAATTCAGCGGGCATCGGAGATTTCCATGATCTGAAACTGCTCATTGACTGGTGCGGGAAGTCCGGCAATTCCATCTTGCAGCTTTTGCCGATGAACGACCTGGGGATGAATTTCTGCCCGTATGATTCCACCAGCTCATTTGCCCTGGAGCCGATGTATATTGACCTAAGCGGATTGCCGGGAGCGGGGAAAAAAGCTTTTAAAACCAGGATCGCCCAGCTCAGCCAGGCTTTTTCCGCCGCCGGCTCTTTTATAGATTACCGGATAAAATCGGAAAAGTCAAAATTACTGCGCGAGATCTATGAAGAATGCGATATTGATTCCGGGGAATTTCAGAAATTTGTCCGGCAAAATTCCTATTGGCTGGATGATTTTGCTTTTTTCAGCACCCTGAAATCCCTGACTCAGGGAAAAGCCTGGTTTGATTGGGAGGAAAAATACCGTCTTCGCGACCCCTCCAGCCTGGAGATCCTGCTGGGCGCCCAGGGAAAAACCATCCTTTTTTATAAATGGGTGCAATGGCAGTTATATAAACAGTTCAAATCCGCAAAAGATTATGCCCGGGCAAAAAACATCCTTTTAAAAGGTGATTTGCCGATACTGGTCTCCCGGGATTCCGCGGATGTCTGGGCTCATCCGGAATATTTCAAGCTTGATTTCGCTTCCGGAGCTCCTCCGGACATGTATTGCGCGAAAGGCCAGCGCTGGGGCACTCCGACCTATAAATGGGAGAAGATCTTTGTTGACAAAGGCGTTTATTTAAAGGAAAAACTCCAATACGCCGAAAATTTCTACGATATCCTGCGTATCGACCACGTGGTCGGGCTTTTCCGGATCTGGAGCATTCCTTACCAGGACCCGGCTGAGAACATGGGCTTGAACGGAGTTTTTGATCCCCAGCAGGAGAGCCTTTGGGAAGAGCATGGCCGGAAGATCCTGAATTTCATGCTGGATAACACTAAAATGCTTCTTTGCGCGGAAGATCTGGGCGTGATCCCCAAATGCTGCACTAAAGTCCTCAAAGAGCTGGGTATTCCCGGCAACGAGGTCCAACGCTGGACCAAAGACTGGGACAGCCGGAACGATTTTCTTCATCCCGAAGAATACCGCGGCTTTGCCGTGGCCATGTTATCCACCCATGATACCACCAATTGGCCGGCCTGGTGGGAGAACGAAGCCGGCACAATCGATGAAGCTTTATTTGAGCGCAAATGCCGGGAACGGGGGATCGATTTTTTGAAAGTCAAAGAAAAATTGTTCAATAAGGAATTCTCCGGCCACGGCCGGCTGCGCTGGCTGAGCAAAATAGATTCCACAGAGCTTTTGGTAAATACCCTGGGTAAGAGAATAGATGAAGTCAGGGATTTTGTTGACCTGTACAAAAATTCTTACCGGGAAAAAGAGAAGCTTTGGAAACTTTTGAAACTTGACGGGGAAATGAGGGAGAAGTCCGATCAGAAGATTGTAAAAGCAATATTAAAATACGTTTTGGATTGCGGTTCGATCTTTGTGATCAATCTTATAACCGATTGGCTTTATTTGGGAGATAAATTTAAAGAGGACCCCTATTTTTACCGCTTTAACACTCCGGGCACGGTTAATGATAAGAACTGGTCTTTAATCCTGCCGCTTTCTTTAGAAGAGTTAATGGCTCAAGATGTTAATAGCGATATCGCCGAGATGATAAAAGCTTCAGGGCGCAACTGAAAAAGGAGAGAATATGGAAAATACCAGGTTTATGCTGAGTGAAAAAGATATTCCTAAACAATGGTATAATGTGGTCAGCGATCTTCCTTTTAAGCTGCATCCTCCGATACATCCCGGCACAAAAAAACCCCTAAACCCCCAGGATCTGGCCGCGGTTTTCCCGATGAGCCTGATCAAGCAGGAGATGAGTTCAGAGCGCTGGATCGATATTCCCGAAGAAATCCGGGAGATTTACCGGATCTGGAGGACGACCCCTTTAAAAAGGGCGGTGCGCCTGGAAAAAGCTTTAAAGACCAGTTGCCGGATCTACTATAAAGATGAAAGTGTTTCTCCGGCGGGAAGCCATAAACTCAATACCGCGGTCCCTCAGGCTTATTACAACAAAAAAGAGGGGATCAAGCGTTTGACCACCGAGACCGGTGCCGGCCAATGGGGCGCGGCTTTGAGTTTTGCCTGCAATGCTTTCGGCCTGAAATGCCGGGTCTATATGGTCAAGGTCAGTTATCATCAGAAGCCGTTCCGGAAATCGCTGATGCATATCTGGGGCTCGGAAGTAATCCCTTCGCCTTCTGAGATGACGGAAAGCGGAAGAATGGTTCTAAAACAGGATCCGCATTGCCAGGGGTCCCTGGGGATCGCCATTTCCGAAGCGGTCGAGGATGCGGTAAAGAGCAAAGACACCAGGTACGCTTTGGGAAGCGTTTTGAACCATGTTCTTCTCCACCAGACCGTTATTGGTCTGGAAACCAAGCTTCAGCTTAAGCTGGCCGGAGAAAAGCCGAATTATTTGATCGCCTGCGTAGGCGGTGGGAGTAATTTCGGCGGATTTGCTTTTCCTTTTGTCAAAGATAGGATCAAAAGCGCGAATATGAGGATCATCGCGGTTGAGCCTTCAGCCTGTCCCAGCCTGACCAAAGGATTGTACGCTTATGATTTCGGGGATATTGCCTGTTTGACCCCCCTGTTGAAGATGTGCACCTTAGGTTATAAATTCATCCCTCCGGGGATCCACGCCGGCGGGTTGCGTTATCACGGCGCGTCTCCGTTAGTCAGCGCTTTGCACGCTAATAAAATTATCGAGGCGGTATCCTGCAACCAGCTGGATATATTTAAAGCCGCGGTTTTGTTCACCAAGACCGAAGGCACGCTTCCCGCTCCGGAAACCGCGCACGCCATCAAGACGGTAATAGACGTAGCCAAAAGAGAGAAGAACAAGTGCATAGTCTTTAATTTCAGCGGCCACGGTTTCCTGGATATGGCTTCCTATGACAAGTATCTGGCCGGAGAGCTGAAAAATTACGCTTATCCCGCGCATGAGATCAAAAAGGCCTTAAAAGATCTGCCGAAAGTTTAGCGGTTGATCTATCCGCAAATATGGAAAAAGAACTAGTTTTAGTCGGAGACCGGGTCTTGATCCTTCCTGAAAAAGAGGAAGATCGCACAGACACCGGGTTGTATTTGCCCGAAGGGATCAAAGAACAGAATAAAGTCCAGAGCGGCAGAGTGGTCAAGGTCGGACCGGGTTATCCTGTTGCCGCTCCCGAAGACCTGGAAGCAGAACCTTGGAAGCCTCCTCATAACCAGGCAAAATTCCTTCCTTTGCAAGCCCGAGAAGGCGATCATTGCATTTTTTTGCGTAACTACGGCATTGAGATCGATTTTGAAGGCCAGAAATACGTGGTCGTCCCGCATTCCGCTATCCTGGTGCTCGAACGTAAAAATCCTCAGTAAAATAAAAAGGCTATTTTTCAGGCAGATTAAAAAAAGTTTAAAAAAGATTTTAGTTATTTGTCTTTTTAATGCTATACTTTAAGTATTATGGAAGACCTGGATTTTGCCCAGAGATGCTGCAAGGCAGATAAAATTGCCTGGGAAGAATTCTTACAAAAGTACAAGCGCCTGATCTTTAGTTATATCAACAACGTGATAAGAATCAAAGGGTATGTTTTTGAGCCTTCCGTAAGCGAAGAAATCTTCAACGAGGTAATCTCCTCCCTGATCCAAAATAACTTCAGAAAATTAAAGAGTTACCGGGCCAAGAATAAAGCTTCTTTGGCCACCTGGCTAAGACACGTCGCGATAAATTCCTGTTTTGATTATTTCCGCCGAATGGGTCCGGAAATGGACTCGTTTGACGGGTTGATTGGCGAAAATCCGGCCCTGAGCGAAAAAATTGCTTATCGGGGGCTGACCGCTGGGGAGGAACTGCTCAAAAAAGAAAAGTCGGAAAGCCTTACCGAATGTATCCAGAAGCTGACTCTCGACGATAAGTTGTTTCTGGAATTACACCTGAAATGGGAATTAAGCCTGGAGCAGCTTAAAGATTTTTTCCGGGTGTCCCGTTCGGTCATAGACATGCGCCGCATGCGGATCATCCGGCGGCTCAGGGAGTGTTTTAAAAAGAAAGGTTTTGATCTGCCCGAATAAAGTTTAGAGTTAGATTTGTCGTCTTTTTACGTCTATTGTATTGAGAGGAGAAAGCGAAAATGGCCTTAGAATTTGAAAAATTCATCAAAATTGTCTATGAAAAATGGAAAACCAAGCTTCCAGCCATCACGGAAAAACATCCCAA
>JBFZAG010000098.1:0-27608 GCA_041309145.1 Candidatus Omnitrophota bacterium | reverse complement strand
AGCCGACCTTTCCATGGTCGAGAAAGTCGCCTCGGAGATCGCCAAGGTCATGAACGGCTATAAAGTTATCGTAGGCAAAAGCACGGTCCCCGCGGAAACCCACGAAAAGATCAAACGTACCATCGACCGGCTCACCAAAGGCAAAGCCGATTTTGACGTGGCTTCCAACCCGGAATTCCTGAGGGAAGGCCACGCGGTAAGCGACACTTTGCACCCTGACCGGATCGTGGTCGGAGTGGAGAGCAAGCGCGCCGAGAAACTTCTCCGCGAGCTGTATAAACCGATTTCCGCTCCGCTGGTCATCACCAATATCACTACCGCGGAGATCATCAAGCACGCCTGCAACTCTTTTTTATCCACCAAGATCTCTTATATCAACGCGGTGGCCAATATCTGCGAAAGAGTCGACGCCGACGTGGAAAAAGTCGCCGAGGGCATGGGCTTTGATAAACGCATCGCTAAAGATTTCCTTAAAGCCGGAGCGGGGTTCGGCGGGAACTGTTTTCCCAAGGACCTGGACGCTTTTATCCACCTGGCCGACAAAAAAGGCTACGATTTCGGTCTGCTCAAGGCGGTGCGCCAGATCAACGCCGACCAGAAAAAAATTATCATCAAGAAGATCGAAGACGCGATCTGGAACATCAAAGATAAGACCATCGCGGTATTGGGCTTGAGTTTTAAAGCCCAGACCGACGATATCCGCAATTCCATCGCTATTGACATGGTCAAACTGCTCAAAGCCAAGGGGGCCAGGATCAAGGCTTTTGATCCCCAGGGGATGGAAAAAGCCAAAGCGGCCCTGAGCGGGGTGAAATTCGCCAAAGATCCATACTCGGCGGCGAAAGACGCGGACTGCCTGCTGATCATGACTGAATGGGATGAGTTCAAAAAATTAGACCTGGTTAAGATCAAAAAAATGCTCAGCCAGCCGGTGGTGGTGGACAGCCGGAATATCTTTGACCCCCGGAAAATGGTTGAGATGGGTTTTGTTTATAAATGTATCGGCCGGGGAAAGGCCTGCGCTTAAATACAAGCGTTTTTAAAAAGAGGAAACTATGAATATTCTGCTGACTGGCGGCGCGGGTTTTCTGGGGTCGCATTTATCCCGCAGGCTTCTTAAGGAGAATCACCGGGTGATCTGCGTGGACAATTTCATCACCGGCTCTTCGGAGAACATCAAAGAGCTTTTGCCCAGAAAAAAATTCATTCTGATCAAACACGATATCTCCAAGCCTTTGCATCTAGGCGAGAAGATCGACTGGGTGATGCATTTTGCCTCTCCGGCATCTCCTAAAGATTACCTCAAACATCCGATCAAGACCATCAAAGTCGGCACCCTGGGCACCCATACCTGCCTGGGGATCGCCAAAGAACACAAAGCCAAGTTCTTTCTGGCTTCCACTTCCGAAGTTTACGGGGACCCGCTGGTCTCGCCCCAGCCGGAAACTTACTGGGGCAATGTCAATTCCATCGGAGAGCGTTCCTGCTATGACGAGTCCAAACGGGCGGCCGAAGCCATGACCTTTGCTTACTGGAGAGAGCATCAGATCGATATCCGGGTGGCCAGGATATTCAATACCTTTGGCCCGCGCATGCGTTTTGACGACGGCAGGGTGATCTCGAACTTCATTTATCAGGCCCTTACCAACCAGGACCTGACGGTCTACGGGAAAGGCTCTTACACCCGGTCGTTTTGTTATGTCGATGACCTCATCGATGGGATCATCGGTTTTATGAAAGTCGATCATACCGGCCCTTTAAACCTGGGAACGACTTATGAATATTCCGTCCTTGATCTGGCCAAAAAAGTCATTGTTTTGACCGGTGCAAAATCGAAGATCGTTTATCTGCCCTTGCCGCAGGATGACCCTAAACAAAGGCGGCCCGACCTGAAACTGGCCAGGAAACTGATCCGCTGGGAACCTAAAATATCTTTGGATGAAGGGATCAGAAAGACCATTGCCTGGTTCAGGGAAGGTTTAAAAGCCAGATAGGAACTTTGATGTCCAAACTAAGGTTTTCCGTCAGCGACGATAACCGTTTGGTGGTCCGGCAGGGAAAATTGAGAACTGTTGCCGAAGGCCGGTTCAGAGTCAGCGAAGACAACAGCCTGATCTACTGGCTTAACGAGCCTCAGGCCTGGCAAAGAAAATATCATCTGCCCCCGGAAATCAAGTTTATCGGGAATTGGAAGCTTAACGATAATTACGACCTGGAATTGCACCTGCTGGATAGTTCGTCTCAGTCGGCAGGAGATAAGCTGGTTTTGACCGGAGAGATCTTTTCGACCGACCGCGATACGTTCGCTTTCGAATTAAGAAGCCGGGATAAATCCGGCAGCGATGAATTCCAGATCCTGAAATTCTCCGGATCCTGGGTTTCCGATCAGCAAAACGGGATCGTTTTTCTGGTTGACAAAGATGCTGAACCCGACGTTATAAAGCTGGGAGCGGGCTGGAAAGTAAACAAGAACCAGCAGATAGTTTATACTTACCGGAGATCCAGCCTTAAGACCAAAATTAAAGATGTCCGGGTCCTTACTTTTGAAGGAGTATGGGAACTAAACCAAAAGCATAACTTGAGCTATATCCTGGCGGCGAGTTCCAGATCGCGCTTTGATTTCCGGGCCTGGATCCAGACTCCCAATGTTTACCCCCAAAGCGGCAAGATCAAATTCCGTCTGGGAGCCGGGGTAAAACAGACTGAAAGGTCAGGCGGTAAAGTCATCAGTCTTTTCGGAACCTGGAAATTCAACCGGGAGCTCGGTTTGGTCTTTGAAATGGATTACGGGGCCAGGGACATCCGGGCTCTGGAATTCGGGGCGGATATCGATCTCAGCCCCAGAGATAAAGTGATATTTTCTTTGGTCGACCAGAAAAGAGAAGCTCTGGGCGCGAAAATAACTTTCACCCACAGATTTTTGAAAAAACTCGACGCTCAAACTTATTTAAAATTCAAGGCATTGCGCGATCGCTCTTCAGTGGAAGCCGGAGTGAAGATCCCTTTCTAATAAAGGGGACGTTTCTCATTTATTTTCTAAGCAAGAAATCTGAGTAAAAAAAATGAGAAATGTCCCCAAGATTTCAAGTTCTTAAATGGAGGTAAGTATGAAAGGCATAATTTTGGCAGGCGGGAAAGCTACCAGGCTATATACCATAACCGTTGCGGTCAGCAAACAATTGCTTCCGGTTTACGACAAACCGATGATCTATTACCCGCTGTCCACTTTGATGCTGGCCGGGATCAAGGATATTTTGATCATCTCCACTCCCCATGCTTTGCCCAGATTTAAGGAGCTGTTGGGAGACGGCAGTAAATTAGGGATAAAGCTGTCCTATTGCGAACAAGCCCGGCCGGCCGGGATCGCCCAGGCCTTTATCGTGGGTGAAAAATTTATCGCCAAAGACAAGGTTTGCCTGATCCTGGGGGACAATATTTTCAGCGGCCCGGGATTATCGCTTCTTCTGCAGTTAGCGGCCAAGCAAAAAAAGGGCGCCACAGTCTTCGGCTATTACGTTAAAGACCCCCAAAGATACGGAGTGATCGCTTTTGACCGCTGTTTTAAGGCGATTTCCATAGAGGAAAAACCCAAAAAACCGAAGTCTAATTTCGCGGTCACCGGGATCTATTTTTACGATAACCAGGTGGTCCAGATCGCTAAAGATCTCAAGCCTTCATCTCGCGGGGAACTGGAGATAACTGACGTGAATAAGGTTTATCTTAAGAAAAAATCTCTTCAGGTTAAGCTGATGGGCCGGGGTTATGCCTGGCTGGACACCGGGACCTATGATTCCCTGGTCGACGCTTCGATATTCATCAAGACCATAGAAGACCGCCAGGGGCTGAAGATCGGTTGTATCGAGGAAGTAGCTTACAGGATGGGCTATATCAGCTCTAAACAATTGGATAAACTCGGCCGTGAAATACCTACTACTTACGGGGAATACCTTAAAAATATCGCCAAGGAGAAATAATGGAACCTAAAGTCTTGATCTTCGGTAAGGGATTTATCGGCGAGCGGCTGGCCCGGGAATTCAACGCGGAAGTTACCGAACGGATGATCTTTAAACTTTCCGACGCTCAGGAAGAATACGATAAGTATAAGCCGGATATCATCATTAATTGCATCGGCTACACCGGCAAAAGGAATGTGGACGATTGCGAGCAGGATTTAGAGATGACTTTGACCGCCAACAGCTTTGTGCCCGTACTTTTGGCGGAAGTGGCTTTGCGCAATAAGATCAAATTGATCCACATATCCAGCGGCTGTATCTTCCATTACGATTATAAAAGATCAAAGCCGGTCACTGAAGAAGAGGTCCCGTATTTCTTTGACCTTTTTTATTCGCGCTCCAAGATCTACTCCGACCGCGCTCTTGAGGTGCTGGCTAAAAGCTATAATATTTTGATCTGTCGGATCCGCATCCCCATCGATGACCGGCCGCATCCCAAAAACACCCTGACCAAACTGATCAATTATAAGAACGTGATCGATATCCCTAATTCGGTAACCTATATCCCTGATTTTGTGGCTATGGTCAGGCATCTGATCAAGATCGAGGCCCGGGGAATTTACAACTGCGTGAATAAAGAGGGCTTGCGCTATCCCAAGCTCATGGCTGTTTATAAGAAATATGTCCCGGAGTTCGAATATAAAATCCTGAATCTTAAAAATCTAAATCTGGTCCGGACCAATCTGGTGATGTCCACCAGTAAACTGGAAAAATCCGGTTTTAAAGTGCGCAAGATCGACGACGTGCTAGAAGAGTGCGTCCAATCTTATCTTAAATAATGGGGACGTTTCTATTTATTCCAGCCGAAGCGTCCTGAGAAAATAAATAGAAGCGTCCCCATTATTTTAAAGAGGTAAATATGAAAATATTGACTACAGGCTCAGCGGGTTTTATCGGCAGCGCTTTTATCCGGCTTCTGGCTTCTAAGGGGATAAGCGCTATCGTCGTGGATAACCTGGATTACGCCGCGGATCTTAAAAGGCTGGATCAGGCCAAAGGCATGTTTAAATTTTACAAGGCGGACATCCGCGACCAGAAAAAGATTGAGGCTATTTTTAAGAAAGAAAAACCGGATGCCGTGGTCAATTTCGCCGCCCAGAGCCATGTTGACCGCAGCATTAAAGAGCCGTTTATTTTTACGGATAATAACATCCGCGGAGTGCAGGTGCGTTTGGAAACCGGCAAAAAGTGCGGGGTAGAGAAATTCATCCATATTTCTACGGACGAGGTTTACGGAGATATCGAGCATGGCGAGTTTATCGAAACAACCCCGCTAAATCCCAGTTCACCTTATTCGGCCAGCAAAGCCTCCGCGGACCTACTGGTAAATTCCTATAAGCGCACTTTTAATTTTCCGGCCATAATCGTCCGTCCCAGCAATAACTACGGCCCCTGGCAATATCCGGAAAAACTGATCCCGCTGGCGGTGCTGAAAATCCTGCGCGGAGAGAAGATCCCTGTCTATGCTCAAGGGAAAAATGTCCGGGAATGGCTTTTTGTGGATGATTCCGCTGTTGGGATCCTGGCGATCCTGGAAAAAGGGAAAATAGGAGAGGTCTATAACCTGGGCAGCGGTCAGGAAAAGCAAAACATTGATGTGGTCAGAGCGATCCTGGCTGTTCTTAAAGCTGACGAATCCCGGATCGAATTCGTCAAAGACCGGCTTGGCCATGATATCCGCTATAAGCTTAATTCCCGGAAGGTCCAGGAAGAGATCGGCTGGCAGGCCAAGGTCGGCTTTGAAGAGGGGATCACTAAGACCGTGGAATGGTGCGCGGCAAATAAGGATTGGCTGCTGGGGAAATGGAAAAAGATCGCTTGGCTTTATAAATAGAAGGAGCAAATATGATCTTTGGGATAAATATTACTTCACCATGGGAAATTGTCGGTTTAGCCGCGGCGTTTTTGACCATGTTCGGGTTTTTGCCGCAAGTGATAAAGATCTACCAAACAAAGTCCGTAAAAGACCTTAGCCTTTGGGCTATCTTGCAATTCATGCTGGGTATTTTTCTTTGGCTTCTTTACGGGCTCCATCTTAAGAATTTCGTGATCATCCTGGCTAATAGCGTGACTTTCGTCATCCTTTTGGCGGCTTTGTTTTTATTCCTTAAATATAACTCCAAGGTCAGCAAAAACTAAAATATGACTGCAAAGTTTTACTCGCTTGGCTGCAAAAAAGACCCAGAGGATTTGCGAGATATACCAATGGGGCTGGTTTTGCCGGCTATACCGGTGCCTTTGAGCATTGATTATACTCGGAGAATGACCCCGGTCCGCGATCAGGGAAACGAAGGGACTTGCGTAGCCTTTGCCTCAGTTGTGGGAGTCAAAGAATACGAAGACCAAAAAGAATACCGCAAGCTGGTCGAGTTATCCCCCCGCTACGTTTATTCCCTATGTAAAAAATATGACGGAATTCCCGAGGAAGAAGGGACTTATCCCCGGGTGGCCATGAAGATGCTCTTGAAATACGGGGTGTGCCCGGAAGCTTTCTGGCCTTATCAACCGCATCAAACCAATGATCACAAGCCAGGAGCTGATAAAAAGGCCAAAATTTACCGGATCAAAGCCTATGCCCGTTTGGGAACGCTTCAGGAAATGAAGCGCAGTTTATTGGTCAACGGCCCGTTCTTAGCCGGAGTCAGAGTTTATGAGTCCTGGTTTACTAAACGGGTGGCTAAAACCGGTTTGGTTCCCATGCCCAAAAAAGGTGAAGAAATAGCCGGCGGCCACGCTATTTGCATCATGGGATATGATGAGCGCAAAAAGCTCTTTAAATTCAAGAATTCCTGGAGCGAAAAATGGGCAGACAAAGGCTACGGCTATCTTCCTTACGCCTATTTGCAGAAATATTGTCAAGACGCCTGGAGCGCCACAGACCTTATTGAGGATCCTAAATTTTTCGTGAAAATGATGCTGAAAAACCCGGGAATTTTGTCATAACAGCTTGACTTATTATAGGGTTGTGGTAAACTAAAAAATCCTGGTTCTTTCCTTTTTTGAAACTAAACAAAGGTAGGAAATGAAGCCAGAAACCCAGAACTGCGAGGATATTGACATAGATCTAAACCGGTTTATCGGGATTTTTGTCCGGCGAAAAAAAACGTTTTTAGCTGTATTTTCGGTAAGCATTCTTATTTGTATAGGTTATATTTTAACCGTCACCAAGATATATTCGGTGACCGTTATGATCCAGCCGCCGGTCATCGGAGAATTCTAAACCGGAGCCAACGACCTTGGGCCTGCGGAGAATCTAATGGCGTTGATCGTAAACAACGCTTTTAACGAAGAGCTCTTAAAAAGGCTCAACTTTACCCTTGAAAAGTTAAATCTCGAATTCAATGTCAAGATCCCGGATAAAACCAACAGGAGTAAGTATTTAAATGCCTTTTGCCTTTAAAAGATTAAGCATCCCGGAAGTCGTCTTGATCGAGCCGCAGGTTTTTAGCGACTCAAGGGGAGTTTTTTTTGAAACTTACAAGGAAAGCGATTTTCTGAAATTCGGGATCAATGCATGTTTCAGGCAGGATAATCAATCCAAATCGGTGTCAAAAGGAATATTGCGCGGGCTGCATTTTCAGAAAAATCCCATGGCCCAGGCAAAACTGGTCCGGGTGGTTTCGGGAAGTATTTTTGATGTGGCTGTGGACATCAGAAAAGGGTCTGCGACCTGCAAAAAATGGGTGTCGGCAGTAATTTCCGCGGAAAATAAGCTGCTTTTGTTCATTCCCGAAGGCTTCGCTCACGGTTTTTGCACGTTAGAGGATAACACTGAGGTTTTTTATAAATGCAGTAACGTCTATTCCGGTGAATTTGATTGCGGGATCCGTTGGGATGATCCGGAAATAAACATTGACTGGCCGGTGAAAAACCCGGTTTTATCTTTGAAAGACAGCGGCTTGCCTTTATTGAAAGATCTCGATACTTCTTTTTAATCTAAAGATCACTTATGCCGGATAAAATAAAAGTCTTTATTTCTACTTCCACGTTCGCAGAATACGACAAGGAACCTTTGGAGCTGCTTAAGGCAAAAGGTATAAGTTATGAGCTTAATCCCCATAAAAGAAGATTAAGCGAAGAAGAGATTGAAAACATTTTGAGGGATTCTGATTATCGCGGGTTGATCGCCGGCACAGAGCCTCTTACCGGAAACTGCCTTCAGAAATCCAGTTATTTAAAAGTCATCTCCCGAGTCGGTACTGGTTTGGATAATATTGATCTGGCCTGCGCCAAGAAGCTCAAGATCAAAGTTTATAACACTCCCGATGTTTTGACGGATGCGGTCGCTGAGCTGACTATAGGTCTGGTGATCTCCTGTTTAAGGCGGGTAGTTTCCATGGACAGGAATATTCGTCATAACTTTTGGGTTAAAGAAATGGGAACTTTATTGAAAGGCAAGACCCTGGGGATTATCGGCTGCGGCCGGATCGGAAAAAGAGTGGCCCGTCTGGCAGGAGCTTTCGGGGCCAAAGTACTGGCTTATGACTTCAGGGATATCGGCTCCAAGACCATAAAACAGGTCAGCCTTAAAAGCCTGCTTTCGCAATCGCAGATAATTTCGATCCACGCCTCCGCCAGAAAGCCTATAATCACCGAAGAACATGTCAATTATATGAAGAAAACTCCGATTCTAATAAATACTTCCCGGGGCGCTGTAATGAGCGAAGATGTCTTATACAAAGCTCTTGTTGGCGGAAAGATCGCTTACGCTGCTTTGGATGTTTTTGAGACCGAGCCGTACAAGGGCAAGTTGTGCGGTCTGGACAATGTGATCCTGACTCCGCATATAGGCTCTTACGCCAGAGAGGTAAGGCTGGCCATGGAAAAAGAGGCGGTCAGGAACCTTATCCGCGGCCTGAAGGTTTGAGATCATGCTGAAACTAGGCAAACTGGTCATGCTTTCTCATGTTATAAATGATAAGGTGCCTTTATATGCCAACAAAGGCAAAGTGGTTTTTGAGAAAATCAGCGCCATCGAGAATGGCGATTATTGCAACGCTCTGCAGCTGTCGTTCCCGAACCATATCGGAACCCATGTTGATCTTCCTTTGCATTTCATAGACGGAGGGTTGTCGGTCTCTGATTTTCAGGCCTCAGACTGGTTTTTTAATAAAGTTTGTCTGAAAAAAGTACAAGTGAAGGCCGGAGGTCTTATAAAAAAAGGCGATATCGGCGATATCGGCGACTGCAGCCTGTTATTGATCAAGACCGGTTTTGAGAAATACCGGAAAAAAGAGGTTTATTGGAAGAATTCCCCCGCGTTAGAACCGAAGCTGGCCGTGGATTTAAAGAAAATTTCGCCTTCTTTAAGAGCCGTGGGGATCGATTTTATTTCTGTTTCTAACATTAATCGCAGGCAGGAAGGCAGGAAGGCGCACAGGTCATTTCTTGAAAAGGGGATAATCCTGGTGGAAGACATGAGGCTTTCACCTCTTAAGAGGATCCCTGAGGCAGTGATCGTGGCTCCCTTACTGCTTTTTAAAGGCGACGGAGCTCCCTGTACTGTACTCGGGATAGGCGGATAGATGAAGTTTAAGCTCAAAAAATACCGGTTTTTCTTCTTCGATTTCGACGGTGTGATAGTCGACAGCCTGAAAGTCAAAGCTGCCGCTTTCGAAGCTCTTTTCAAAGGGTATGGCCGGGATATTCAGAGAAAAGTCCTGGAGTACCATCTGAAAAACGGCGGGGTGTCCAGATTCGATAAATTTAAATATTTCTACCGGGAATTCCTCGGTAGGAAGATCACTCCGGAAAAGATAAAAGAGCTGGACAGAAAGTACTCGGAGCTGGTGGTGAACAAGGTAATCCGGGCGCGTTACATCAAAGGGGCGATGAAGTTCATCAAAAGAGCAAGAAATGAAGAAAAATCCTGTTTTCTCGTTTCGGCGACCCCGGAAAAAGAGATCAGCTTGATTGTCAGAAAACGCGGGATCGAGGATTTGTTTGTCGGTGTCGTCGGATCTCCCGGGAAGAAAAAGGATAACCTGCGCGGCCTGTTGTCTAAACACAAGATTCAGGCTGAAGAGGCTCTTTATTTCGGAGACGCTAAAAGCGATTATGAGGCGGCGGTAGGCAATAGTGTGGATTTTATCGGGGTATGCGTTAACAATGACTGCGAGCTCGCAGAGATTAAGAATATCAAGAAGATCAAGGATTTTGCGGGCCTCTAAAAGGAGAAGAATATTTGAATAAGAAAACTGTTTTGATAACCGGTGGAACCGGGTCTTTCGGAAGAAAGTTCACCGAGAAAATATTCAGGCGATATGATATCAAAAAGCTGATAATCTTCAGCCGGGACGAATTCAAGCAGTATCAGATGCGTGAAGAATTCCCGGAGACAAAATACCCCATCCGCTATTTCCTCGGGGATATCCGCGACAAACAGAGGCTTTTTCGGGCGTTCGAAGGGGTGGATTACGTCATCCACGCCGCGGCGCTCAAACAGGTTCCGGCCCTGGAATACAATCCCACGGAAGCGGTAAAGACCAACGTGGATGGAGCGAACAATATAGTCGATGCCGCCATTGACGCGGGAGTCAAAAAAGTGGTCGCTCTTTCCACCGATAAGGCTGTCAACCCGATCAATCTTTACGGCGCGACCAAGCTGGTGGCCGAAAAGATCTTTGTCGCCGCCAACGCCTACGCCGGAGGCCGGGTCAAATTTGTCGTTGTCAGATACGGAAATGTTTTCGGCTCGCGGGGAAGCGTTATCCCTTTATTCCTGGATCTGAAGAACAAGGGTGCCAAGGAATTCCCCATTACCGACAAAAAAATGACCCGTTTCTGGATAACTCTGGACGAGTGCGTTGATCTGGTAATAAGGGCGTTAAACGAAGGCGAGGGGGGCGAGGTGTTTGTGCCCAAGATCCCTTCGATGAAGATCGTGGACCTGGCTAAAGCCATAGACCAGGAGTGCCGTTTAAAGATTACCGGCATAAGGCCGGGCGAAAAGATTCACGAAACCCTCATTTCTGAAGATGAAGCCAGAAAAACCAGGGAAGCCAATGGCGCTTATGTCATTCTGCCTCAGTTTTTCGAGAATAAAAAAGTCTATGAAAAATACGATAAGTCAGGTCCTTTGCCGGAAGATTTTGTTTATCGCAGCGATAATAATTCGGAATGGCTGGGCGTCAATGACCTGAAGAAGATGATTAACAGTTTATAATTAATGAAGAAGACCATCCCTTACGGCAAACACACGATAGACCGGCAAGATATCTCTGCGGTGGTAAAGGCTTTGAAGTCCGGCTGGGTCACCCAGGGGCCGCTGATCGGCGAGTTTGAAAAGAAGCTTTCCGGCTATTGCGGCTCTAAATTCGCGGTTGTCTTCTCATCGGGGACAGCGGCATTACACGGAGCTTATTTCGCCGCCGGGATTAAAAAGAGTGATGAGGTCATTACCACGCCTTTGACCTTCGCGGCCACTTCAAATGCGGCATTATACTTGGGAGCCAGACCCGTATTTGCCGATATCGAACCAGACTCGGGAAATATCGACGCTGAGCTGATCGAGGGGCTGGTTTCTAAAAAGACCAGGGCTATAGTCCCGGTCCACTATGCCGGCCATCCGGTAAATCTGGATAAAGTATGCAAAATCGCGAAACAGAACGGTCTTCTTGTCGTTGAAGACGCCTGTCACGCTTTAGGGGCAAAATATAAAGGTTCAAAGGTGGGAGATTGCCGGTTTTCGGATATGGCGGTGTTCAGTTTTCATCCGGTAAAATCGATCACTACCGGAGAGGGCGGAGCGGTATTAACCAATAAAAAAGAATTTTATGAAAGGCTTGTCATGTTCCGGCAGCACGGCATCACCAAAGACCGCGGTAGCTTTTTTGACAATGACCAGGGCGGTTGGTTCTATGAGATGCAATTATTGGGGTATAATTACCGGATCACCGATATCCAGTGCGCCCTGGGGATCTCTCAGTTAAGCAAGCTCGATCTTTTTATCCAAAAAAGGAAAAAGATCGCCGCGACCTACGGGGATAAACTCCGGGATAACGGTTATTTTGACCTTCCCGGCGAAAAGAGCTACGCTGATTCCGCCTGGCATTTATACCCTGTCAGAATAAAAGAAGGCTTCGCTGGAAGAAAGAAAGATATCTTCTCAAAGCTCAGCCGGAATAAAATCAATGCCCAGGTGCATTATATTCCGGTCTATTGGCATCCTTTTTACCGGAAATTAGGCTATAAAAAAGGGCTCTGTCCTCGAGCCGAGGATTTTTACCGCAAACAGATGAGTATTCCGTTATATCCATTAATGACCCCGAAAGAAATTAATTATGTCGTCAGGAAGCTGCTTGAAGCTTTTTCTTAAGATCATATGAAGATCGGCGCGATCATCCAGGCAAGAGTTGGCTCTACAAGGTTACCGGCTAAGGTTTTAAAAGAACTGCCTTACGGAAGCGGAGTAACCGCATTAGAGCAGGTAATAAGGCGGGTTAAAAGGGCCAGGTCCGTAGATAAGGTCATCGTTGCCACCACGCTTAAAAAAGAAGATGAGGCTCTGGTCAAAATAGCCGCTAAGGCGGGAGTTTTGTCTTTCCGGGGCAGCTCGGATAATGTCCTGGAGAGGTATTGTTTTGCCGCCCGGAAAAACGGCTTAGACGTCGTCGTGCGCATAACCAGCGACTGCCCATGTATCGACCATGTTATAATCGATAGCATAGTTTCGCAGCACATAAAAAGCGCAAGCGATTACACTACTAACGCCCTGGAAAGGTCTTATCCCCACGGGTTGGACGTCGAGGTCATCGGAGCAAATGCGCTTGAGACCGCGTATCAGCGCGCCACTAAAACATTTGAGAAAGAACATGTCACGCCGTATATCCATATGTCCCGCCCCAAAAATTTCAGGATAAAAAGCGTTAAAGCTCCGTCGGCATTGAACGATCCCGGTATAAGGATAACCCTGGATACCGAGAAAGACTATATACTTTTATGCGCGGTTTTCGACAGCCTCTATTCCCAAAATAAGTGGTTTGGGGCTGGTGATATAATACGGCTCTTCAATGAAAAACCCTGGCTCCGGTTCATAAACAGCGACGTGCTGCAGAAAAAAATATTCTTTTCCGAAAGGGAAGAGTTTAAAGAGGCCTTAAAGCTTTTAAACATCCAGGAGCTTTATAAAGCTAGCAGCGCGCTTAAGAAGCTATTATGAAAGCGGTAATATTGACTGAAGGCGGGAGGAATATCGGTTTTGGCCACCTGGCCAGGTGTCTGGCCCTGTGCGAGGCTTTTAAAGAACGAAAAATCCGTCCGGAATTCGTGGTTAACGGCGATAATTCTGTCAGGGGATTTCTTAAAAAAAACAAATTCATTATCCTGGACTGGACTAAAAATAAAAAAAGGCTGTCCCGGATAGTCCGGGGATGCCAGATCCTGATTATTGACTCGTATCTTGCCGGAATAAGTTTCTACAGATTGTTGCCTGAGATGGCTGAGACTGTCGTATATCTGGATGATAACGCCAGGCTGGATTATCCCGAAGGCATTGTGATCAACGGCAATATGCACGCCCGGGAACTGGATTATCCCCGGATTCCGAAGCTAAGGTATCTTCTAGGCCCCGGATACGTTCTTTTAAGAAAGCCTTTTTGGGGCATCCCGGAAAAAAAGGTCTCCCGGCAGGTAAAAAACATAATCCTGACTTTCGGGGGGGATGACCAGAAGAACATTACACCTTTGGTCTTAAAATTACTGGTCAGCCGGTTTCCCCGCGTAAAAAAGACTGTCGTGATCGGCAAGGCTTTCAAAAACACAGCCGGGATCAAGAAGGAAGCTGACAGTTTCACTAAGTTCATCTATTACCCGGACGCTCAAGAAATGAAGGAAGCCATGTTGAAAGCTGACCTGGCTGTTTCTTCGGGCGGCCAGACTTTATATGAGCTGGCCAGGGCAGGGCTTGCAGTTATCGGGATAAGCGTAAGCGCCGACCAGGAGAAGAACCTCAAGTCTTTGCGGAAAACCGGATTTCTGGAATTCGCCGCAAGGTCTTTTGACCGCGATCTGGAAAAAAAGCTCAGCCGTAAAATGGGAATTTTTTTAAGCTTTGAGAATAGGAAAAAAGCTTGTTTCCGGGGACGCCGGCTGGTGGACGGCCAGGGGGCCAGGGAAGCAGTGAAAAATATATTATCTTTTTCTAAGTTTCCAAGAAGGGATCAGGATGTTAAAGATCAAACTGACTGATAAAAGGTTTATCGGAGAAAACCAGCCCTGTTTTATTATCGCCGAGACCGGGATAAATCACAACGGCGATATGGCATTGGCTAAAAGAATGATCGATGCCGCCAAAGATTGCCGGGTCGACGCGGTCAAATTCCAGACTTTTAAAGCCGAAGAATTCATATCCGACAGAAATCAGACTTACACTTACCGGACTCAAGGACGGATAGTCCGTGAATCCATGTATGAGATGTTCAAAAGATACGAGTTCAATAAAAAAGAATTCGCGGAATTAGCCGGGTATTGCCGAAAAAAAAGGATAATTTTCCTTTCCACTCCGCAAAATCTCCCTGATCTGGAGGTTTTATTGGAGATCGGGATACCGGCGGTCAAAGTCGGGTCCGACGACTTGACCAATATTCCGCTATTGGAGGCTTATGCCAAAGTCGGACTGCCGATGATTGTTTCTACCGGCATGGCGTATTTGCCTGAGATCTCGGCCGCGGTCAAAACCATATCCAGATTTAACCGGGAATTAGCGCTCCTGCATTGTGTTTCTTCTTACCCGGCCGAGCTTAAAGAGGTCAATCTTTGCCGCCTGGGATCATTAAAACTTAAATTCCCCGGGACTGTAATCGGTTATTCCGATCATACCATGGGGGCGATTGTTCCGTTCGCCGCGGCGGCGATGGGTGCCAAGATAATCGAAAAGCATTTTACGCTGGACAGAGACCTTCTCGGCCCTGATCACCGGTTTTCAGCCGAGCCAGGTGAGTTGAAAGTGCTTGTGGCCGGGATAAGGGATATCGAAAGAGCGTTCGGAGAGCCTGAATTCAGACCTTCGGCAAATGAACAAAAAATGAGGCTGTCCTGCCGCAGAAGCGTTGTCGCGGCAAGAAATATCCTTAAGGGGTCCCTGATTACCATGAATGATCTGGTTTTTAAGAGGCCGGGGATTGGGATTCCTCCCGGGCAGGTCAACTCAGTGGTCGACAGGAAAGCTTTAGTGAATATCGCTAAAGACCATCTGATCAGAAAAGAGGAGATCAGCAAGAATGCCGGCTGAAGAGAAATACTGGAAACAACACTGGCAGGAGAGGTCTAAAGTCAAAGACGAAGCGGCCGCTTCCGGGTGGGGCAACCGCGATCCCCGGGAATATCTTTATGACATAGATGATATCGCCAAAAAGCTCGATTTGAAGAGCCAGGATAAACTTCTTAATGTCGGCTGCGGCAACGGACTGATGGAGCTGGTTTTGAATTACTGGGTCAGATCCGTGGACAGCGTTGATTTTTCCGAAGGGATGATCGAGCGGGCAAAGATGAACAATAAAGATAACCCCAATGTGGAGTTCTTTACCGGCAACATCCTTGATCTGGGGTTCTTGAAGGGCGGTTATGACAAAGTTTTATGTAACAGCGTGATCCAATATTTAAGCAGTCTCAACGAGGTAATCCGGGCATTCCAGGAGATCAGTAAAGTCGCTAAAGCTTCAACAAGGGTACTGATCTCGGCCAACCCCGATAAATCCAAAGTGGAAGAATTTTTAAGCGGATACGATAAACTGGACCTGTCCGAGGAAGAAAAAAAGAAGAAGAAAGACATAAACAGTCTTTCGCTCTGGACCGATCCTAATGAGGTTGAGCGCCTGGCCTCCGGAATGGGTTTTAAGACCCAGGTCCTGAAGATGAACCCAAATATCTGGCAATCCTGGTACATGTACGACCTTTTGATCTGGAGGTGAACGATGATCAGCCGTAAAAGACTGAAGACCTTTGAGGAGTATTTTTTGAAGATGATGGATAACCAGAAGAACGATCTCCATCCCTTGGTCTGGATACACGGCTCTCCCAAGATCGGCAAAAATGTCTACGTCGGAGGATTTTCCGAAATCAACGCCAAAGGCGCGCGGGTCATCATCAAAGATAATTGCGATATCGCTTCTTTTGTGGCCATAAACGTGGCTGACACGCATAAGAAATGCATCGGCCTAAGCCGCGACGGCGAGCGTAAAGATATAGTGATAGAGCAAAATGTGTTCATCGGTTCTCACAGCGTAGTCAAGGGCGGGGCCCGGATCGGCCATCATAGCGTGGTCGGCGCGGGTACGATAGTTGAAGGGGTGAAGATCCCTGCCTATTCGCTGGTCGTTGGGAATCCGATGAAAGTTAAAAAAGGCTATTATTTGGCTTGGAAAGCCGCAAAAAAATGATAAAGCACAATAAGCCGTTTTTAGACGACCACGATAAATCCGCTGTCTTAAAAGTGATGGGCTCCGGATATCTTTCCATGGGCAAAGAGGCCGGCAATTTCGAGAGCTCCCTGGTTCGGTATTTGGGGGGCTCCGGCCAGGGGGTATGTGTTTCAAGCGGGACCAGCGCGTTGTTCCTGGCTTTGCATGCTTTGAAGATTAAGCCCGGGGACAGGGTGATCGTACCGACTTATGCCTGCTCGGCTTTATTGAACGCGGTCAATATGATCAAGGCTGTTCCGGTCCCGGTAGATATCGAGCGGGAAGATTTTAATATCTCTTACCGGGCCGCGAAAAGCGCGGTATCAAAAAAGACGAAAGCCATAATACTCGTACATATGTACGGAGTCCCGGCGGACATTAAGAGGTTCAGCTTCCTCGGCATTCCGGTGATCGAAGATTGCGCTCAGGCCATCGGCGCCGAGTATAAAAACAAAAAAGTGGGCACGTTCGGAGATATCGCCGTGTTCTCTTTTTATGCCACCAAACTTTTGACTACCGGTTACGGGGGGATGGTTTATTCTCGGAATAACAAATACTCGGACGCGGTCCGGGATTATGTCGATTTTGACCTGCGCCGTGATTATTACCCGCGGTTTAATTTTCAGATGAGCGATTTCCAGGCGGCATTGGGTTCAAGCCAGCTGGACAAGCTGGATTATTTTCTTAAGCGCCGGGAGGTGATCGCCGGAAAATATTTTTCCGCGTTCTCTGGAAGCGGTCTTGAATTCCAGCGGATGAACTGTCCTGGTAAACGAGCGTACTATCGTTTCGTGACCAGACTAAAACGGCCGGATAAAATGATCGCTTTTCTTAAAAGATCGGGCGTACAGGCTATTGTCCCGCTGGAAAGCTGGGAGCTTTTGCATCGTTACCTCGGATTGCAGGCAAAGAATTTCCCGGCCGCCGAAGAAATATCCCGCTCCAGCCTTTCTTTGCCGGTTTATCCGGCTTTGAAGAACAATGAGCAGGAAGCGGTTATAACGGCTGTGCTCAAGGGGCTGGAACATGTCCGCTAAAGCCCAGGGCAAGTCCGCCGAAGCTAATTTCTGGGATAAGGTTGCAGATGAGCGGATATACGCGGCTTTTTCCGAAAAAGAATATAACCGGATATTTGACCGGCATCTCGGGCCGGGATCAAACGCAAGAGCGCTGGATATAGGCTGCGCTTCAGGAGTTTCAGCTGTGATCCTGGCCAGAAGGGGAATGAAGGTCAAGGGAATTGATATATCTTCTCAGCTTATCGAACAAGCCAGGCGGTTATGGAAGGACGAAGAAAACCCGGTAATCTTTTCTGTCGGAGACGCGGAAAACCTGGATTGCGCCGGATCAAGCATCGATCTGTGTTTTCTAGGAGGGGTGATCCATCATTTTCCCGATACTCAGCGTCTTTTTCAGGAGCTCTCGAGGATTTTGCGCAAAGGCGGGAGGCTTTTGATGATCGAGCCCAATTATTTCGATATCGTGGAAAGAATCTCCTGGTTTTTTGCCGGGAAGCTGAATCTCCTGTCACCTAATGAATTCCCGGTTTCTCCGCTGGAGATCAAAGCCGGGTTAGAGCAGGAGTTCGAAAGCTTCGAGATCTATCCCATCCGGACGGATGATATACCCTTTTTTACTTTTATACCTCTTATCGGAAGACCATTTTTCCGGGGAGGCAGGGGTAAGGTCGTGAAAAAAATTTTTCTGGCATTGCTGAATATTTTCCGTCCCGATCGTTTATCCAGGGGTAACTTTTTCGTGTTGTCCTGCGTCAGGAAATAAAGGCAAGAAATGATATTGACCGCTCATCAACCCGTGTATCTTCCCTGGCTGGGTTTATTCCATAAGATATCCCTGGCCGACAAGTTCGTGATCTTTGATACCGTCCAGTACCTTAAAAAAGACTGGAACAACCGCAACCAGATCAAGACCGCTCAGGGGCCGGCCTGGTTGACGGTGCCGGTGCTTACTCACGGCAAATTCGACCAGGCCTTGACGGAGGTGGTTATAAATAATACCGTTGATTGGCGAAAAAAACATCTTAAGTCAATCGAACTTAATTACCGCAAAGCTCATTTTTTTGACCGCTATATCGATTTTTTCAGGCAAATCTACAATCAGGAATGGCAAAGGTTAGTTGATCTCAACGAAGCGCTGTTGAGATACTTCCTTAAAGAATTGAAGATTGAAGTTGAGATCCACTACGGACATGATCTGGGGCTGGAAGGTTATAAATCCGACCTGGTCCTGGACATGTGCAGGAAGATGAACGCCGAAGTGTATATTTTCGGGGCTTTGGGGCGAAATTACGCCGAAGTGGAAAAATTTGAGGAATCAGGTATAAAAGTGATGTTTCAGGACTATCACCATCCCAGTTACCCCCAGTTATGGGGAGAGTTTGTATCGCATTTATCAGTTATAGACTTGCTGTTCAATGTGGGTAGTGAAAAAGCGCTTGAAATAATAAAACAAAGGAATATCGGGAAACCGACAACAAAGGAATAGTAACGATGAAAAAAATTCTCGTGGTTTGCGCTCATCCCGATGACGAGGTTTTAGGCTGCGGGGGAACAATGGCAAAATTCGCCGGGAAGGGAGATAAAGTTTTTACTTTGATTTTGGGTGAGGGTGTTACTTCACGCGACGATTCCAGGGATCCCAGGAAAAGAAAAAAAGAGATCGCTGAGCTAAAAAAAAGCGCCCTAAAGGCTAACGCGATCCTTGGGGTAAAACAGGTCTTTTTCCACGGTCTTGCTGACAACCGGTTCGATCAAATACCTTTACTGGATATCATCAAGATCGTGGAAAAAACAAAATCAAAGATCAGCCCGGATATAGTCTTTACGCATTTTAGAAAAGATTTGAATAAAGACCATCGGATAGTTTATAAAGCGGTATTGACCGCTTGCCGGCCTTTAGCCGATAATACGGTTAAAGAGATGTATTCTTTTGAAGTTCTGTCTTCGACCGAGTGGAATTATCCCCATGTTTTTAACCCCAATACCTTCGAAGATGTGTCTGAATCTATGACACTTAAGATCAGAGCGCTTTCCTGTTACGCCAAAGAGCTCAAGAAATTCCCCCATCCCCGTTCTAAAGAGGGGGTAAAAGTAAGCGGCCGGTATTGGGGAATGAAGGTAGGCTTGCGATATGCCGAGGCTTTTGAGAATATCAGAGCAGTAAAATAGAACGAGGTTATCGATGAAAAAACAGATATTTGCCCTTGTCCCCGTTAAGGGGGCTTCCGAAAGGATCAAGAACAAGAACATCCGCGCGTTTGCCGGCTCCAGCCTTTACGAAATAAAACTTTCCCAGCTGCAAAAGGTAAAAGGCTTTGCCGGAGTGATTGTCTCTTCCGAGAATGAGCAGATCCTGGATACGGCTAAGAAGTACGGTTTCCTGATCCATCGCCGGGATCAAAAATACTCCACAAGCACCGTGCCGATGAGCTCCGTATATTCTTTTATCGCCTCAGAGATACCCGGCGAGCATATCGCCTGGGTCAATGTCACCAATCCTTTAGCCGACTCGGATATCTACGAGAAAGCTGTTCAGGAGTATGAGCGGATGGAGCCGAAGTTTGACTGTTTGCTCAGCGTCAGCGAAGTCCAGGAATATCTTTTTTACAAAGACAGGCCGTTAAATTTCCGGTCTAACCCTTGGCCCAAATCTCAGGACCTCAAAGGCGTATTGGCGATGTCATTCGTTATAAATATCCTTAAACGACAGGATATGGTGAAATTGGGCTCCTGCGTAGGGAACAATCCGTTTTTTTACTGCCTGGACAGGGTCATTTCCACGGATGTGGATTTTCAGGAGAATTTTGATTTCTGCGAAATGGTCTACAGACAAAGGCACGGCATAAAATGAGCGAACTGTTGCGTTTCTCCCACGACCGCGATTCAGATTTTGGCGAATCCTGCGACAGGCTGAATGGAGTGATCTGCCGTTTTGCCGAGCAAGAGGGTTTGGAAGAGCTTTACGGGTATTTTCAAAGATTTTATTCTTTGCCCAAACAGATAGTCATGCAGGATATTAAAAGGATACTGGAGCGGGAATACCGCTATCAGGAAAACCCCGGTTTTTCCAGAAAGCTGTTTCCGGCGTACATCATCCCCGCGGCAGCGGCCCTTATCGGATTTTTGCTTTACAGCCTGATCAGTTCGAGGAAAGAGAAGCCCTCTTCCCGAAGATTCCGCCTTATTATTGACGGTATCGCCAGCCGGGAGGAACTTTACAGGTTTTCTAAACTAATTGATATGTTCGGCAAGAAAGAAGTATTGGTCCTGACAAGTTCGTTAATCGAGGAGCCGGGATATAATCTTCGGTATTGCCCGCTTTTGAAACTATTTGACCGCGGAGAAGTGGCCAACGCCATCAGCCGGGAATTAGCCCGGGGATTGATCCTGTATATAAAACTGTCCCTTAAGCTTAAAGTCAACATAACCGCTATTGCCACCCGGATTTTAAGAGACCAGCTTTTTTATGGTTCGATCTTTAAGCGTAACTTTGCCGATTACTGTCTTCAGGAAAGGCATTACAACACAAACCCGATTAAGAACCACTATTTTCATGAATACGGCGGCAAATGTTCGGCTACGATCCAAAAAAATATTTACCAGGCTGGCGGCTGCGGATTTTTTTTTCATGTCGACACTTTTTTCGCTTTAGGCCGGAAGACCGTTGATCGGGCTTTCCGCTACGGCGCCGAGATCAAGGATGTGCTGCCTGTCGGTTCGATGTTTATGGAATATTACCGGTTTGACCACCGAGCCAAAGGCGGGGAGCCCTGCGCCAAATTTGATATAGTTTTTATCGGAGTTAATTACTACCCCGACGGGCGTTATATCGCTTACTCTTCTTTTACCGATGATTATTTTGAGTCTTACCGTTGGCTGGCGCGGTTCTCCAGAGAGCGGCCGGGATTAAAGATCGGGATTAAACATCACGCCAATTATAAAGGCAATTCGACCGAAGAGAAGATTGTCCGGGGCACCTCTATAGAGTCGATTGATAAGGATCTGAATTCTTACCGCGTAGCTTTTGATTCCAAATGCGCTTTGACTTTTTGTTCCACTCTGGGCTATGAGCTCATCGCTCATGGAAAGCCCGCGCTTTTTTTGGATCCGGGGCGCAGGAACACCGAGATATTGCCGGATAATGGATTGCTCGATGACTGGCGGGTTACGACTTACGAGGATTTCAAAAACAAACTGGATTATATATTAAACGGCGGAAAGATCGCCTACAAGAATGCTCAACCCGAAGATTTGTGCATGGACAGCAAAGAAACTTCCCAAAGGATATTTTCATATTTGACCAAAAACAATGTATCCAAATGAAAAAGGAAAACATTAAAGACATCCCGAGGATCGAAATAGACCTGCTCAAGTTGAAACCCAGACGGGTCCTGAAAAGCGTATATTTGTTTTATAAAAGTTCTCTGTCGGGTTTTTTCACAAAAAGCGGCTTTCCCAGGAAAAGATTCTTTAAAGAAGTTTCTTGTCCTGTATGCGGCCGCAAAGACCGTATCCTGAGATTCAATATCGACGGATTTGATTATGTGGAATGCCGTTATTGTGCTTCGGTCTATAATTATCTCCGTTTATCGGACAAATATATCGAACAGATGTACGCTGACGGAGCCTACGCTACATATTTCCGGAACATGGTGGTTAAAAGCCAGAAGATTAGGAAAAATGTGATCGAACAGCGTAAGTTTCAGCAGATCAACTCGTTTTTTGACTCTCCGGGGCGAATTTTGGACGTTGGGTGCGGTTCGGGATCTTTCTTGAAGGTCTTTCAGGAACACGGCTGGGATATTTTAGGGTTGGAGCCTTCTCGTTCAGCCGGAGAATACGCCAGAAAGACTTACAACATAGATGTCGTGGCTAATACTTTCGAAGCTTTCCATACCTGTGAAAAGTTCGACTGCGTAAGTTTCTGGGGGCTGGAGCATCTGGCTGATCCGATGGCCGCTTTGAGAAAAGCCGTGAAGATTCTTTCCGACAGCGGGGTCATCGTCTTTGAATCTCCCTCTGCGGACAGTTTCCTGATGCGCTATCTTGAGAAAAATAAGTTCGGCCCTTATCGTTGTATTGAAAGCGCTCGCCATGTCCTTTTTTTTTCCCGAAGATCAATTGATCTTATTTGTTCCAGATTCAAACTGAGACTGGCGTATCTGGAATCTAACGGCCTGGATGTCCAGACAATACTGCCTTACGAGTTCAATGATCCGGTTCGCAGTCGCCTGAGGTCGATGCAGCAAGTGCTGGACGGGATTTTATTAGGAGATCATTACAGGGTGTTTTTAAAAAAGACAAGAAATGTCCGATAGTCCGAAAAAAATGTCCGGAAAAGATAAGTTCAGGGTGGCATTAGTTTCTCCGCAGGTCGTGGCTTCAACCTCGCAAATCCGCCGGACCCAGCCGCCGCTGGGGCTGGGGTATCTTGCGGCTGTCCTGCGGGAATCCGGGTTTGCCAGCCCGTTGATACTGGACGCCGCTATCGAAGGCTATGAACATGTCGAAAAAGTAGCGGATAGACAGGATTTGGTCAAATACGGCCTTTCCGAATCCCTGATGGCCGGCAAAGTCAGGGAATTCGACCCGGCTTTGGTCGGAATATCCTGTTTGTTTTCTTCCCAGGCCGATTGTTCATATTCCCTGGCTAAAAAGATCAAGGAAAATCTGCCTCGGGTCCCGATTGTTTTAGGAGGCATTCATGCTTCGATATTGGGAGCCCAGATCTTAAAAGAACATCACGAGATCGATTATGTCCTTTCCGGAGAGGCGGATTTCAGTTTCCGGGATCTGGCGCTGGGGATCTGTATGAACGAGGATGTTCGCGGTATTGCCGGTCTTGTCTGGCGCAAAAGCAGGGATATCATGGTAAATCCTCGGCCGCCTTTAATTAAAAACCTTGACGAAATTCCTTTTCCGGCTTGGGACCTGATGGAAATGGAAGAATATTTCCGGATCGGAATGTTCCATAACCCTTTTGTCAGATCCGGACGGGTTGGTTGTATCATGACTTCCCGGGGATGCCCTCAAAGATGTTATTACTGCTCCAGCTCTGATTTTTTCGGCCACGGGTTCCGAGCCATCTCCGCGGGCCGGGTCGTAACGATGATAGAGCATTTAGTGAAAAATTTCGCTATCAAAGAACTTCAGATCCTGGACGACAATTTCACCCTTGACAGCGGCAGGGTAATCGAGATCTGCGAAGCCATCGCCAAATACGGACTGAGGATCACTTTGCCCAATGCCATCCGCGCCGATGTGCCTCTTGACCGGAAACAGCGGCTGAAGATGTTCGAGAGCTTGCGCCGCTCGGGATGCGAGCAGATCGGGATCGCGGTAGAGCACGGGGATCAGGAATTCCTGGACAAAGTGATCGGCAAACGATTGGACCTGAAAGAGGCTGTAGCCACCTGTGAACTGGCTCACAAAGCCGACCTTCTGGTGCACTGCAATTTTATGACCGGATTCCCTTTTGAGACCGCGGCCCAGCGGCAAAAGACCGCGGATTTCGCCAGAAATCTTCCCGCGGACAGCTTTTCGATCTCCCTGGCCACTCCGCTTCCCGGGACAATGATGTGGGACATAGTCGCGGAGAATAATCTCTTCCTGGAGACATTTGATGTGGACAGGATTCTTTATAGCGAAGTAAGCATCAAACCTCTTGATATTTCGGTAGAGGAATTGAGAGCGTTTGTCAAGGAGCTGAATCGTGAGATCAACGGGATCGCCGCCAAAAGAAATCCCAAGAGCAGGGAAAAATATAAGTTATTCGAACATAAAAACGCTCACGGAGACCGCAAATACCAGTTTTCGAGCGAAAAGAAGCTTTAAACCACTTGAGCGGAGGGAGAGTTAATGAAAAAAGAAGTTAAAGTCGGAAAGCGAATTTTAGTGACCGGAGGCTCCGGATTTTTAGGCAGCCATATCTGCGACTCCTTAAGCGATGCCGGCCACGAGGTCAATATTTTTGACCTCAAAAAGTCGGCTTACCTTAAAAAATCCCAGAAAATGATCCTCGGCGATGTACTGAAGGCCAAAGAGATCAATAAAGCCTGCAGGGGCATAGACATTATTTTTCATTTGGCCGCCCTAGCAAACATGGATGCGGCTCATAACCAGCCGTATAATACCATGAATATCAATGTCCTGGGTACGGTCAATGTGCTGGAAGCTGCCCGGGAAAACAAGGTCAAGCGGGTCATGTTTGCCAGCACGATATACGTGAACAGCCGCACTGGTTCTTTTTACAGGGTGAGCAAACATGCCGGAGAGCTTTTGCTCGAGGCTTACCATCAGCGCTACGGTCTTGATTATACGATCCTCAGGTTCGGCACGCTCTACGGGCCCCGGTCCAATGAAAATAACAGCGTTTTTAAATATTTAAAAGAGGCGTTGTTAACCGGCAAGATCGACTTTATGGGGACAGGGGATGAGGTGAGAGAATATATCCATGTCCGGGACGCTGCCCTGGTATGCACGAGAATCCTGGCTGACGAGTTTAAAGGAGAGACTTTGATCCTGACCGGACATCACCGGATGAGATTGCGCGAGTTCATGGAAATAATAAACGAGATACTTTCCAATAAGGTCAAAGTTAATTATCACCCGGAAGAGTCCAGATCCCATTATAACCAGACTCCCTATTCGTATATCCCGAATATCGGCAAAAAGATAATCACCGACACTTATTGTGATTTCGGGCAAAGCCTTTTAGAGATCCTTCACGAGATCGATCCTGAAAAGACGTGCCGGCCGGTAAAAATCTGAATTTCTGGAACGGACTGATGAATTCAAAACTGGAATCCATAAAAAACCTCTTTTTTCTTATAAAACCGCAGAAAAGGTCGCTGGCGGTCTTCACCGTTATCGTGACTTTAGTTGCTTTTTTCGAAACTCTTGGGATCGGGGTCCTGTATCCTTTGATCAGTATTTTTGAGAATAAAACCAACAGCCTCGCTTACAATGATTTTATTAACGCTTTCCTGCGTATCGATATCGGCAGAGAGAGCTTTGTTTTCTGGCTTTTTGCGGCGGTGATGATCTTTTTCCTGCTGAGAGGGCTGTTCATAGGATTTTCCTATTATTACCAGAACAGATTTGTCGGGAAGTTAAGGGCCCGGCTGCAGATCAAGATTTTTAAGAAGTTCCTGGACCAGGAGTATGATTATTTTATCCGGAACAAGACCGGGGACCTGATCCAGAGGAACATGGTCCATACCGAAGGCGCCGCGAACGCCCTGCTTTATTCCTGCAAGATCATCCAGCAGCTTTTTACCGCCCTGGTCCTTTATCTGGGGATCATGATCTTTAATTTTAAAGCGGGGTTGATCTCGACCTGCGTCATGGCCGCGGTGGTTTTATTTTACGCCATCCTTTTAAAGGCGAGGATTTATGTGGCTTCGCAAAAGCACGCCAGGCTGGTTAAGGAAGCCTTTACCATCGTCACTGAAGTCTTAAGTGGTATCCAGCAGGTCAAAGCGTTTTTAGCCGAAGATTTCTTTAAAAAACGTTTTGATAAATGCGTTTGGGACAAAGAATCGATCTACGCGCGTAACGCCACTTTAAGCCAGGTCCCAACGCCGGTGATGCAGACGTTCGTTTTGATGATAATCCTCGGGATCATATACCTGGTGACCAGAGGCGGGGGGAATCTTTCTCTGATACTGATCTTCGCGGCTGCGACCTTCAGGATAATTTCGTGCATTGCGGCCATAAACGGCAATTTCGTGCAATTAGCCCATCTTTTGCCTTCGGTGAACATCGTCTCGGAGCTCTTCCAACTGGAATCGCGGATGCTGGAACTGCCGAGAATAAAACGTTTTGAACGGGAGATAAGATTTGAGGACGTGGATTTCGCGTATTCCCGCAAAGGTTTTAATTTTTCCGGACTGAACCTGACTTTTGAGAAAGGCAGATTCTACGGTATCGTTGGCCCCTCGGGATGCGGAAAATCAACTTTGATTGACCTGATCCTGGGGTTTTATTATTGCCACAAAGGACGTATTCTTATTGACGGTCAGGATATCAGGTCCATCGAGCCTAATTCATGGATGAAACAGATTGGTTTTATAAGCCAGACCACGTTTGTTTTTAACGGTACCGTCGAAGAAAATATTTCTTTCGCTCAGGACCCTTCTGAGGTCGACCGGGATAAAGTGATAGAAGCGGTAAAGACAGCCGATATTTACAGCTTTATCCGGGAGCTTCCCAACGGTTTTCAGACCATGGTCGGCGAAAGAGGGCTTGCCCTTTCCGGCGGCCAGCGCCAAAGGCTGAATATCGCCAGAGCAGTTTACCGCGACCCGGAGATCTATCTTTTTGACGAAGCCACCAGTTCGCTGGACACATTTTCGGAAAATAAGATCCACAAGTCAATCGAGGAACTCAGCCGCTCAAAGACCGTTATTTCAGTGGCCCATCGCATAAGCAGCGTGGTCAAGGCTGATGAGATTATCGTTTTAAAGGATGGCCGGGTAGCCGAAAAAGGCAGCCACGATGAGTTGCTCAAAAAGAACGGATTTTATTCCGAGCTTTATCTTAAACAGAACATTGTCGATCCGCAGCGTAAATAACCGCGGATCCTAAGAATTAATGGATAAAACAAAAGATCTTATAATCGTCACCGATCATATCAATCTGGCTTTGATAGCCGGCGAATACGCAGAGCGATGCGATTTTCTGGCTATGACCCCGGCCGCGATGCTGGCTTGCGAAGAAAACAGGATAAATTACAGGACGTTTGACGATCTTTACGATTACCGGATTTTCCGGGCTGATAACCTGGAATTCCTCAAAGACCTGGAAGATCTGTTTTCTGACTTGGACGCCAAATATCAAAAGTCGCTGGGATTCCCCCACGCGTTCTCTGGCAATATCCTTTGGTTTATCACGTTCTTCGACAACCTTCTTTATCTTTCCCGCGTCTGCGAAAAAATAAGATCCAGGTTTGCCAAAGTTTATATTGCCGGAAGCAAAGTCTATAATTCTTCTTTGAATATAGAAGTGAAGTTTTCTCAGGAGGGGCTGGCTTTCCATCAGTTTAATGAAGGGCTGATCAACAGAATAAGCATGGTCCGGGCTTATCTCAATCCGGCCTGGCTTGGGCAGGAGCAGGTGAATCTGAAATACTATAGGCCTAAGAGGGCAAAAGAAGGGCTGCTTTTCAAGATCCCCAG
>JBFZAG010000097.1:0-11494 GCA_041309145.1 Candidatus Omnitrophota bacterium | reverse complement strand
AATTTACTAACGTTTCCGCGAGGAGGTGATACTTTAATCCACAAATTATATCTTGCTTTCAGTCTCCCTGATTGTTTTCTCGTAATTATCCTGCGCCTCGGCGATGTCCTCGCTGACTTTCACCAGCGGCACGGTGGCAAATTCCTGATCCAGATCGTTCAAGGCTTTCAAAGTATCCTCGGACAGCCCGCTGTTTGCGCTTAACTTCTCATACTGCTTGACCACCTGTTCGTCCTGATAAGCCGCGGCAGTGGCCCGGGCCAAGACCAAAGGCATATTGTTAATGCTTTCGCCTTTAACAAAAGCGCTTGTCTCATGCACCGCTACTATCCGCAGGCCGTTAAATCCTGGCATAGACAGGAATTCTTTCATATCTTGGACCCGGAATTCTTCCTTGATATTTTTGTTATCCAGGTCGGAATTGACCAGCACTGTCCGCTCTTTTACGATATTAAAGCCCTTAAGCGACTTAAGCGCCTCAGAAAGACTTTCATAAGTGGAGCTATCAGCGAGACTATCGGCGATTACAGTTTTTAATTTCTCGGCCTCCGCCTTATCCTTGGCCCAGAAAGCGATCTTCAATCCGGGCTGGCCGGCTTTGATCTTCTTAAGCGCGGTCAAGGTGCCGGCGTTTTCGAACACCGTGTTCGCTCCGATCAAAAGGGCTGCCGGACTGTTTTCCAGCCCTCTGAGAGAGTTGACGAAATTGCCGAAGCCCGCCGATAATCCGTTAAAGACGCTTTCATCCGCCGTCTTTAATTGCTTGACCAATTCGGATAAAGCTTGCCTGGTTTTCACCGCCCCGCCGTCAGCCTTTACCATGGGAATATTATTTTTCTCGGCGAAAGTGGTCCAGATCCTCCTGGGATTGGCAAGCGCTTTTTCTTTAAGCGTATCACTGTAATTGACAAACTCGCTTCCGGGGTCCAAAGCCATGATATAAGATACCAGCCGGGCGTTATTCTCGCTTAAGAAGTTGATCCCGAGGCTGATAAATTCATTTAACAACAAGACATTTGCGGGTTTGGCGATTTCCATGCCTACCATTAAACCATCCTGGCCGGGGACAAGACCTTCGGCTTTCAAGAGCGCCAAAGCATCCCGCACATTTCCCAGATTCGTGGGAGTGCTGAATTTGATCCCGATATTACGGCCGGACTCCTGCCTTGCTTTCTTAACTCCTTCTATTTGCCAGCGGAAAAATTCCTGGAATTCGGGATCAACAACCCTGGCGAGTCCCAGGAACCCGAGTTGCGGATTTTCATCCATTTCCTGAATAGCTGCTTCATACTTTTTTCCGTCCGGCAGCTTCTCATAACCGGTCCTATCCTGATCATCGGTTGTATAAATAATAGTGGCGTCTTTGGCTGTCACTTTGACTTTATCCATAATAGCCTGATACACCGCGTTTATTACCAGATCTTTGACTCTCTTATTACCTTTGCTGTAATCCTCCAGCAATGCGGTAGGATGGAGATTAATTGCGGAAATAATATCCGCGGCTTTGACTTCAGAAGCGGTAATGACCTGAGGGTTGCCTGACGTCGAGGGCAATTCCCATCCCGCGATATTCGGATCGAACGGTTTACCTGCCTGCTCCGCTTCAGCTTTCGCGACAACCCTGACAACATTGCCGTAGACATCAGGCACGACGCTGATAGAATCAATGCCTACGCTGGAAAGAAAAGCGGCAAATGCGTTGTCATTCGACGGACGCTGGCCGCAAAGGCCGGTGAATATGCCGTATTTCTTCGCGGTTTTGATCACTATTTCTAATGCTTTCTTTACTGCCGGGTCAGCCTCGTTAAAAAACTTGTCCATTTTATCATTATCCCTTCCCAACCCAAGAGTGAACTGGGTAAGGTCATTAGAACCAATGGACATAAACGCTTTGGTGCCGTGCTTATCGGCAAGTTCCTTAAGTTTGGCGTAAAACTCATCGGCTTGGAAGATATCCGCAGGGACTTCCACCATCATGCCGATATAAGGCTTATCTTTGCCTTCAAAAATTCCTTCTTCAGCCATCAATTCAACCGCCGCTTCCAGTTCTTCAACGGTCCTGACTACCGGGAACATAATATCGACATTTGATTGGATCTTCCTGGCTTGCTTGATCGCCTGTAATTCAAGTTTGAAAGCCTCGATGTAATTCGGATGCATCATCCGGAAGATACCGCGATAACCCATCATCGGGTTATTTTCCTTAGGCTCGTACGGCGATGCGCCGATTTGATTGCTGTATTCGTTGGTCTTGAAATCTGTGGTGCGATATTTGACCCTCTGCCCCTTGGTCTGGGCTGAAGCTACTTTGACGATCGCGACCGAAAGTTTATCAATATAGAAATCCTTATATGAAGGATAGCCTTCAATGGTGGTCTTAATTTCATCTCCGAAGGTATCAATAACATTCTCTTTTATCCATTTTCTTTTTGCCTCGTCCTTGAACTTCGGATCGTTATATCTGTCATAATCCAACCCGGCCAACGGATGGGAAAGGATCTCAGTGGTATCCACAAACTCTTTGCGGAAAAGGCCGTAGCCGCCATATGAAGGATATTTGGAGAACTGCCAGATCTCCATGGCTAGATCCGGCTCGGAATTAATAATCCCCAATTGAGTCTTTTCAGTCACCGGAAGATCGGGGATCGACTCAAGTTCTTTGCGTTTGACTATTTCAAGCTGCCCATCATAAATCTTGCCGCGGTTGGCATCTACGGTAATTACTTGCCCTTCTTTAAGGATCTTGGTTGCGGTAGATGTTCCCACCATACAGGGAATACGCAGTTCCCTGGCTACGATAGCCGCATGGCAGGTAGGCCCGCCTTCATCGGTAACAATAGCTGCTGACCTTTTCATGGCCGGGACCATATCGGGTTTGGTCATCTTGGTCACCATAATATCGCCCTGTTGAACCCTGCTCAATTCCTGGGCTAAGGCGACCGCAGTTTCGGTCGGAGTAGCTTTTTCTTCGCTTTTAACAATAACTACCTTGCCGAAACCCGCTCTCCTTGCGCCTTTATTCCCGCTGAATAACACCTTCGCGGTTTCAGCTGCTGCTTCAGGCACTTCCGAAACAATGGTTACAACCGTGTCCGGATATTCTTTTTCCTGTTCGTTCCAGATCGTTTCCGGCCTGGCCTGGAGTATCCAAAGATTCCCCCTGGAATCGATCGCCCATTCTACGTCCATATACATGCCGTAATGATTATTGATCGCCTGCTGCGCTTTTGCGATCATGACAGCCTGTTTTTTGGTCAAGGTGAATTTCTTGCGTTCGGCTGGAGTGGTATCGACTAAATCAGTCCCTTCTTTTGCCTTCAGGCCATGTTCCTGCTTATAGATGAATTTCTTTAATTTCGAACCCAAAGTCTTTTGCAGAAGTTTGGGCTGACCGGTCTTATGGTCATAGACCAACTTGTAATGATCCCCGGTAACGGTGCCGCTGACGATACCCTCGCCTAAGCCCCAGCCGGAATCGACTTCAACCGCAGGCATACCCGTGTTCAGGTCCACTCCGAAAGTGGTGCCGGCTACTTTACTTTCGATCATCAACTGGATGACCGCGCTCAAGAACGCTACATCATGCGCAATTCCTATATTGTGCCGGTAAAATATCGACCGAGCGGTAAAAAGAGAGGCCCAGTCGCGTTTAACCGCGTCCAGCACTTCCTCTATGCCGCGCATATTCAAATAGGTGTCCTGCTGCCCGGCAAATGCCGCGCCTTCCATATCTTCCGCGGTCGCGGAACTCCTTACGGCGACAGGAACATTCTTTATTCCTGTTTCATCGCATAATTTTTGATACCATTTCGCGATATCATCTTTTATTTCCTGAGGCATTTCAGCTGTTTCTATGGCGTCGCGAATCTCCTGCGCGGCAGTGTTTAACGCTATGGTATCTTCGTAATTCAGGTCTTTTAGCCGGATATCGATAAAGTCTTTTAAAGATATTTTCTTGCCTTGAAAATCGACTGTCCCTTTATTGATATGGATTTTAAACGCCTTGGTGGTAACCGCGACTCCGTCAGGGACGGAAATACCTTTGACATGCTGCAGTTCTCCGAGGTTCGCGCCCTTTCCTCCCGCAATAGGTACATCAGTTTTGCGTATTTCGTTGAACCTTACCACCAGCCGCTGGGTCAGGTCCTCTTTAACTACTTCGCCGCCGTCCTTGCGCGTCGTTCCCTCCAGCGCGTTGACAATATCCCTGACCCTGCCCTGGCTGGCGCTGCGCGGCCGCAGGTTATCCGCGGCAAAAGCGGTCGAAAAAACAGTTACAAAACCTAAAGTAAGGATAAAAATCAGTTTACGCAAGAATACATTTCTTTTGAAAACGGCTGCCATTTCTCCTCCTATTTCGGTTGGTTTCCCATTTAAATAAATTTCTCTGCCTGAAATCTTTCCCTTAATCTGTATTTTATGAAGACATGTTCAAGGCCGGGTTTGCAATTAACTGCAAGACCCGGCCTTGAAGAACATTAGATCTTGCTTTCGGTTTCCCTTACTGTTTTCTCGTAGTTCTCCTGGATCTCGGCAACTTCCTTGCTGACTTTGATCAACGGCACAGAAGAAAAGTCGCTGGTCAGGTCATTTAAAGCCTTGAGGGCTTCTGGCGAGATCTGACCCGATTCACGGTAGGTCCGGGTCATTTTGTCATAACTCTCCACCACCGCCGGCTGATCTTTCATCACGCTGGTCACGGCTTTGGCTACTACCAAAGGCATGGAGTTAACACTTCTGTCGTTGCGGGCGCTCTCGATCTCGACCACTTTTATTCCTTTTTCTATCAACATCGACGACTCAGTAACGCTTAGACTGTGAATTATGTCGTAGGCGTTGATCAAGGCGATCCGCTTATTGGAAACCCCCTTGTCATTCAAGCCGGATATGATCGGAACTAATGCTTTTAACTCGATGCTGGCGATGTCTTCCAAGCCCATAGCTTTGACCTGATCCACCTGGATCGGAGTGTCCGCCCAGATCACGATCGCCAGGTCAGGGCTGGCTTGTTTAAGATTCCTTAAGGTTTCCGCGGTTCCGGCGTTCTTGATCACCGCCCGGGCGTTGATGATCAACCCGGCTTTGATTGACTTCACGCCTTTCAGGGAATCTTTAAAGCCGATAAAACCCTGGGCCATCTTGTTGAACATATTCCGGTCCACGGTCTTGAAGCTTCCACCGTCAAGCTGGCCGGATTTATCGCCAAACTTCTCAACTAACGCCCGCATCCTGCGGCCGTCAACCATCCACGGTGACCATTTTGAAACCATCTGGTTCGGGGCCGCGTTCTGGTTATCGTATAAACCCGAGATAGTCACGGTTTTCTTGTTATCAAGCATGGTGATCAAAAAGGTATCGATGATCGAAACATTGTTCCAGCCGACCACCGCGTTGGAATCCAACGGCCCCATATTGATCCCCTCTTCGCCTTCCCAGAATTTCACCACTTCGTCGGTCTTGTGCTCGGCGAAATCTTTGAGCATTGCCCTGACTTCCTCCACGGTGGTCTCTTTATTCAGATCCATGGTCATCGTCCACATAGAAGCGGAAACCGTTCCGGTACGATAAGCCTTGATCTCAAACTTGCCTTTTAGTTCCGGGATCATCTTAAAAAGATTCTTGGCCGCTCCGGTAGAAGCCGGGATGATGTTATCCCGGATAGAATCGCCGCGAGCCACATCTAAAGGATCCCTGGCTCTTCCGCTTTTCATCGGGAAAGTCTCGTTAGAATCAGTCTGGGAATGAATGGTCAGTCCGGTCCCGTGATCGATCCCGAAATTATCCCACATGGCCTTGATCACCGAGATCATGGCGTTGGAGGTGCAGCTTAAAGTATCCACCACCAGGACATCCGGACCAACTTGCTTGCGAGTGGCTGAATACAGCCCTTCCTTGAAAGTCTTGCTGACCATTTTATCCAGCTGATCTTCAGCAATACCCTGTTTCCTAAACTTCTCTTTGAGCATCGCTTTGACTGCGTCGGTATTCACCGGAGAAGCGGCCACGACAGGAATTCCGGCCTCGATGAACTCGCTAAATATCCTCGGCTGAACCGTATCGCTGGTCGGCCCGTAATAAGCGACCACATCCGCCGGAGTGCCCAGCTTTTTCATGGTATCAAGCACCTGCTGATCGGTTGTTTCCGGGCCGAAATACGGGACTCTGATCTCCGGCCGGCCGATATTTTTATCGGCAGGGATCAAAATAAACTTAACGGTTACCCCGTCAATAACTCTTGTTTCGTCCGTAAGCACGCGCATCCCCTGTATTCTGTACGGGGTAAATACGCCGCTGTATCGGCTGTTCATCCGCACGAATTCTTCAGCGCTAGCTTCTTTTCCGCCTTTCATGGATTTAAGCGCGGCCATGTTAACCTCGCGTTCCCATCCCCGGTAAAAACCGCCATGGGCTCCGGCGCGGTAAATCAAGCCGTTAGCGGCATAACCGAGTTCATTTATCGGAGCGGAAATATCCTCTAACTTCTCCAGAGAACTGCTTCTGGCGAACACACCGATAGCGGCCAGCTTTTTCATTTGGGCTGACTGAGCATCGTCCATATAGTTGGCGATTCTGCGGATAGACTGGATCAATTCCTGGTTATCTCCGCTTTCTTTATTTATAGTGTTGAGTTTCCATAAAACCGCTTTCATCTCCCCCAGGCTCAGCGAAAGTAATTCGCCCGGCGTAAGATTATCAAACTTAGTCAGAACATCATTGAATAAAGCTTCGTTGGTGGCGTTATCAGGAAGTTCGATTTCGGTTTTTTCGTCGATAAGCGCCAGGTTCGCCAGCAAATACTCATCCCTGTGCGCGCCCTGATAATCCAATACCCTGCCTCCTAATTCCCGGGCAAAAGGAATGGATTTGATCTGTCCTTTGTAAGCGTAAAGCAGCTGGTTATTCTGGATATCCGCGATCTTTTCTACCGCGGCTTTACCCAGCATAGCGGTCATCTCTAAGTCAAGTTTGGAAGTGTCCGCGGAGCGGAAAAGATAATCCGCTTTTCCGGCCATGCTGATATCGATCTTGTCTGCCTTTAAAGCGGTTTTGACCACAGCGCCGACTATCAGACCCACGTTCTCAAGTTTCTTATGGCCGAAATTATCTTTTTCGGCTTTCATGGATTTGATAAAAGCGGCCTTTGCCACGGGATCGCTCTTGAACGCGGCCAGCAAAAGCTTGACGTTGGCGTCATCGGGTTTGAGCACTTCCAATTCCCCGTTGTCGTTCAACTTGAAGCCGTCGACGCCAAGGCTCGCGCCTTCAGCGACTACGACGACGCCGTATTTATTCTTGGCGTAATAATTGCGCAGATCTTCGACCAGCTTCGGCAGGTCCACCAGTTCTTCGGGAATAAGCGTGCGGGTTGCTCCGATCAAGGCGCCGATACGAGCGGCCACAAATCCCGCGCTTCTGCCGAAAACCTCTACGATCAGGATCCTGCTCGTCGATATAGCGTCGATCTTTCCGGCTTCAAGAGCAGCTGCTGTCGCCAAGGTAAAACTGTCAAAACCATAGGTCTGAGCGTCTTGCTCGGGAAGAGCGACGTCATTATCCATGGTTTTGGGCAGGCCGATGAACAGGAAATCCGGATGCTCTACTTGCAGTTTAGCGGTAACTCCGTTGGTATCGTCCCCACCGAGAGTGACCAAACCATCCAGTTTCAGCTCTACAATATTTTCCCAGACTTTCTGGCTATCTCCTTCTTTTTTATAAGGATTGGTTCGGCTGGTTTTAAGAAGCGTGCCGCCTTTTTTCTCCCATTTTTCCACGTCCGCTAAGGTGATAACTTGCGCTTGGGCGGCCAATTCCTTTTTAGTTAAACCTGCCCAGCCTTCGGGAATAGCCACAATTTCAATACCCAGTTTCGCGGCCGCCCGAACCATTGCCGCGATCACCGCGTTATGGCCGGAAGCCGGTCCGCCGCCAGTCAGAACACCTACCCTTGTCGGGCCGACTAACTGGGAAAATTTGACTCCCTGGCGGTCGGTAATTATCTTTTCTCTGTATCTGACTCCGGTGATAAACTCAACCGCGTCGGCAACCGTGGAGTTTTCTTTTCCGCCGATCTCGCCGACTTCCGCTTCCAGCCCTGCCGTTGCCGGAATAAAACCGGACAGATAAGCGCTGACCAGAACATTCAGCCTGGTAGGCATAAAAGAAGCGTCTAAAGCAAAAACCGTGAAATCAGAAGCCACTTCTTTCTTGACCAGAATCATGGCTTTACTTACCGCTTTCAGAGCCTTGGCCACTCCCGGAGCGGAATTAAGCGCTTCGTCTTTTAAGGCCGCGTTAAACATCGCCTCTCTCTTGGCGCTATCTTTTTCTTCCAATATGTTCTCGAACAAAGCCGCCACCGCATCCTGAGCGGCCTGATCCTTTAAGAAAGCGTCGTCGACTTTCACGGTGATGTGATCCCCTTTGATCATGAAATCGTGAAAATCTTCTTCCCGGGCTACTTTTTTGATCTCTTGCTCGAACTTAGCCGCGTTATCCGGAGAATATCCTCCCGGATAGGTATAATCAAACTCGCTCATCGCTTTCTGAAAAACTACCATTGAACCGGTCTTCTTGGCAGCCCGGGCAACACCTCTAATGCTTATAGGGTTGCGGATATTGCAGCACATAATAGCCTTATCCGTGCCCTCAAGAGCTTTAAACCCGAAGTAGCCTTTAACTGAATAAAAATTCTCAGGATAAATCAATCCGTTAGCTTTATAATAATCCTTAACCATCTTCGCAGTTCCGTCAGAACCGAATCCCAGCATGTGCTCGGTAGCCGACTTCTCGGTAGCGTCATCGATCTTCGCGATCAAATCGGCTGGAAGAACGACTAATTCATCGTTAAAATCGCCCAGGATATTTTTTAATTCTTTACCCAGAAGTTTGTCCAGATTCTTGTCTTTTCCCAGAACATAAACGCTGCTTTTGGCTTCTTCGCTGCGAGGAGTTACCTTATATTTATTCTGAACATCCGGAGTTTTGGCGATAGTCGCGTCGATCATCCGGTTTACTATAGACTTCGCGGTTGGATTACCGGCCTGAGCCTCAGCCACCAGGGTTTCCCAGATAATATTCTGCCAGTTGGTCCCGACATGGGCGGCGCGGATACCTATCGCCCGTAAAGCCGGCAGATCTTTAATCGGAGTTCCGGTAACGCCGTGCTGAACGATCTGGATCCCGAAGGGCTTGAGCGCTTCGGTGATAGCCGCGGTCATCTTCAGGTTCATCTGGGTCTGGATCAGGTTCCCGGCGGCGTCGTAATTATTTCCGTGAGCGGTGCCGTTATTTATGGCTATTCTCTGGATCATGGTAGAAAGGTAATCGACCAACCCTTTGCCCTTTCTTTCCACAATAAATTTTCCCGTAACCAGTGATCCGCCGTCTTTTAACATCAGCTCGCCTTTTATGGCATCGGCCTGCCTGGAATTTACGCTGGATTTAGCTCTTAAGTGATCGTTGGAAACGACCCCGGCCGTAGCCATGGCGCTGAAAATGAATATTCCCGCCACCAAGAATACCGCCACTCCCAAAAACGTTTTGCTGAATTTTGTTCCGCTCATTTCTTCCTCTCCTTTGTTAATCTTCCGCTAAATAAGTGTCTTCAATTTCTCCCCGGTCACCGCGGAGAACCGAATAATAAATTGCCGGGTCAGCCTTTTGAGTGATAGCCGGCGTGACTACGGCGTAAGAATACCCGTGCTCTTTGAATAATTTGCTCATCCCCGGAGTATGAAAGCCTCCGGTGATCACCACCGCGACCTTGTCTCCGGAAAGCGCCAGTTTACCCGCGATATTTTTCAGGAAAGACTGCTCCCTTTCCAGCCCGATCCGGTAAAAATCATTGAATTTTTCGATGTTCTCATCGATAGAAGCCGCTATTTCCGGCTTTGCCCTTATCCCGTATTTAAGGCAATTTTCGGAAAGAAAGTTTACCCGGGAAGCAGTAATGATCTGGTTTCTGCGGGAAATAAATTCTTCGTATTCTTTTGGGGTAAGATTGAGCTTTAAGAAACCCTCGAGCATCCCCAGATCAGTTGAAATCCGGCTCAACTCTTTCTCGTCATCGCTGGCTAAAAGCGATTCTTTTATCTCATTCTCCAATGAAACTAACTCGTGGATCAGGATCTCCGGTTTTACGGCTGCGGACAGCTCGGCATATAACATATAAGAATCCAGCTGCGAATAAGTCTGTTTAAGATCGATCCTGCCTTCAGCCTTGTTTTTCAAGAATCCGTAATACTCGACATTCGAGACCTTCTGGGCTTTGAAATCCTGGGTTTTAGCAATTAATTCTTTGACTTCACTTTCCGTGAGCTTTCCGGCCAGGTCCTTGATAAACAGACTGCGCTGCGCCTCCGCAGTTTTGAAGTCTATTTCTTTTTCCAGCGCCACGCTTTTGGAGAAAGACTCGAACTGGGGATATCTCTTTGGATCTATCCTTTTGTTTATTGCCCTTTCCTTAATATAGGCGCAGTATTCGGCTAAAGGCGTCTGCTTGTTCTCGTATTTAGCCTGCGCCTGCGCGAAAACTTTAAGCTCAGGGCCGTAGATGCGGGATTCCAGCTCTTCCACGGTCTTGCGCAAAGAAGCGCAGTCTTTCAAAGCATCCCCGCGAAAATCCTCTATATTCAGGAAAGAATCCAGATTGCTTTCGTAAAGCGCCGGGTCTTCGATGCCGTAAAGTTCGAAGTTGTAATCCGAGACAATATCCAGATATTCTTCCCCGGAAATTTTTCCGTCTTTCAAGTATTTATCCGCGATCGATTCCCGGTCTTTCTTCTCGGCATAAGACCTTAAGAACGACAGCGTAACGTCTCCCGAACCTCCTTCGACCATGACCAGTTTGACGCTCTTTTCCTTGATCAAATACTCTAAAATAGAAGCCAGGTTTTTCTGGGCTTCATAATTACAATGGGCGTCCTGGATCTGAATTATTGCGGGAGAATTGGCATTCCGGTATGAATCCGCTTCGAATAATTCTTTGATGCTGCCGATTTGTGAAGGGATTTTCAGATCTGATAAAGGCGTTGATGAGGAAGAAAAAACTAAAAACTGGAAAATAAAAAACTGAAAAATTACTAACAGAAAAATTCGACGGCAATTATATCGCATCATCTTTTCTCCGGTTAATAAAAAAGCCACGATTCCTCTAGCCTGTTCGCTAGAAGACCGTGGCAAAAATTTAGACTTTTTTAAACTAATAAGAAAGCGTTTTCAAAAGTCTTTCTATATTCAAAAGTATACCATTTAAAAGACTATTGTCAAGGAAAATTTTTTGTTGTAAATATAATGATACCAACGTTTACGATTTCTAAATAAAACTGCTTACAATCTTTTCGACCTTGACCTGACTTTCAACCTTTTGGGCGATTCCCGAGCTAAACTCCAGTCCTTTAAGCGCATCATCTAACTCTGAATTTGTCTTTATCTTAGCGGGGATATTGTTCACTTCTTTCTGGTTGGCATTTTTCTCGGCAGCCGCTTTTCTTTT
>JBFZAG010000096.1:0-10067 GCA_041309145.1 Candidatus Omnitrophota bacterium | reverse complement strand
TACATGCTCCGAAGAGGCGTGGCTCTGTAGTAATCATGATGCCAAACTCCGGAGTGTTGGTCTTGCCCAAGGTGATTAGACCGGAACGTTTCAGCCTTGTCACCAGTTCGCTATCGTGGGCCGTCTTAGAAGGCTTAATTTCATAATTTACATATTCAGCAAAGGGGGTTCATATGAATGTTTTATCCGCGCGCATTCTTTTTGTAGTTGCCAGTATTCTTGTCGGTTATTTTACCGCTAAGCAGAATTTCATAGGAGGTATCGTCGGGGCCGCAGCCAGCGGTTTTATCATCCTTTTAGAAAGCCTGATGCGCAGGGTTTCGGTGCGGGGGCTCTCCAGCACGGTCTTTGGTCTTATCCTGGGCTTGATCATGGCAAAACTGGTCGGCGATGCTTTTAGCGTGGCCCAGATGCCTCCGGAGACCCTGGCGGATATCCGGGTTATCCTTACGCTTTTGTTCTGCTATTTCGGGACTTTGATCGGTCTGCGGGGAAAAGACGAATTCAATATAATCATCCCTTACGTGCGGCTGCGCCGGCAGGACCAGGCCGAGGAAGTCACTGTCGTTGATACCAGCGCCATCATCGACGGCAGGATCCAGGATATCTTGAAGACCAAATTCATGGAAGGAAAGATCGTTATTCCCAGGTTTGTCTTAAAGGAGCTGCAGCAGATCGCCGATTCCACCGATCCGATCAAGCGCCAGCGGGGGCGCAGGGGATTGGAGATCCTCAACACCATCCAGAAAGAATCCGGGCTTAACCTGTCGGTCCATGAGGAAGAATTCCCTGAAGTCAAAGAAGTGGATGCCAAGCTGGTCAAACTCGCCCAGTTATTGCAGGGCAAGATCCTGACCGTGGATTTTAATCTGAACCACGTAGCCAGTTTTCAAGGGGTGAAAGTCCTTAACATCAATGAGCTGGCCAACGCTTTGAAGCCGGTTGTCTTTCCCGGTGAACAGATGCAGATAAAGCTGTTAAAGGAAGGCAAGGAATATAATCAAGGGGTAGGCTATCTGGATGACGGAACCATGGTCGTTGTGGAAGACGGCCGCAGGCTTCTCGGCCAGGAGATAAAAGTTGTTGTCACTTCCGTCCTGCAGACTCCCGCCGGAAGGATGATTTTTACTAAGATCGTAAGATAAGATGCATGTTACGGCCATACTTTTAGCCGCGGGCCGGGGCAGGCGCTTAAAATCGCCTGTCTCCAAGCCTTTGGTCAGGCTAAAGAACTTTCCGCTCTTTGAGTTCAGCTTGAAGATCTTAGAGCGCCACCCGCTTATAACCGAGATTATCCTGGTGGTTAACTCCGGGAATTATCGGGAGGTGGCGGACCGGGTAAAAAAGTCCGGGTACCGGAAAGTCCGCTCTTTGGTTTTAGGCGGCCTCAGGCGCCAGGATTCGGTTTATAACGCTTTAAAAAAGACCGAAGCCAAAACCCGGATGGTTTTGATCCATGATTCTGCCCGGCCGTTTTTTAAACCCAGGGAAATCACGGCTTTAATAACCCGGGCCCGGAAAACCGGCGCGGCTATATTGGGCGTACCTGTAAAGGCAACGGTCAAAGAATGCGGCCCGGCTGGCATCGTTAAAAGGACCCTGGAAAGAAAGAATCTCTGGGAAATACAGACCCCGCAGGTCTTTTCCCGGGATCTCATCTTAAAGGCCTACCGGAGATTCGGACGGGGCGATGTGACTGACGATGCCGGCTTGGTCGAGAAGCTGCATAAACGGGTTGTTTTGATCAAAGGCTCTTATGATAATATCAAGATCACTACCCCGGAAGATTTTTTTGTCGCCCAAACGATAGTCAAGGCAAAAAAGGATTAGATGTCATGGAAAGGATCGGAATAGGTTATGATATACACCGTCTCGTCGAAGGCAGGAAATTGTTCCTCGGCGGAGTGGAGATCCCTTATGTCAAAGGGCTTTTAGGCCACTCTGACGGAGACGGGCTGCTGCACGCGATCTGCGACGCTTTGCTCGGAGCCATGGGCGAAGGCGATATCGGAGAGCACTTTCCGGATACCGACCCAGCTTACCAGAATATCTCCAGCATCGAGCTGCTCAAATCTGTTTTTGTCTTAGTCCGGAAAAACGGCTTTGCTATTTCCAACATCGATGCGGTGATCATTGCCCGGGAGCCGAATATGACCCCTTTTAAGAAACAGATGCGCTATAAGATCAGTTCTGTTCTGGGCACAAGCGAGGATAAGGTTAATATTAAAGCCAAAAGCAATAACGGCGTCGGGGAAGCCGGAGGCAGCATCGCCATTTCCTGCTTTGCGGCGGTAATTTTGACTGATACCAAGGAGTGAGAAAATGATCATTTTTCTTTTACAGCTTATTTTTGTCCTTGCGGTTTTATTCGGGTTAAAGATGTTGATCATCCTGGTTTTGTTCAACCCGGAAGTAAAGAACGTCCAGAAAAGGGACCCGGCGGCGAGAAGCGTCTGGGAAGTGGTCCTTTTGTATCAGGGGCTGCACGCTTTGATTTACCACCGGATCAGCCATTATTTTTACCGCAAGAACATGTTTTTATTGGCCCGCCTGATCAGCCAGATTTCGCGTTTTTTCACCGGGATAGAGATACACCCGGGCGCATCCATCGGGAAAGATTTCTTTATCGATCACGGGACGGGGGTGGTCATCGGCGAGACCGCGGTAGTCGGAGATAACGTCCTTTTGTACCAGGGGGTCACCCTGGGAGGGACCGGCCTGGAAAAAGGCAAGCGCCATCCTACCGTGGGCAATAACGTGGTTATCGGCGCGGGCGCAAAAGTCCTGGGCAATATTACTATAGGGGATAATTCTTATATCGGAGCCAACGCTGTGGTCATTAAGGATGTCCCCGTTAATTCCACGGTTGTAGGGGTCCCGGGAAGGATCACTAAGCAGGACGGCAAGAAGATCGAGCTCAGCCTTGACCATATCCACATCCTCGACCCGCTCATGCAGAATCTTGAGGAACTCCAAAAGAGGATCGAAGTCCTGGAAAATAGAAAATAGTTTGCGTCTACCGGTATTTTTGTTCTTGCCGTCAGACCGAAGCCGCAAGTGACAACAGAGACATCCGCGATGGCTATATATATTCAAAATTCGCTTACCAAGAAAAAAGAAGAGTTGATTTCGCTTGAGGCGCGGAAAATAAACATTTATTCCTGCGGGGTCACTGTCTACGATGACTGCCATATCGGCCACGCCCGCAGCCTTTATATTTTCGAGGTGATCAGGCGATACCTCAAATACCGGGGGTTTGAGGTGAATTTTGTCCGCAATATTACCGATATAGACGATAAGATAATCAAACGGGCCAAGGAATTAAAGACAGATTGGAAGCAGCTTGTTACCCAATATATCGACAGCTATTATCAAGACCTGGCCGCTTTAGGGCTGGCTAAAGCTGATTTCGAGCCGCGGGCAACCGAGAACATCCCGGAAATGCTGAGATTTATCCAGGGGCTTGTCGATAAAGGATTCGCTTATGTGACTTCTACCGGAGTTTACTTCAGCGTGCGAAAATTCTCCGGCTACGGCAGATTATCCGGCCAGAGCGTTGAAGAGATGCTGGTCGGAGTGCGCAAAGAAGCTGACGAGACCAAAGAAGATCCTTTGGATTTTGCCCTCTGGAAAAGCTCCAAGCCCGGAGAGCCTTTTTGGGAGAGCCCCTGGGGAAACGGCCGGCCAGGCTGGCATATCGAGTGTTCCGTAATGAGCACCAAGTATCTTAACACGGACACTCTGGATATTCATGCCGGAGGCAGGGATCTTATTTTTCCGCATCACGAGAACGAGATCGCCCAGTCGCAGGCTCTCAGCGGCAAACCTTTTGCCAAATACTGGATCCATCACGGCCTGTTGACCATTGACGGCCAGAAGATGTCAAAATCACTCGGGAATTTTGTCACCATAAAAGATGCCCTGGATAAGTATCATCCCGACAGCCTGAAAATATTCTTTCTGCAATCGCACTACGCCAGCCCCGTGGATTTTTCCCGGAAAAGGATGGAAGAGTCTACCAAGTGGTACAGGTCGTTCGTCTACCTGTTCAGCCAGATCCAAAGCCTGCAGCCTAAATTTTTCGATCTGGCGGCCGCCGCAGAGCTGGAAAAATCAAGCGAAACAGATGTTCACCGGCTGGAGTTCGAAAAAGCGATGGACAATGATTTTAATACCCCGCAGGCCATGGCCGCTCTGGAGAAAATAAAATCATACTGCCAGACCCTGATAGTCTCCGAGCTGATAAGCGCCAATGTTTCCAAGATAAAATATGCCGTTAAGACGATCGCGGAACTGCTGGATATCCTGGTATTAGCCCCGGATAAGATCGATCCTCTTAAGGATGCGCGGCTGGCCACTGATCCGGGATTAAGGGATAATTTTCAGAAAGCGTTGGCGGAGTCTCATGACCTGGAATGGGCCAGGAATAAACAGCTTGAGCGCGAGCAACTCAAAAAACAAAAGGATTATTCCGGGGCGGACAGGATCAGGAAAGAACTGGAAGAAAACGGCTATATTCTGCTGGACAAAAAAGACGGAAGCAGCGAATTGCGCCGCAAATAATTATTGGATTTTACGAGCCGCTTAATTTTTTACAGGTCCTGTCAAGTCATGGTTCCGCAGGGCGTTCGTTGCGCCCCGGCGTGGCGCAACTTCACTCCGGTTCGTCCCTGCGCTCTTGCTGACAAATTTATCGATGGCAATCCGTGCCCGCTCCGGGCCGAACAGGCCTGCTCCACCACGCCTTGTCACCCATAAAAAATTAAGCTGCGAATATTATAAGGAGATTATTGTGAAGGGCAAGTTTATCACGTTCGAAGGTTCGGAATGCAGCGGCAAAAGCACCCAGTCCAGGCTTCTTTACGAGTATTTGCTGGGGAAAAAATATAAAGCGGTATTTTTGCGCGAGCCCGGAGGCACCGAAGTAAGCGAGTCTATCCGGAATATCCTTTTGGATAACAGGAACAAACTTATAACCAGCCAGACCGAGCTGCTTTTATATATGGCCAGCCGTTCCCAGACCGTGAGCGAAGTGATCCTGCCTGCGCTCAAAGACGGGCAGATCGTCATCTGCGACCGCTTTCTGGATTCGACTTTAGTTTATCAGGGCTATGGTCTGGGAATGGATATCGAATTCATCAAAAGTCTGGGACAGTTTGTTACCGGAGGGGTCAAGCCGGACCTGACTATCCTCTTGGATCTTGCCCTGGAGAAAGCCTTAAACGGGATCCACAGGCAAAAAGACCGCATTGAAAGCCGCTCCTTTGAATATCACCGCAAAGTAAAGAACGGTTATTTGCGTTTAGCTAAGCAGGAGCCTGGAAGGATAAAGATCGTCAAGCTTGCCCCGGACAGGCTGCAGACCCAGAAGAAGATCCGCGAACTCGTGGAAAAGATCCTGTAAAGATGGCATTTAAAGATATTGTGGGACAGAATAGACCAGTAGCCCGGCTTCAGGAAGCTTTAAAAAACAGCCACCTGTCCGGAGCGTACTTGTTCAGCGGTCCGGAAGGCACCGGTAAAAAACTGGTGGCCAGGAATTTCGCTAAGGCTTTGAACTGCCTGGAAGGCGCGGCGGATGCCTGCGATGCTTGTTTGTCCTGCAGAAAGATCGAGAACGGCCGGCATCCGGATATACATATAATAGATAAAGGCGATTCCGAAGAGATCAAGATCGAAGATATCCGCTTGCTTCAGCAAGAGATCTGTTTGCGCCCTTACGAGGCCAAGTTCAAGGTTTTCATTATTAACGGCGCCCATAATCTCAACTCCGAGAGCGCTAACGCTTTTTTGAAGACTTTGGAAGAGCCGCCCAAAAAAAGCGTGATCATTCTGGTCAGCGATAAGCCGCGGCTTCTTTTCCGCACGATAGTCTCCCGGTGCCAGAACGTGAAATTTTTTGCTTTGGCCCGCGATGAATTTGACCAAGTGCTTAAAAACGGTTATGGTCTGGACCAGCGGGCGTTGCATTTTTTGAGGTTCTTTTGCGAGGGCAGGATCGGATCGGCCCTGGGCTGGAAAGACCGGGATATTTTATCGGAGAAGAACCGGATCATTGATTTTTTCAGCTCGGCCTCAGCCCTGAGTGACGAAAATCCTTTTATTCAGGATAGGGAGACTTTCCGCCAGGCTCTTGTTATTCTCGTAGGCTGGTTCAGAGACCTGTATTTGGTCAAAGCGGGGATCAATAAAGACCAGAGCATTAACCTTGACCGCAGCGATATTCTGGAAAAACTGGCTAAGAGTTATACTTTCAGCGAACTTGATGCTATTTTAAAAGGCATTTCTGATTCAATGCTCTATTTAGAGCAGAACGCGAACGTGAAATTGCTGCTGGCGAATCTGAGGTTATCCGTCAGAAAAAATTAAAAGGGGTTTTTATGGAAAGAATTATCTGCGTAAGACTTCGCGATACCGGTCAAAGTTTTCATTACAACGCCGGCGATATCAACCTTAAAGAAGGCGATTATGTGATCGTCGAGCATGACCGCGGCTTGGATTACGGGCAGGTCGTTTGCCTGGGGGCCGAAGGCAGGGAAGTTAAGGATAAAGATGTCCGGGACAGGGAGATCGAGCCGGGTGAGCCTCAAGAACAGGATTTCAAGGAAAATAAGGAAAAGCAGGCGGTTAAAAAGATCGTCCGCCTGGCTAAAGAAGGCGATCTCAAACAGATCGAAGAAAACCGGGCTAAATCCAGGGAGGCTTTTAACACCTGCACCAAGAAGATCGCCGAACACAAACTGGAGATGAAGCTGGTCCAGGCGGAGTATTCTTTTGACCGCAGCAAGATAGTTTTTTATTTTACTTCTGGCGGAAGGGTCGATTTCCGCGAGCTGGTCAAGGATCTGGCCAAGATCTTCAAGGCCAGGATCGAAATGCGCCAGATCGGGGTCAGGGATGAAACAAAGTTCTTCGGCGGCTACGGCCCCTGCGGCCGCGAGCTCTGCTGTTCGAAGTTCCTGACCGATTTTGTCCCGGTGACCATCAAAATGGCCAAAGAGCAGGGGTTGCCGCTTAATCCTCCCAAGATCTCCGGGATCTGCGGCAGATTGATGTGCTGTCTCAGTTATGAATGCGGTACTTACAAGCAGTTTTCCAAGGGGCTTCCCCGGGAAGGGGAAAAGATCAACGTTAAAGAAGTAAAAGGCAAGGTCATCGGGGTCAATGTGTTCAAGCGCAGCGTCACCGTAGAGCTGGAGAATGGGACGATCACCGAGATCAAATATAAATAGCCATGAAAACCAAATTTTATATCACCACGCCCCTGTATTACATCAACGCTTCCCCGCATATCGGCCATTCTTATACTACCAGCGCCGCGGATACCCTGGCCAGGTTCTATCGCCGGGCCATCGGCAAGGAGAATGTCTGGTTTTTGACCGGAACCGACGAGCATGGTCAGAAGATCCAAAAGGCTGCCGAAGCGGAAAAACTGAGCCCTCCTGAGTTTGCGGACAAGATCGTGGTAAAATTCAAGGATCTCTGGAAAAACCTGAATATTTCTTACGACGATTTCATCCGTACCACTGAAAAAAGGCATGTGGTTACAGTCCAGAAGGCGCTCGATATTCTTTATAAAAAAGGCGATATTTATGAATCTAAATACGAAGGAAGATATTGCACGCCTTGCGAAAGTTTCTGGACCGAGACTCAGGCTGGAAGAGAACTCTGCCCGGATTGCAAAAGGCCGGTGGAGAAGATCTCGGAAACCAATTATTTCTTCAAACTAGCCAAATACCGGGATTGGCTGGTTGAGCATATTAAAAACAACCCGGATTTTGTCCGGCCGGCGATCCGCAGAAATGAAGTGTTAAGTTTTCTGGAAATGAACAAACTCGAGGACCTTTGTATTTCCCGGCCCAAGGAGCGTTTGAGCTGGGGGATACCGCTGCCTTTTAACCCGGGTTACGTGACTTATGTCTGGTTTGACGCTTTGTTGAATTATATCAGCGCGGTGGGAGAGTTCGATGATAAAGGTAAATACCATTCCAAATGGTGGCCTGCCGACGTCCAGCTGATGGCGAAAGACATTCTGCGCCAGCACGCGATTTATTGGCCGATCATGCTTAAGGCCCTGGGAATCGAACCTCCTAAAACCGTGTTTGCCCACGGCTGGTGGATGATCTCGGACTTGAAAATATCAAAATCCCGCGGCAACGTGGTTTCTCCGGTTGAGATGTCTCAAAAATACGGGGTAGACGCTTACCGTTATTTCATGCTGCGCGACGTGCCTTTCGGAATGGACGGAAATTTTTCCGAGGAATCGCTGGTCAAAAGGATCAACAGCGATCTGGCCAATGACCTGGGCAACCTGGTTTACCGGACTCTGACCATGACCGAGAAATATTATAACGGAAAGATCCCCGAAGAGAATGAGACAATTGAAAAGTCCGGGCAAGCCTTGAATATCGAAAATAAGATCGCGGAGTTGCCCGGAAAGATCGCCTTATCCCTGGAAAGCGGCCATGACCTGAATTTCGGCGGGGCTTTAGAAGCGATCTGGGAGATGATCAATATGGCCAACAAATATGTCGAAGAGACTAAACCCTGGAACCTGGCCAAAGAGAACAAGTCTGAGGAATTGAAGAACTTTATCGCGCTTTTGATCAAGGTTATCCGGGCCGCGGAATATAGCCTTGATCCGTTCATGCCCCGGACCGCGGAAGTTATCCGCGCTCAGGTCGGAGTTGATCAGATCAACAAGGGCGGGCCTTTATTCCCGCGCATCGAGACCGAAGAGAGCAAAGCCAGGAAGAATAAGTAAAATTTATGTGTTTAAATGCATAAATTATTGCTTATGGGGGGCAAGGCGTGGCGGAGCAGGCCTGTTCGGCCCGGAGCGGGCATGGATTGCCTTAGATAAATTTATCGGCAAGAGCCGCAGGGACGAACCGGAGTTATAGGCCAGAGGGCTATACCGGCCGTTCCGATACGGCCGGGTAATTTGCGCCTCGCAGGGGCGCAACGAACGCCCTGCGGAACCATGCCTTGACAGGACCCATAAGAAATAAGTATACATGTTAATCGACACTCACTGCCATCTTGACTTCCCCGAATTCGATTCTGACCGGCCTGAAGTTTTAAAACGCGCCGCTGAGGCCGGTGTCAAATACGTGATCAATATCGGCTCGAGCCTTGAAGGATCGGCCAATTCCGTAAAACTTGCCCAAGATTATCCCAATGTCTACGCAGTCGTCGGGTGCCATCCTCACGACGCCCAGAATATTTCCGAAGGAGATATGGAAACCCTGAGGTTGCTGGCCGGATCAGCGAAAGTAGTGGCGATCGGAGAGATCGGCCTGGATTATTACCGCAATTTTTCCCCGCGGGAAAAACAGAAAGAAGTCTTTAGCAGTTTTTTGCGTCTGGCCAAAGAGCTGGATTTGCCCGCAGTGATCCATTCCCGGCAGGCGCAGGAGGACACTTTAAAGATAATGGATCAGGAGAAAGTCAAGAAGGCCATAATCCATTGTTTCGCAGGGGACAGGGTATTCCTGGGATCCTGTATCGACAGAGGTTATCTGGTTTCTTTTACCTGTAATGTCACTTATAAGAAAGCTCAAGATGTCCGGGAAGCGGTCAGCGCCGCTCCTTTAGAAAGTATCTGTCTGGAGACCGATGCGCCCTATCTTTCTCCGGAAGGCTTCAGGGGAAAAAGGAACGAGCCGTCTTTCGTAAGCCTGCTCGCCCAGGAGATAGCTGAAATAAAAGGCTGCAGCAGCCAGGAAATCGCCCGGATAACCACGCAAAACGCCGTAAATTTCTTTAACCTGAAAATTATTGAACCGCTTATTTAAGAGGATCAAATCCTGAAAAATCGCAAACCCGCTAAAGTTACCGGAAAATAAGTCGAATAAATTATGAATATCAAAACTATAGAATGGAAAGGCGGCTCCATCAAGATCATCGATCAGACCCTGCTCCCGAACAGGTTAAAGCATCTTTATATCCGGGATCTTGGAACTTTGTGGAACGCGATCAGAAAATTAAAGATCCGCGGAGCTCCGGCTCTGGGCGTAGCGGCAGCTTTGGGAGTTTATCTGGGGATCAAAGATTCCCGGGCCCGC
>JBFZAG010000095.1:0-2794 GCA_041309145.1 Candidatus Omnitrophota bacterium | reverse complement strand
CGCTGGATGAAGGCGAATGACTGGCAGAAAAAAGACAAGCCGGAGTTATTTGTTGATTTTGATGCTCTTCCTGCGAACGAGCAGATCAAAGACCTGAAGGGCTTCAAAGAGATGACCGATTATATGGCTAATAAAGACGGCGGCATCGGGCATAAGGTCGACAAGACGGCGATCCGTAAATTTATTAACAAGTATCCGAATATACACGCAATCATTGTTTTCAGGATGAGAACGCAGGAAGGTCCAGCAGAACAATTTGGGTTCATGCTGGTTCAAAAGGGCGCTGCTCTTGCGGCCATGGCTGATTTTGGAAAGGCTTTTGCGGCCGAGTTCGCTAAGGAACAGCCTAAACTGCTGTTCGTCCTTAATGCCAGCATTGACAATAAAGAAAGTTTTATGCAAGCTGTAAAAAGCATGCTTCCCAGGCTGGAGCAGGAAGCGACGGCAAAAGCCCTGGGTTTGCCGGAAGGCACAAGAGCGCCGGTTTCGACTGATGAATATGTGGTTCTGGCCCGGAATCCTAATGATGAAACCGTATTAGACAAACAGATACGAGAAACAATTTTTCCATGGGAACAAGTTAGGAATAAAGATGGGCTTGACCCGAATTATTTTTTAAATCTAGCCCGGCCATCTATTGGCGGAGCAGAAGGAGCTCGGCCTGGCCTTCGGCCTGATGAGATCAAGAAGTTCACAAAGTTCACCTTAAAAGGAGATTCCGTCTATTTTAAGGAGAAATACGGCACCTCAAATCCGGAGATCGTTGTTGAAGCTCCTGTTTCAGAGGTCATCGGAATGTCCTGGCAGCAAGGCGCTGCGCGAGGCAATTGGGCATGCAAGCTCTACGCGGAGCGTGTTGATAAGGACGGGTTAGCCAATAAGCCCGGGGAAGTTTATTACGGCAAGATCAATAATAATGGGGAAGTGGTGCATATTTCCGAGTTAGCGCAAAGCAACAAGGACGGCGGAAACATTGGAACGATAGGCGACGAACTTGCGGCTATTGATGTAAATAAGAATAATAGTCCTGAATGGGAAGCCTTGGTCGGCAAGCTGGGTTTAAATAACCCCGAAAGAAACAGTCTTTGGTACGCCTTGAGCGACATAAACCGAAAAGGATTGTCCGGGCAGTTAAAATCCGATCCTGTCGGCGCTCTGAGGGGGATCATCAAGTCCAAGCAGGAACAAATAAACGCTCTCCGGACCAACGAAGCGATTGCGGATTATGCCAGGGGCAGAGTCACTGAAGGAGGCATCCAGGAAGACATAAACGAGATCGAGAGCGCTATAAAAAAGATCAATAATCTGGCCAACAAAGACAGCGGCAATCCGGTTACCCCGGCGCAGACAGATACTTCTAAAGGCCCCCTGGGCGGTATAGATTTCCGGGCCCTGCCGATCATCACCCAGCCGATGGGCGAAGTATTGATGAAAGAGATCATCAATATGCCTAAAGTGAATATCGCTGACCTGGACCAGGAATGGCAGGCTTTGCAGAAGATGGTCGAAACCGAAACCTGCCCTTCAACAGAGCGGATCAAGGAGTTCCTGGGCGCCTGCTATCAAAAAGGAGAATTAAAACAGCGCGCGGATAAAGTTCTGGCATGTTTGGCCGGGATGTTGAGGATGGAGGAGGATGAATGTAAAGCTACAGAGCCTCAGGTAAAAGTCATGCTGGCTTTGCTGGAATATAACAGGTAAGAGTAAAATAGCGCGATATTATTGCAGCGCCGGAAATAGTCTCGTAAAAGAGCAAATTTCCGGCGCTTTTATTTGTAAGTGTTTTATTTTTAATTATTTATGGTGCAAGCGCTTTCAATATTTTAGCTGAAATTTCTTGAAAACCCTTGAAAAATAAGGCATACTTTATTAAGGCTGATAAATCAGAACTCTCTCAATCTTAACTAGTTAACGAGCGAGAGAATATTTTTTGCCCACTTTTAAAATACTTTTCAAAAAGCTAAAACCATGTTGCGTAAAATCATCTCATTTTTGATTTCCTTCTGCTTTTTATTTTAGCAGATCGGCTTTGCTCAGATAGCCGGGCAAATGGATATTTCAGGCCGAATGTCCAGCCTGATCGGCTCCGTCGCTTTTGAAAACTACCGGCCGCTACATTTACGCTATCTTTCCTATGATCAGCTGAACAATGATTTAAAAATTTTGCTGGATAAAGGCAGTGTCAAAGAAACTAAACCCGCAGCCCTGGAAAACGCCACCAACGAACTGCTCAAATACTTTTTTATCGGAATATCCCTTCCCGATGATGTTTTCTGGGTCAACCTCAGGCCGGATTCCCCTAAACAAATAATCGACGAGGATTTGGCGAAGACCGACATGGGCAAGATCATGTTGGAAGCGGATCTCCAGCTGAAAAAAGATACCGCCAGCTTTACTTCCCCTGAAACTTTCGAAGGCCGGGAATACTGGGATAAGCTGTACAAAAGAGCGGAAGAGCTTTTTGCCAGCCAGAATGTGACTATTCCCACCCTGACCCGTCCCTGGATCGTGCCGGATGAGATCATTGTCCGGGAAACGCCGGGAAGCGCGTATATCTACAAAGCTACTTTAAAAGTGATGCTTGAGCAGGATTATCTGAAAGGAAACGCTAATTACCGCTTTCCGGATGAGCGCTTTAAACAATTGAACGAGTATTCTTCTCAGATCCTCAGAGAAACCATAATCCCTAAACTGACCAGGGAAGTAAATTCCAGCAAAAGATACGCCCCCCTGAGACAGGTTTATTATTCGCTGATCCTGGCCCAGTGGTTTAAAGATAAGTACAAAAGCGACA
>JBFZAG010000094.1:0-2848 GCA_041309145.1 Candidatus Omnitrophota bacterium | reverse complement strand
GCCAGGCTAAAGGAATGAAGCTTTTGAGCGAGGACGGGTTGAACAAAGCTCTCGCCGGAGTGACCACGATCGAAGAGATCGCCAGGGTCTGCGAAGATCATACTGATCTAAAGCCGCAGTCTGAAGAAGCCAAGGCCGAGGTCAAACCTATCTCCCAGGTTCCGCCGCAACCCAAGCCCGCGGAACAGGTCCAGGTCAAACCGGCTGATATCATCGAATACGAAAAACGGATCGCCAGCTGGTTAGGAGAAAAGAAATAAACTTTATTAAGTATGCCTATATACATATACAAAGCGGTAGACAGTCAGGGTAAATTTGTTAAAGGCGAATTAGAGGCGGCCAGTGAAGTGGCCTTGACCACGGATCTGGCTAAGAAGGGTTATTTGCCGATAAACATCAGCTTTAAAGCCAGAGCTAGGCCGGTATCGGCTAATAGCGCCTCAGGCGGTCCCGGAAGCACGAGAGGCGGAGTAGATAACAAGGCTTTGGTCATCTTTACCCGGCAGTTCGCTACGATCATCAGGGCAGCTATCCCGCTTCTGGAAGGCATAAGAGTTTTAGCTGACCAGGCGGAAGACCCTAATCTCAAAAAAGCTTTGATCCAGGTTATTCGTGACGTGGAAAGCGGCTCCAGCCTTTCTTCGGCGCTGGCCAAGCACCCCGGAGTTTTTTCCGAGCTTTACGTCAACACCGTGGTCGCCGGCGAAAGCGCCGGCATCCTGGATAAAGTGCTCTTGCGCCTTTCGGATATGCTCGAAAGCGATATGGAGAACCGCTCTAATATAAGCGCGGCCTTGCGTTACCCGATCATGGTTGTTATCGCTTTGGTGATAGCGGTCGTGGTTCTGACGGTTTTTGTCATTCCGCAATTCTCCAGGATGTACTCCGACGCTAAAACCAAACTTCCCCTGCCTACCCAGATCATGGTGATCACCGGTTATGTTCTGACCCATTACTGGTGGCTGGTCATAATTTCCGTGGTCGCGGCGATTTTCGGGATAAAGGCCGTTATTAGCACTCCCGCGGGAAGATTATGGTGGGATGATTTGAAGTTTAAAATACCGGTTTTCGGAAAACTTTACACTAAAATGACCATGCTGCGTTTTGCCTCGATGTTGAACGTTTTGTACCAGGCCGGGCTGCCGGTCCTCAAGACCATGGATATCGTTGGTTTGACTATCGGTAATGCGGTCTTGAGCAAGGAGATCGATAAGATCAAGCATGATGTGGCCGACGGAAAAGGGATCTCCGGAGGTATCTTGAACAGCAAGTTTTTCCCCCGCCTGGTAGGCTACATGGTCTCGGTGGGGGAGAAAAGCGGATCGTTGCCTTTGATGCTGGATTCGCTCTGCGAATTCTTTGAGCTTGAAGTCAAGACAATGGTCAAGAATCTTACTACAATGATCGAGCCGATCATGACCGCGGTTCTGGGGTTTGTGGTCATGGGGATGGCTCTCTCAATATTTTTGCCCTTGTGGAACATGATCCAGCTGTTCAAAAAATAACCTTTGTTTTTTATGCAAAGACTGGAAGAAAAACTTATTGAGCAGAATTGGCTCCAACCCTGGCAATTAGACCGGGCCAAGGTTGAAGAGCGGAATTCCGGCATGTCTTTATGGATAAATCTGCTCCGGCTGGGCTTTCTTTCCGAACAGGAGGTCATCTTATTCCTGGCTCAGGAAAGCGGGATCCCCTATGCCAGCATCAGCGATTACGCTGTCAATCAGTCGGTGCTGCGCCTGATCGAAGAGAACTTTGCCCTTCAAAATCGGGTTTTCCCTTTGTTCAAGCTGGAGAATACTTTGTTCGTAGCCTGCAGCAACCCTTTAGACACAGCTCTTCTGGACAGCCTGGCGAAAATGACCGGCTTGTATATCGAACCATTAGCCTGCGAAGCCCATGCTATTCTGGCGGCTTTAGATCTGTATTGGCGGCTGGAAGAGAAGAATTTTGATCTGGCCAGGCTTATTATCAAACAGAATATTTTCCAGGGTTATGTCCCCTGGAGGGGGGCGGAAAGGCTTTTCCTGAAGATCCCCGTTATCTTAAAATCGCTGGATGATACGGTAACGTTACTTTCCCGCCAAACCATAACCGGCAACACTTTTAATATTTCATCAGACGGAAATGCTGTTGGTGTCCAGGTTAACTTTTTCTTGCCGAAAGGATTAGTGGTTTTGACCTCTTTCCGGATCAGCCAGGGGCAATCCAATCCGGAAAAATTGATTGAATTAAGGGGCGAAATAGTAAGAAGCGCCATGGGCAAGGCCCGCGAATACTTTTTGGGGATCAAATTTGCCAATGTTTCCGAGGCTATAAAGAAAGAGCTGCTGAGTTTGGTTTTATTGAAATAAGTTCAACGGGATCAAGCTAAAAGTCAGGTTCTTTGAGTTCTTTGTCACAGGAAAAAATCCTTGACATTTTATTGGTGATAATCTACAATATCATCAAATATTATTAAGTATATTCAGTGCGAGTTATAAGCTTCGATATGATGAAATACTTCTAAGCATTGGATAAAAACAAGTAAAATTATGATGAGGTAAATGAAAATGATCGAGGCTAAACTATTAACAGCGCAACAAGTGGCGGAAAAGCTCGGTATTTCCAAGCAAACTCTTTTCCGCTACGAGAAAAAGGGCGTTTTTCCAAAGGCCAGGCGCAACATGATTAACAGATGGCGCCAGTATACCGAAGAAGATCTGAGGAAATTAAAAGAGATTATCAGGGGGAGCCTTGGTTAGAAATTCCTTAGCGTTAAAAGTTATTTTTTTTGTTCTGGCTGGCCAAATTCTCAGCCTTAAAGCCGGGGAAAAGGTGTTAAGTCAGGCAGAAAACGCTCAAAATG
>JBFZAG010000093.1:0-19566 GCA_041309145.1 Candidatus Omnitrophota bacterium | reverse complement strand
TCCGGATTGACCGCGGGGCTGGATAAACGGATCCAGGAGAAAGAGTCCCAGATCAAGGCCGATTTAAAGATCCTGACTCAAAAGAACAGAATAAATATCCAACGAGCCAACTACGTTTCTTACTTAGGCGCTTCGGTTTCCGATAACGAGGAATTAACTCAGATCCTCAAAGAAGTAGAGCTTCTGGCGAATAAAGCGGGGATTGAACTGGTGGATATGAAGCCGGGAGGGGTCAAGGAGTCCGCCTCTTCCAAGAAATACCAGATAACTTTAAACTGCGAAGGAGCGGTGGAAAAGATCCTGGAATTCATGTACAGAATTGAGACCGCTAAAAAGCTTTTTACGGTTGAAAAATACGAATTGACCCCCAAATCCAAAGATACCGCTCTGGTCAAGTGCAGCATGACCATTTCCAACCTGGTTTTGCTGTGAAATCCCGGTTTTGGCCGAAGTCCGAATAATTGCAGCAGGAAAACATTTGACTTGCATGTTAAAATAACATATAATGAAATAAATAATATAGGAAGGGAGGTGAAAAGATTGACTTTAGTCACTGAAAAGAAAAAGAAACTTATCGAAGGTTTTAAAGCTCACAGTCAGGATACTGGCTCGGCAGGAGTGCAGATCGCGCTTTTAACCGAAAGAATAAACCTGTTAACCGGGCATTTTAAATTCCATAAAAAGGATTTTAATTCTCGTCGCGGACTTTTGATCTTGGTCGGGAAACGCCGCCGCCTTCTTAATTATCTTAAGAAGAAAGATCTTACGAAATACCAGGAGCTTTTGGATAAGCTTAATTTGAGGAAATAGCTTTATATCCTGATCCTTTGTTATCCTCGCCAATAAACCAATCTTGATTAAAAAAAAGAGAATAGGACAGTTATGGAAGAAAAAGAAGAGATAATTAAATTCGGGAAACAGGATTTGGTCTTTCAGACCGGGAAAGTCGCAAAACAGGCTAACGGCGCCGTGGTGGTTTCTTACGGCGGGACCGTGATTTTGGTCACGGCCTGTGTGTCGCCGAAAGTCAAAGCAGGCCAGGATTATTTTCCTTTGATGGTTGAATATCAGGAAAAAACCTACGCCGCCGGAAGGATCCCCGGAGGGTTCTTTAAACGTGAAGGCAGGCCTACAGAAAGCGAGATCCTGACTTCGCGGCTTATTGACCGGCCGATCCGTCCGCTTTTTCCCAAAGGCTTCCTTAATGATGTCCAGGTTATCGCGGTTGTTCTTTCCTCTGATGGGGAGAACGACCCGGATATCCTCGCCGTGAACGGCGCGTCGGCTGCTCTTTGTATTTCCGATATTCCTTTTGGCGGGCCGGTAGCGGCTTGCCGGGTTGCCAAAGATGAAAACGGCTTTGTCCTTAACCCGACTTACGCCCAGATCGAGAAATCCGATCTGGAAGTGATCGTGGTCGCCAATAAGCAGGGCATAATGATGCTGGAATCGAAATGCCGGCAAGTTTCGGAAGAGATCTATCTGGACGCGGTTAAATTCGGCTATGATGCTCTCCAGGATATCCTGAAATTCCAGGAAGAATTTGCCAAAAAATTCGGTTCAGCCAAGTTAGAGCCGGTGCTTAATAAGATCGATCCTGTGCTTATGGAAAAAGTCGAAAAGCTGGGGATGACCCGGCTGCAGGAGATATATAAATTAGGTAAGAAGGAAGAGCGGGAAGAGGCGGTAGACAGCCTCTGTAAGGAACTGGAAACCACTCTGACCACCGAAGGCTACGAAGCGGCAGATATCAAGAACGCTTTAGTGGAAGTGGAGGAAGCTGAAGTAAGGAGAAAGATCCTTAAAGAGAACATCCGGGTAGACGGCAGGGCTTTTGACCAGATCCGGGCGATAACCAGCGAAGTAGCGGTGCTTCCCCGGACCCACGGTTCCGCGCTTTTTACCCGCGGCCAGACCCAGAGCCTGGCGATCACGACCCTTGGCACGGGCGATGATGAGCAGATGGTCGAGGCTCTGGAAGGCAAGAAATACAAGACTTTTATGCTCCATTACAGCTTTCCGCCTTTTAGCGTCGGTGAAACCGGCCCTATGCGCGGCCCCGGCCGCCGGGAGATCGGCCACGGTAATCTGGCCGAGAAATCGCTTTTAGCGGTTATGCCGACCAAGGAGGAATTTCCTTATACCGTGCGCGTGGTTTCCGAGATCCTGGAATCCAACGGTTCTTCGAGCATGGCTACGGTCTGCGCTTCCAGCCTTTCTTTAATGGATGCCGGAGTTCCGGTCAAAGAGCCGGTCTCAGGCATCGCCATGGGGTTGATCAAGGGCAAAGACAAGGCGGTGATCCTGACTGATATCGCCGGAGTGGAAGACCATTTCGGAGATATGGATTTTAAAGTCGCGGGCACCAAAAACGGGGTTACCGCGGTGCAGTTGGATCTTAAGATCGACGGTATCAGCCTGGATCTTTTAAAAGACTGCCTGGCTCAGGCCAGGAAAGCCAGGTTATTTATCCTGGATAAAATGGCTCAGGCTTTGACCAAACCTCGCGCGGAGATGTCTTCTTACGCTCCGAGGATCGAAAAGATCATGATCAATACCGAGAAGATCGGAGCGGTCATCGGCCCCGGCGGCAAAATGATCAAGTCCATAATCGCGGCGACCGGCGCTACCATCGATATCTCGGATGACGGCACCGTTCTGGTCGCTTCCAATGACCCGGCTAAATCCCAGGCCGCGATCTCGATGATCAAGGCGCTCACCGAAGAGGTGGAAGTGGGGCGGATCTACAACGGGAAAGTCAAGAAAGTGACCAATTTCGGGGCTTTCTGCGAGATCGCTCCGGGAAAAGAAGGATTGGTCCATGTTTCCGAGCTTTCCGACACCTTCGTCAAGGATGTCGCTTCTGTGGTCAAGGTGGGGGATGAATTCAAGGTCAAGGTCATCAACGTCGATGAATTAGGAAGGGTCAACCTGAGCAAGAAGCGGGCCGAAGAGAAACCTAAAAGTGAAAGCTAAAAGGATCAATGAGTTTAAAGGCGTCCTAATAGTCGCTATTGGCCTCATCGTTCTCGCCAGCCTGGTTTCTTTTGATCGCAACGATATCGGCAGATTCTACACCTCCAGCCCGAATATTCCCCCTCATAATTGGATCAGCTATTTCGGCGCCTACCTGGGTTTTGTTTTGTTTTTTTTCTTCGGCTGGCCGAGCTTTGTCATTCCGGCGTCTATCCTCTGGATCGGGATCAAGCTGTTTTTGAACGACCCCCCAGATCTGCGCTGGCCGCGGGTAGTGGGGATAACCGTTTTAGTGCTTTCCCTCGGCTCTTTGTTCGGGCTGATCCTTTTGGATAATCCGACCATTTCTCTTCCCCGCGCCGGATTATTCGGCTTTGTCATCGCCAAATTTATCAATCAATATTTCGGAAAACTGGGCGGCTTTATACTTTTCATTGCCCTGTCGTTGTTGTCTTTAGCCCTGGTCACCGAGATATTGATCTCTACTTTCGTCCGGAATGCCTGCAATAAGTGCCAGGACTGGCTTTTACCGGTCTTCCGCAAAAAAAACAGATCAATCCCCTCGGTCAGAGGAAACGGCCAGTCCGCAAGCAAAAGCCAGGAAGCCCGGGTTAAGCCGCGCCTGGCTAACCTTAAAGACGAGAAAAACGCCGAAAAAGAAGAGCCTTTAACCAGACCTGCGTTTAACGGCAAGCCTAAGGTAAGAATAAAAGAAGACGCCCTGATAGAGCCGGCTGACGCTAAGACTAAGCCGCAGCAGCCGCTGAAGATCGGCGATTATCATCTTCCCGGATTGGACCTGCTGGATTCGCCTCCTCCTTTGGAAGCCAGGCAGATCAAGGAAGACCTGACTCACAACGCGCGCATCCTGGAAGAGACTTTGGAAGATTTTGGGATCACGGTCAAGATCACGGACATCGAGCGCGGCCCGATCATCACCCGTTATGAGCTCGAACCCGCTCCGGGAGTCAAGGTCAACCGCATTGTCACTTTAGGCGACGATATCGCGCTGGCGATGAAAGCCCAGTCAGTCCGGATAGTGGCTCCTATCCCGGGCAAGGCCAGGGTGGGGATCGAAGTGCCCAATACCACCAGCACGATGGTTTTTGTCAAAGAAATAGTTTCTTCCAAAGAATTCCAGGATTCTGAAGGGAAATTGACTATAGCTCTGGGCAAGGATATTGCCGGCAGCTCGGTCATCGCCCACTTGGACGAAATGCCGCACATGCTCATCGCCGGGACCACGGGCTCCGGTAAGACTGTCTGCGTAAACGCCGTGATCCTGTCGCTTTTAATGCGCTACACTCCCAATGAGCTTAAATTCGTGATGATCGACCCGAAAATGGTCGAGCTTGCCCCTTTTAACGGGTTGCCGCATCTTTTATGCCCGGTTGTAACCGAATCCAAGAAAGCCGCGGGCGCCTTGAACTGGGTGGTCAACGAGATGGAGCGCAGGTACAGGCTTCTCGCTGAATTAGGGGCCAGGAATATCCGCGGTTATAACGAGAAGAAACCTCAGGAAACCCTTCCTTATATAGTGGTAATAATCGACGAATTCGCTGATCTTATGGTAGTGGCCAGGGACCAGGTCGAAAGCGCGGTTACCCGGCTGGCCCAGCTTTCCCGGGCAGTGGGGATCCATCTGGTTCTAGCTACTCAGAGGCCTTCGGTAGATGTCATTACCGGGGTGATCAAGGCCAATATGCCTTCCAGGATCTCATTTAAAGTGGCCTCTAAAGTGGACTCGCGCACGGTTTTGGATATGAACGGCGCGGATAAACTTTTGGGAAAAGGGGATATGCTTTTTTTGAAACCCCAGGATGCCAAGCCTGTTCGGGCCCAGGGAGCTTTGGTCACCGATGTCGAGATAGAGAAGGTGGTGGATTTCATCAAAGCTCAGGCTGCGCCGGTTTACGATGAGGATATCGTCAAAGACCAGCAGAAATCCGGGCTGGCCAGCGGCGAGAAAGACGAGCTTTATGACGAGGCGGTCAGGATCATCATCGAAAGCAATCAGGCCTCGGTATCCATCCTGCAAAGAAGGTTGCGCCTGGGCTATACCCGGGCGGCCCGGATAATCGATATGATGGAGGAAGACGGGATGGTCGGGCCTTTTGAAGGCAGTAAACCCCGCAGGCTTCTGGTGGACAGGGAACAATGGCTCAAAAACGATCTGATGAAGGAAAAGAGCGCCTAGAAAGACTATGGAAAGCGCAGGCTCAAGGTTAAAGAAATTACGCCAGGAAAAAGGGATCTCCCTGGAAGAGGTGCATAAGAAGACCAATATCCACTTGGATATTCTTAAGTCTATCGAGGAGGATTCTTTAGTCAATTTGAACCCGGTTTATATCAAGGGTTTTATCAAGATCTATTGCCAGTTCCTGGGAGTTGATTCGCAGGAGTACCTGGGCGGATACCGGGAGAACGGGATGGCCAGCGCGGCCGCTAAGCCTGCGGAAAAAGACGACAGGCATTTCTGGGGAGTAAGCGCTAAAAAAAATTTCTTCAAACCCCAGATCGTCGGGATCATTGTTTTAATTGCGGCTTTATTAATTCTGACTCTCGGCGCTGTCAAGCTGGTCAAATTGCTTTCCCGGCCCGGGTCTAAAAAACCCCGGGCTCAGCTGGTCTTGCCTAAGCCAAAAGCAGTAAAAAAAGCGGAAAAAAAACCCGCCCTCAAACCTAAAGCGGTTGCCTCGAAAGCGGCGACCCCGAGTAAAACTGAATTAGTCAGCCAGTCCGCTTCAGCCGGAACTGCTTCTGCTGTCAGCGAGCAAGCCGGCGTGCGTATCGGCCTCCAGGCCCTGGATGACTGCTGGGTTCAGGCCAGGCTGGACGGAAAGATAGTTTTCCAGAATATTCTTAAAAAAGGAAGATTTGAAAGTTGGTCCGCGAAAGATAAAATCGAGCTTTCGTTAGGCTCCGCCGGAGGAGTGCGGTTGGAGGTAAACGGCAAGCTTATCCCTTCTTTAGGCCGGAAAGGCCAAGTCCTGAAAAACATCCTGATCACTAAAGACGGCCTTAAGGTCGGCAAATAATGTTTTTGCCCAAGGTCGGAATTTTAAGTCTGGGCTGCCCCCGCAATCTGGTCGATTCCGAACATATACTGGGCCGCCTTAAATTGCAGGGCTGCCCGATAGTCGAGCTGGAAGAGGCTGATGTCGCGGTAATAAACACCTGCGCTTTTATCGAAGACGCCAAAGCTGAATCTATCGAGGCGATCCTTGACTTAAGCGAGCTTAAAAAAGACGGAAAACTCAAGAAGATCATTGTTTACGGCTGCCTGGCTGAGCGCTACGGAGATAAATTAAGCCGGGAATTCCCCGAGGTTGACGCTTTCGTGGGCAGGCTTGAGCTGGAAGATGACCCGCAAAGGTACAGCCTTACCCCGGGCCATTATGCCTATTTAAAGATCTGCGAAGGCTGTTTGAACAACTGCAGTTTCTGCATAATCCCCAAGATAAAATCATCTTTGCGCAGCCTAAGGATGAGTTCGCTGGCAAAGCAAGTAGATAAATTAAATTCCCAGGGTGTTTCTGAACTGAACATCATCGGCCAGGACATCACCGGATACGGCCAGGACATTTACGGTAAGTTCAAGCTTTGCGAGCTGGTCAAAAAGATCTGCCGAAGGTCGCCCCGGATAGGATGGCTGCGGCTGCTTTATCTTTATCCGTCCCGGGTGCGGGAAGATCTTTTAAAACTTATCCGGGACGAAGAGAGATTATGCAAGTATATCGATCTGCCTGTCCAGCATATCAGCGGCCGGATCTTAAAGCTGATGAACAGGCATACGGATAAAGACCGGATCATCAGGCTTATCGAGAAAGCCAGGAAGATCATTCCCGGAGTGTGCCTGCGCTCGGCGGTCATCGTCGGTTTTCCTTCGGAAACCGACAAAGAGTTTAAGGAACTGCTGGGGTTCATCCGCCAGACGAAATTTGAGAGGCTGGGCGCCTTTATTTATTCCCGCGAAGAGGATACCCCGGCTTTTGCCCTGGCTAAGCAGGTGACTAAAAAAGTAAAACTTGAACGGTTTGACGCCGTTATGACGGCTCAGCAGGAGATCTCCCGGCAGATTAACGCCGGATTCCTGGGCAGAACTCTTAAAGTTTTGATTGACGAAAAGGGAAATGACCATTATATTGGTCGTAGCCAATACGATGCCCCGGAAGTGGACGGCCAGGTCTATGTGAATTCGAAAAGGCCGTTAAAACCGGGTGATTTTGCGGATGTCAGGATCACCGACACTCTGGAATACGACTTAGTAGGAGAGGCGTAAAAATGAATATAGCCAACAAAATAACTATTTCGCGGATCGTTTTGACTTTTATTTTTATGATATTTTTTTCCATAAACGGTTTATGGCCTAAGGTCGTCAGCCTTATCGTTTTTATTGCCGCGGCTTTGTCGGATCTGGTCGACGGCAGAATCGCCCAGAAGAGGAATATGGTCACTGATTTCGGGAAGCTGATGGACCCGATCGCGGATAAGATCCTGGTTTTATCGGCTTTTATCGCTTTTGTCCAGATCCAGATAATCGATTCCTGGATGGTGCTGATAATCATCTCCCGCGAGATATTGGTCACGTCTTTGCGGCTTTTTGCTTTGAACAAGGGCAAGGTTTTGTCGGCGGGAAGAAGCGGAAAGCACAAGACATTCTCGCAGATGGTCCTGATATTTTTGATCCTGGGATTCATTCTTTTAAGGGAGGTGAGAAAAGCTTTTTATACCTGGAACCCGTCCTGGGAAAGCAGTTTTCTGTTGGGAATAGACGTGATCATGTGGGTCGTGGTGATCCTGACTTTGTATTCAGGGGTATCTTATCTTTGGGAAAACCGCAAGATAATCACTAATATTTGATGTTTAACCGACTTTGCCGGATCATCGCGACCTTTTTCTGCGTAGGTTATCTGCCGTTTATCCCCGGGACTTTCGGAAGTCTAGCCGGATTACTGCTGTTTATCCTGCTCAAGCCGGAGCCGCTTGTTCAAGGCGCGTTCTTGATCTTCTTTTTATTTTTAGGATTTTATTTTTCCGGAAAAGCGGAAAAGCAGTTCGCTTCTAAGGACCCGAAGTTCATCGTTATCGATGAAGTTTCCGGGATGTTCTTGACTTTGTTTTTAGTGCCCCAGGATTTCCGGATATTAGTCATAGGATTTCTTCTGTTCCGGGTGCTGGATACGCTCAAGCCGTACCCGGCGGACAAGCTTCAAGATCTTAACGGCTCTTTAGGCATAATGCTTGATGACGTTATTGCCGGAGTTTACGCCAATATCATCCTCCAGTTTCTCTCCCGAGTTTTGCTCAAAATAGCTTAAGAAAATAATGGGGACGCTTCTATTTATTTCCGCGGAATGAATACTGGTAGAATAAATAGAAACGTCCCCTTTATTTCCGTCCCCTTTATTTCGACAGGGGGAATTCTTTGATTGTTTCGTAGATCGGGCCGCGGGGAGTGAGGGTGCTTTTGAATAAAGTGATTTTTGCGGCCGGGAATCTATATTCGAATTTTTTTCCGGCCTGGACTTCCAGAAGCTTGGACAGTTCCTGGCGGTTTTTAGCGGAACGGGTCCGGCCCAGGGTGATATGAGAGGAGAATTCCCGGGTTTCTTTGGCTATCCCTATTTCCTCTAGACAAGTTTCGATTTCCCGGGCAATGGTTTTGATCTCAGGATCTCCTGCGGCGACGGCCGCCCAGATGACCCTGGGGGAGCCGGGGTTGGGGAATGCGCCCATTGAAGATATGACGATATCAAATGGTTTTTTACTTCCGGAAATCTTTTCCAGGGCAAGACAGACTTGATCTTTGGCTTCTTCGGTTATCTCTCCCAGGAATTTCAGGGTCAAGTGGATGTTGTTGGGCTCGACCCATTTGACGTCCGCGCCGGCCGTTTTCAGCTTAGCCTGCAGCCTAGCCAGAGTATCTTTTATTTCCCGAGGTAACTCAATCGCGATAAATGCTCTCATACTTTTTTATTCCTGATTTTGCGGCCTTGTGAATACAATTGATCTGTCGGATTGCTCGTTCAGGTCGATTTTGCCCTATCGGGCCGCCAAAGGTCTTTCGCGGCTCGGCGCCTGCAGAACTCAGCCGTCCCGCTCTAGCGGATACGGCTTTGTACAGCTTCGGCGTCCTCGGCCAATTGGCCTCGATTCCCTCGCCGCTCAAGCTGCTTTGGCTAAAATCGACATTCGCTCGCAATTCCGCCAGATTCATTCCAACCACGCCATGCCACCCATAAGAAGTTTACCTCGCCATCCGCAAAATCACAGTATGCTTATTCTATGATCCGTTTAAGCAATTTCAGGGCGGAGAGGGCGGCTTGGCGTCGGATAGAGCTACGGTTGCCCTTGAACTGGAATTTGCGGCAAATGGTCTTTGTTTTTCCGGAGGCTGCGATGAAAACTGTTCCTACTGGCTTAGCAACAGCGCCGCCGGTGGGGCCGGCGATCCCGGTTATTGCTATGCCATAGTCGGTTTTGGCGATTTTACGGATGTTTTCGGCCAGAGTGACCGCTACAGGCCGGGAAACCGCGCCGTGCTTGTTGATCACGGATGTCGGAACTTTGAGGAGCAGATGTTTGGAGAAATTACTGTAGACTATTGCGCCCAGGATAAAGAATTTGGAACTTCCCGAACGGCTGGTCAAAATTGAAGAGAGCAGGCCGCCGGTGCAGGATTCGGCGACTGAGAGCGTTTTTTTGTTTTTAATCAGCAATTTATGTGTTTTGGCGGCAAGTGCTTGCATGGAATTATTATAACGCTTTTAAAGCGCTTGACAAGCCGAGACTTTTAGTTTATACTTAACCAATAATCTTCGGGGCAAGGTGACCTGCCTGACGATAGGCAGGAATTCCTGACCGGCGGTTGCGCAGAGGCGCACACCGGCGTTTCCACTAACGCCGGGTGTAATGCAGAGGCGCACACTGACCTTTTTTTTAAGGTCAGGTGTTGCGCAGCACAAAGCGCACACCGGCGTTTCCTTTCAAGCCGGGGACAGTCCGCGAGTCCCAAAAGGACAAGATCTGGTGTGATTCCAGAACCGATAGTTACAGTCTAGATGAAAGAAGATTAGTATTTCAATTTACCCGAAGAATTTACTTCGGGTATTTTGGTTTAAGGAGCATATGTTCAATTCCCTGCAAGAAATAATCCAGGATCTGAAAAACGGCCGGATGGTGGTCGTGGTCGACGACGAGGACCGCGAAAATGAAGGCGATCTGCTTATGGCCGCTTCTTTTGTCAAAGCCGAGGATATAAATTTCATGGCTAAGTACGGCCGGGGGCTGATCTGCGTGCCCATGGAAGAAGAAAGACTTAATCAGCTCGAACTTGAGCCTATGCTTGAAGGCAAGAATCTTAGCGCGAAAAAAGACCCGTTTTCCACGGCCTGGATGGTTTCCGTGGACGCTGCCAAAGGGGTCACAACCGGGATCTCCGCTTTTGACCGGGCGCATACTATCGAAGTCCTGATCAATCCCCAGGCCAAGCCCGAAGATCTGGTGCGGCCGGGCCATACTTTTCCCTTAAGGGCGCGTAAAGGCGGGGTGCTGGTCAGGGCCGGCCATACCGAAGCTACGGTGGATCTGATGCGTTTAGCCAATCTTTATCCTGCCGGAGTGATCTGCGAGATCATGAACGAAGACGGATCTATGGCCAGATTACCTCAATTAATAGAATTCGCCAAACGCCACAGCCTCAAGATCTGCTCCATTGCCAGCCTTATTGAATACCGCCGGCGATACGAAAAACTGATCGAACTGATGACCACGGCTACTCTTCCTACGGAATTCGGGACTTATAAGATGAGCTTATACCGGGATATGACCAACGGACAAAGCCACATCGCTTTGACTCTGGGAGAGTGGATCAACGAGCCGGTCCTGGTCAGGGTGCATTCCGAGTGCCTGACCGGGGACGTTTTTGGGTCATTGCGCTGCGACTGCGGAAGGCAGCTGGAGAAAGCGATGCAGATAATTTCTAAAGATGGAAAGGGAGTGATCTTATATATGAGGCAGGAAGGCCGGGGTATCGGTTTGGAAGGCAAGATCCGGGCCTATAACCTGCAGGATAAGGGCATGGATACCGTCGAAGCTAATGAATACCTGGGATATAAGCCGGATATGCGGGATTACGGGATCGGAGCGCAGATCCTGGTCGATCTGGGGTTAAAGAATATCCGCCTTTTGACCAATAACCCGCGAAAGATCGTCGGCCTGGAAGGGTACGGTCTGAAGGTCGTGGAAAGAGTTCCCTTAGAGGTAAAGCCCAATGCCCTGAATATCGGATATTTAAAGACCAAGAAGGAAAAACTTGGCCACCAGCTGGAATTGGGTTAGGGGAGAATGCGGTATAAAACATAAGGAGAGGAAAAATGGCGAAAATGATCGAGGGAAATCTGATCGTTAAAAACAAGAAGTTCGGGATCATTGCCTCAAGGTTCAACGATTTTATGACCAAGCAGCTGGTTTCCGGCTGTATGGACACTCTGGTCCGCCACGGCGCGGAGGACAAAGATCTGACCGTAGTCTGGGTTCCCGGAGCATTCGAGATACCGGCTGTAGCCGGGAAGATGGCCGCGACCAAAGATTACGATGCGCTTATCTGCCTGGGTACAATTATCCGCGGCTCGACCCCGCATTTTGATTTTGTGGCTTCAGAAGCCGCCAAAGGGATCGCCAAGGTCGCCCAGGACAGCGCAGTCCCGGTTATTTTCGGCGTGATCACCGCGGATACGATAGAGCAGGCAATGGAGCGCTCCGGGACCAAAGACGGCAATAAAGGCAAAGACGCCGCTCTTTCGGCGATCGAAATGATCAATGTGATGGCCCAGATCAAATAAAAATCATGAGAAAACGAAGCCAATCCAGGGAATTTGCTTTGCAGATCCTGTATCAAATAGATATTACCAGGGACAATATCGACCAGGTCTGGGAAGGTTTTTGGCTTGCCTGCGACGAAAAAGATATCGACGGCGGGGTCAAGGATTTTACCCGCGATCTGGTCAAAGGGGTCGGGGATAATCTGGAGGTCATCGATCTTAAGATCTCTAATTACGCCAAGAACTGGGAACTGGAGCGCATGGCGGTGGTAGACCGCAACATTCTGCGTTTAGCTGCTTACGAAATCCTTTTCCGCTCCGACATCCCCCCGAAGGTTTCCATTAACGAAGCGGTCGAGCTGGCTAAGAAATATTCAGACGTCCAGGCTGGTAAATTCGTTAACGGTATCCTGGATAAGATAAAAGCCGAGAAGCCAGCGTGAAATTCGCCGATTTGCACCTTCACACTCTTTTTTCCGACGGGACTTTAAACTGCGAAGAGCTGGTCGATCTGGCGGCGAAAGCCGGGTTGTCGGCTGTTGCGATAGTTGACCACGACACGGTCGCCGGCATAGAATTTGCCCAGAAGGCGGGACTTGAGAATAATCTCGAGGTCCTTTCGGGAGTGGAACTGACCGCGGAGCAGGATGGGGTCGAGATCCATCTTTTAGGCTACCTGTTCGATCATCATTACCCGCCTTTATTGGAGAAACTGGAATTACTTAGGAAAAACAGAGTTGAGCGCATTTATAAGATCTCCGAAAAGCTAAAAAAAGAAATGGATGTCAGCCTTGACCCGGAAAGTGTTTTTAATCTTTCTTTAAAGGGCACGGTAGGCCGGCTCCATATCGCCCGGGCTATGGTCAATGCCGGGATAGTCAAATCCACCTACGAAGCTTTTTATAAATATATCGGGGACAGATGCCCGGGCTATGTCTCAGGATTTAAACTTACGCCAGCCGAGGCGATCAAGTTGATCAAAGATGCCGGAGGAGTTCCGGTTTTGGCCCACCCCTATACTTTGAGAAGGGACGAGTTGATCCCGGAGTTCGTCAAAATGGGGCTTGCCGGCCTGGAGGTTTATTATAGCGAGCATACCCAGGGAATGATAAATTTTTACCGGGACCTGGCCAAGAAGTATAAACTTGTCTCTACCGGCGGCTCGGATTTCCACGGGGATACCAAGCCGGATGTGAAACTCGGTTCGATCAGGATCCCTTACGAATTAGTCGAAGAGCTGAAAGCGGCTAAAGAGAGATTAAAATGAAAAAAGACCATTCTTATTATATGGATCTGGCCATTAAGCTGGCTTTGAAAGCCAAAGGGCTGACTTCGCCTAATCCCATGGTCGGCGCGATTGTCGTGAAAAACAACCGGATCGTCGGCCAGGGCTATCACGAAAAAGCCGGGCTGGCTCACGCCGAAGTAATCGCTTTGGATGAAGCGGGAAAAAATACAAGAGGCGCGACTTTATATGTGACCCTGGAGCCCTGCGCCCATTTCGGCAGGACCCCTCCTTGCGTGGACCGGATAATCCAGAGCAAGATCAAAGAAGTGGTGATCGGGATGATCGACCCTAATCCGCTGAACAACGGCAAGGGCATCCAGATACTCAAGAACCACAAGATCAAAGTGGAAGCGGGGGTCCGGGAAGAAAAACTTAGGCAAATTAACGCTGCTTTCATCAAGTATATCACCAAGCGCATGCCGCTGGTAACAGTCAAGGTCGCCGAATCTCTTGACGGCAAGATCGCGACCCGGACAGGAGAATCCAAGTGGATCACTTCCGATAAGTCCAGGAATTACAGCCACCGCTTGCGCCAGAATTACGACGCGGTGATGGTCGGGGTCAATACGGTCCGCCGGGATAATCCCAAGCTCGATGCCTGGTTTTCCCGGAAACAGCCGGCCAAGATCGTCATCGACAGCCAGTTAAGCACCCCTCAGGACGCCAATATTTTCGCCAATAACAGCAAGGTAATAATCGCCACTATCGCCCCCCGGCCCGGGCAGGAAACCGAAAACCGCAGTATTCTGGCCCGGAAAGCCAAGATCCTGGAAATAAAAGAGAAATTCGGCCAGATAAATTTAAAAGACATGTTAAAGACGCTGGCCCGGATGGAGATCACCAGCGTCCTGGTAGAGGGCGGCGGGACTTTGATCGGCTCGCTGTTTGACGAGGGGCTGGTGGATAAAGTTCTGTTTTTTATCTCCCCCAAGATAATCGGAGGCAAAGAGGCGGTGAGCTCAGTGATGGGCAAAGGCATCAGCCGGCTGGATTCCGCGGTAGCCTTGAAGAACTTGAAACTGCGGCGGTTCAAAGAGGATATTATGATCGAAGGGGATGTAAAATAAAAAATATGTTTACAGGAATAGTCGAAGAATTGGGCAAGGTAAAAGGTTTATCCCGGCAGGCAAAAGCGATCCTTTTGACTATTGAAGCAAATAAAGTCCTGGAGGATGTTAAGATCGGGGATAGTGTGGCGGTCAACGGGGTTTGTCTGACAGTAGTCAGGAAAGAAAAAAACGCTTTGAGTTTTGAGATGATGCCGGAGACCGCCAAGATAACTGATCTGGGAGTTTTGCGGATCTCGGACAGGGTCAACTTGGAGCGCAGCCTTAAATTAGGCGACAGGTTGAGCGGCCATTTTGTCCTTGGCCATGTGGATTGCCTGGGAACTATCCGCAGCAAAGGATTTCGCCGGGATAATCTTGTTTTCCAGATCGCCTGCGACCGGAAGTTTGAGAAATATATCATTCCTAAGGGGTCGGTCAGCCTGGACGGGATCAGCCTTACGGTAGGGGATAAGAAAGCCGGAATTTTCAGCGTCTACATCATTTCCCACACCCTCAAGAACACCACCCTCGGATTCAAAGGCCCGTCAGATAAGGTCAATATCGAGTTTGATCTTCTTGCCAAGAGCGTTAATTCTTGGGATCGAGCTTAATATCTTTTATTCTTCCAGCGAATAGACCTGGTTTCTTCCCGCCAGTTTAGCCTTGTATAATCCTTCGTCCGCGCTTTTGATCAGTTTTTCCATGTCATAGCCGCGTTTGTAAGAAACTACTCCGAAGCTTGCCGTTACCTGGCAGGTGACGGTATTATCCATTTTGAGGTTAAGGCTCGCGATATTTTTACGTATCTTCTCGGCCAGCAGGAGGCCGACTTGTAAATCCGCTCCCCGCAGAAGTATGATCATTTCTTCTCCGCCGTACCTGCCGATCACATCCGAAGAACGGATTGCCGATCTTATCGTCAAGGCCACTTCCCGGATCACGATGTCGCCGGCCTGATGACCGTAGGTGTCATTATATTTTTTAAAATGGTCGATGTCGGCCATGATCAGGCAGAATTTGTTTTTAGGATTAGCTTCAGCAAGCATGATCTCGGTTTCCAGCATAACCTTGAAATACCGGATATTGTAGAGACCGGTGAGGTTGTCTGTGACGGACAATTTAAACAGCTGCTGGCGTTCTCTGGAAATGCGGAAGAAGTGGAAAGTTCCCACTATCGCGGAAGTAATAAACATTCCGATGATCGGAGTGAGATAATTCACCACATAGCCGTAATTAAAAAGCAAAAGAACTATATAGAAGTAAACAGAAGTTATGGTCAGCACTAAAAGCAGTTCGCGCAGCGGTTTTGTTCCCCGGACCAAAACTCCGGGAAGAAGACATAAAATAAAGATGAGCAGGATATTTACTCTGCTTGGCATAAGGTTTAAGGAGCTATTGTTCAGGATGTTATTTATGGCGGTAGCGGTTATACCTATGCCCGGGTATTCTGCTTCCACCGGAACCGCCTTGATGTCGTATAATCCTATTGAAGTCATAGCTACCAGGCAGATGCTTTCTTTAAAGACGCCGGTATCGATTTCTTGGTTTCTGTTTTTTTTCAGGTCCTGATAAGCTTTTAATACGTCCAAAAAGCTGTAATGTCTGAAGGTGTTTTTCCATTTGCCTGCCCAGTTGAGCAGGATAGAATCATTTCCCGCCAGGGGTATTTTTAATTTTTCTTTTTGATTCTCCAGCATAAGATCGCGTTCGTTGAAACCCTTTATCTGCAGGCCTTGATAATCCATGGCGATCTTAAGCGCGGCGCTGGGGTAAGTCGTTTTTTTGTCCGAAAAAATAATCTGGGTCCTCCTGATGATCCCGTCGTCATCAGGGTATATGTTTATGGAGCCCGTACCTTTTACGTATTGAGAAAACCTCTCGAGCGGCATAAAAGCGGAGTGAAAGTTAGTTGTGGATCTTTCGAAGACAAAAGGCAGATAGACGTTCCGGGTTTTCTTTAATACCGCTTCAAACAAGGAATCATCTTCTTCGTCGGAAGGCTCGGAAAGCAGAAAATCGAAGAATATCGCTTTAGCGCCCATATCGCTTAAGGCCTGGGTAATAGTAGCCAGCCAAACCCTGGGCCAGGGCCATCTGCCTATTTTGGCGATATCAGCATCAGTTATTTCAACGATAATGATCTTGTCTGATTGTTTCGGAGGCACGCTTCTCAGGCGGAAAAGGAAATCGATCCCGGTAAGCTGAATGCGGTCCAGGAATCCTTTGGGGTAGACAAAAAGAAGAAAGGACGCGACAAGTAAAGAAAACGCGATGTTTAGAAAGAGGAATTTTCCCGGTTTCAAGGGCTATTCTTCGGCTTCTACAGCGACAGAGAAAGTTGTTCCCCTGACTCCGACAATCGAAGTCGGGGTTTTAACTTCGAATCGCGATTTTTCCGAATGTAATTTTTCGGCTTTGATCAGCACCGCTCCCAGGGCCAGGTCGAGGAGGGTGGTTTCGCTGGAATCAGCTTTGTTGATCTTAAGTTCAGCAAGCCGGAGCTGGCTGTTTTCTTTCATTTCTACCGCCGCTTTTTTGCCGGTGCCGTCCACATTAAGCGTTGCGGAGGATTTATTTTTAGTCCGGATAATATCTCCCTGGACCAGGACCATGTTTTTTTGAGCTTTTTGCCATGGTTTTTTCCCTGATTTTACCTCGACAGTGCCTTGAAGGCTTAAGATCGTGGCCTCGCGGTTCTCGACCTGGGATAACCCCGGAGATTGAAGGGGAAGAATCAAAACCAAACCCGAAACTAATAATACAAAAACTCTTTTCATTCCCGGCCTCCTTGTAAGGGCGATTAACTTTCTTAATATTTATTTTAGTGCTCAAAACCCGGCTGTCAATAACATTTTCGTCTATCCTTTTTGTATGATTAAGGTTAGAATTGTATTGACACGATTTTTCTAATAAGATATTATGGAAAAATACAAGCCTTAAGGGGAAAAATTGAATAAATCTTTTGCGCCAATCTTGATTATTGTTATTCTGGCCGGTATTTTTTTTGTTCCTTGCCTGTCTTTCGGCCAGATCGACATAGAAAAATCCACCAAAGAATCAGACCGGCTTGAGAAACAGGAAGAGATACTCAAATCCCTGGAGCCGACCCCGCCTGAAGTAGCTGACCAGACCAAGCCAGAAGAAAAGCCAGCGCCTGCGAAAGAACAGACCTTTTTGATCAAAAGGATCGAGCTTTCCGGAAACGATAATCTTACCCGCAAGGAATTAGCCCCGCTTATAGATAAATACGAAAATAAAGAACTGCGTCTGTCGGACCTTCATGCTTTGGCCAAAGAGATCGAACAGGCCTACTTAAAACAAGGATTTATCGCCGCGGCTTTTGTTCCGGAACAGGAGATCAAAGGTCAGGCTGTAACGATCCGGATCGTGGAGTCGCGCATGGGCGAGCTGGAGATCAAAGCGCACAAATATTTCAGCAATGACCGGCTGAAGTATTACTGGGATATGCCCGCGGGAGAGCCTTTGCGTTACGACCGTTTGTCCCGCAGCCTGCAGATGATGAACAAGAATCCCGACCGCAAGGTCAAGGCGGTCTTGCGGGCCGGGAAAAAGCCGGGAACCACCGATGTTGTCTTGAGCCCGGAGACTAATTTTCCAATGCATCTTAGTTATTCATTGGACGGGGAAGGGGAGCCGTCCACCGGAAAATATAGAACAGGTTGCGGACTGCGCCACAATAATCTTCTGGGTTTTGACGATTTGTTCTTCGGCGGCTCTAATTTCGGGAAAAATTTCGATTCCAAATATGCTTACCATTTGGTGCCGGTAAGCCCGCGGGGCGCGTCTGTTCTTTACGGTTACAGCTGGAGCAAATCCGTGCCTAAGAAAGATTACCAGCCATATGGAATTTTTTCCAAGTCTCAGAATCTGAGCATTTCTTTGCGCCAGGACCTTTACCGGGAGGCTGTATACAAGGGGGAAGTTTTTGCGGGCCTTGACGCCAAGGACAAAACAGTAGTTCTTAATGCCGGGACTTACAACCGTGACCGTTTGAGAATTTTGCGTTTGGGCGGAAAATATCTTTCACAGGATTTCGGGGGCAGCTCGGTTCTCTCCGGCGAGGTTCTTCAGGGGCTCGATGCTTTGGGGGCCAGTTCCCGAGGCAATCCGCTAGCTTCCAGGGGAGCCAAGTCTGTTTTTTCTAAAGTCAATCTGGGACTTCAACATAAAAGACAATTTTACCGGGACTGGGCGCTGAATTCCAAATTTCAGTCTCAGCTGTCTTCGGCTAAACTTACTCCTCAGGAAACTTTTTCTTTGGGAGGAATCGATTCTGTGCGGGGATATCCTTCAGGAGATTACCTGGCGGATAACGGATTCCTGGTCAGCGAAGAGTTGTTGTTTCCGGCTTACTTTGTTCCCGGAGGGTTCACTTTGCCTGGAGACAAAATATGCTTAAGAGATCAGTCTAATCTTGTTTTGTTTGCTGATTATGGCCAAGGGCACAGAAGATCCGCGTCTGCGACTGAAAAGCGCAACGCGCAACTTCTTGGCCTGGGAGTTGGTTTACGGATTAAGTTTTTCCGGAAAGGCTCTACGCGTTTGGAGTGGGGTTTTCCTGTTGGGGATGATCCGATCACTCAATCCGGCCGCTCATATTTTCACTTTTCCTTTGATTTCCAATACTAAATAATTATTTTATTTTAGCTAATTGGGCGGCGCTGTTTCCCTGGAGCAGCACCGTTTTTCATCTTTCTGCAATCTGTCCTTATTATATGGAAAAACTGCCGCTACTTTCCGATGAAACTGAGGAATTCGGGTTAGAATCAGGCGATTCTTCAGCTATTGGTTGTTCTGCAGGCGGCGCTTCAGCTGGCAATGGTTCTGCAGGCAATAATTCGGCTGATTGGGCGGTGCTGTCTCCAGGGAGCAGCACTACTGTTTTATCTTCCTGTAATCCATTTTTATCATAGGGAGAAACTACAACTTTTCCTTCAAACAGGATTACCACGGTTTTATATTTTCCCGCCAGGTAGGGTTTCTTGTATCTTTTTTCATCTTCTTCGTAATCTTCGCTGGACATATCAAATCCGTGTTCTCCGCTATCTTCTGATGAAACTGAGGTGTCAGTGTCAGAAGCAGGCAATTCTTCAGCATCTGGCTGTTCTGCGTCTGGTTGTTCTGCAGGTGGTGCTTCTGCAGGCGGCGCTTCAGCTGGCGGTAGTTCCGCAGGCAATAATTCAACCGGAGGCGGTTCTATTGGCGGAAAAGGTAACGGAGGAGGCGGCGGTGGGGGAATAATGATGATATCGATCGGAGGAAGTTCATTCTCTTCAGGCTTTAAGAACCAATTGAGGTTATTCCCGGAGTCCAGGGAATAAGCGGCCCCGATCAAAGAGCCACTGATGTTGTTCGAGTCTTGCACATCGACGTAGCTTACGCTTCTGGTCAGCTGCGGATCGACCAG
>JBFZAG010000092.1:0-12561 GCA_041309145.1 Candidatus Omnitrophota bacterium | reverse complement strand
ATTGATTACAATAATGTTAGAAATGGCAGGGTGTATCTCCCGGCCTCTGCGTTTATTGGGAAATCGAGTTCCCCTGAGTAAGGGGAGGAGGCTAGCCCGCCGAAAAAACGAGGGGGTTTTTTTCATACAGCGGCCGGGAAGAGGAATTTCTTCTCGGCCAAGTTTTTTATTGACAAAAACTGATTTTGGGCGTATATTAATAATGAAAACCATTTCCAATAAGGAGCAATGTATGCCTAGAGGCGAATGCAGAGGACAGGGATGGTGGCACGGGAAGTTCAGGGATTGCGGATATCGGCTTACTTTAGGCCGTGAGGCAATTCTTGATATTTTATCAAAGGCAGAAGGCCATCTGAGCGCCGAAGATATTTATATGAAGATCCATCCCAAGTTTCCCGGGGTAGGCTTAACTACCGTTTACCGGACTTTGGATGTATTATCGAACCTGGGCATGGTATATAAGCTGGATTTTGGCGATGGCAGGGCGCGCTATGAGTTTGCTGAAGGGCCCAAAGGAGCGCATCATCACCATCACTTGGTTTGCACGCAATGCAATAAGGTTGTCGACTATACTGATTTTATCGATGAAGAAGTTGAGTTGCTTAATCAAACAGAAAAAGGATTGGGGCAGAAGTACAAGTTTAAGATCACAAATCACCTTATACAGTTTTATGGTATATGTGAACAATGTGACGGGAAAGAGTAACCGTCATATTTTTTTTGCCATTTAATGGAAATGATTTTCATTAAGAGAAAGCGAGGTGGTTGTTATGCCAGGATTTGACGGAACAGGGCCGAGAGGTCAAGGAGCGATGACAGGCGGCGGCAGAGGATATTGCGTAATGCCTGTTAACGATGGGAAGGAACAGCCGGGGCAGGGTGTGCTTAACGGCCGACGCCGCGGCCGCGGCATGCGTAATTGCTTCAAGGACACAGGAATGCCCGGCTGGATGAGAGCGCAAAAGGGAATGCGCGCGTTCGGCGGCTGGGGCCGCGCGATCTCTACAGAAGAGAGATCAGCGCAGTCATAACAATCCGGGATATATATAAAGAAAGGAAGGTTGTTAACATGAGAGTAGGAGTCGTGTTGGAAGATGAAAATGGGGTACATGGCGATGTTTGCGCGCATTTCGGGCAGTGCAAGTTTTTCCTGCTGGCGGATATCGATAAGGATAAGAAGTCAATAAGCAGGACTCGCATTGTGCCCAATACCGCGGCGCACGGCGGCGGCGGTTGTGTGGCGGTGGATGAGATATTGAAATACGGAATAACCCATGTTATTGCCGGGGGCATGGGCATGGGCGCGCAGAATAAATTCGCCCAGGCCGGCGTGCAGGTGTACGGTTATGAGGGAAACGTGCAAAAGGCGCTTGATGATTTCCTGAATAACGCTTTGGGCGGCCTTGACGCATGTAAACATCACGGCGATGAAGGCGGATGCCATTAATGTTGTAAAAGGAGGCAAAAAATGGAAAACACTAACGTTGTTACGAGCAGAATCCCGTTGATCGGAGAAAAAGCTCCGGCATTCGAGGCGGATACCACGCAGGGCAAGATCAAGTTCCCGGATGATTATAAAGGGAAGTGGGTGATCCTTTTCAGCCATCCGGCTGATTTTACCCCGGTCTGCACCACCGAGTTCATGACCTTTGCTTCCATGGAGAAGGATTTTGAGGCGCTTAACTGCAAGCTGATCGGGCTTTCCATTGACAGCCATTACAGCCATATCGCCTGGCTGCGGACGATCAAAGAGAAGATCGAGTATCGCGGGATGAAGGATGTGGAGGTTAAGTTTCCCGTGATCGCGGATGTTAAAATGGATGTCGCCAATAAATACGGCATGGTCCAGTCCGCGGCAAGCGATATCAGCCCGGTGCGCGCGGTGTTTTTCATGGACCCGGAAGCTAAAGTCAGGGCGATGATCTTTTATCCCTCGTCAATGGGGCGTAATTTTCAAGAGATCAAACGCATGATCATCGCCATGCAGACCGCGGACGCCTACAAAGTGGCTACGCCCGCTGATTGGCAGCCGGGAGATGATGTTATTGTCCCGCCTCCGGGAAGCTGCGGCGCGGCCAAGGACAGGGTGGATACCGCCCAAAAAGAGGGGTTGAAGTGTTTGGATTGGTTTCTGTGTTTGAAACCGCTCAAGTTAAAATAAAAGGATAAGAAAGGAATAGCTATGAAAATTTGCTTAACAGCTGAAGGCAAAACATTGGATTCTAATGTGGATCCCCGTTTTGGACGCTGCAAGAATTTCATTATTATGGATACTGAAACCGGGGCGTTCGAAGCGCTGGAAAACGCCCACGCGGCTTTTCAGGGAGGCGCGGGCATTCAATCAGCCCAGTTTGTGGCGTCCAAAGGGGTAAAAGCGGTCTTGACCGGCAATGTCGGGCCGAACGCTTTTTCAACGCTTAATGCCGCGGGTATCGAGATATTCGTCAATGTATCCGGCACGGTGAACGAGGCGGTCAAGTTGTATAAAACCGGTAAATTGATCGCCGCTAAAGATTCCAGTGTAGGTTCTAAGTTCGGAATGGGAAAATAGGAGGGGCATATGCCCGGAAAAGATGGGATGGGGCCATCAAGCCGAGCCCGTTGCGGTAGATCGGGAAAAGCCGGGGCGGGAAAAGGACGGGGCGGCAAGGCAACGCGGTCCGGAAAGGGGCCGGGAGGGAATTGTCTTTGCCCCAGTTGCGGCATAATCGTTGCTCACCCTGCCGGGGTGGCGTGCAGTTCGATGATGTGTTCGTGGTGCGGTTCATCAATGATCCGGGTTAAAAAAATATGATCATTTCAGTTGCCAGCGGAAAAGGCGGGACAGGAAAGACGACGATCGCGGTCAACCTGGCGTTGTCGCTTAAGAATATCCAGCTTCTTGACTGCGACGTCGAGGAGCCGAACGCTCATATATTCCTGAAGCCGCGTTTTAGCGCAAAGAAAAAAGCGTCTATTCCCGTTCCGGAGGTGGATGAGAGAAAATGCACGTATTGCGGCAAGTGCAGGGATGTTTGCGCGTATCACGCTATCGCGGTTTTGCCGGCAAGTAACGGCAAAAAGGGAAACGTATTGATATTCCCTCATCTTTGCCACGGATGCGGAGCGTGCAGTCTGCTTTGCCCGCAAGAGGCGATCAAGGAAGTCAATAAGGAGATCGGGGTAGTCGAGATCGGCGAGAAGCAGGATATACAGTTCATCCACGGCCGACTTAATATCGGGGAGGCAATGTCCCCGCCTTTGATCCGGCAGGTGAAAAGTTATATTAATCCTACGCGCACGGTGATCATTGACGCGCCGCCGGGCACGTCCTGCCCGGTGATCACGGCGGTTAAAGGAAGTGATTTCTGCGTATTAGTGACAGAGCCGACGCCTTTTGGTTTGAACGACCTTATTTTGGCGGTAGAGGTATTGCGAAAATTAAATATACCGTTCGGCGTGGTGATCAACCGCTCCGATATCGGAGACGGCAAGGTTGAGGATTATTGCCTTAAAGAAAATATCCTGATCCTCATGAAAATCCCTTTTAGCCGGGAAATAGCAGTGAGTTATTCCGAAGGCATTCCCATTGTGAAGAAAGATCCTTCTTATCAGGATAAATTTGTTAACTTATACATCAATATTTGCGGGATAAAGAACAGGGCAAATGACCTTAAAAAGCGGAAATGAACAGATCACAGTCAAGTTTGCATTTTTATCTTCATGTTTATTTTTTTAAAGTGCGGGATTTGCTTTTTCCCCGAATACATATTTTAAAAGAGGCGCAGATAAAACCCGGATTTCATGTGGTCGATTACGGTTGCGGCCCCGGAAGCTATACTTTTTTTCTTGCCCGGATGGTGGGGGAGGCAGGCAAGGTTTATGCCGTGGATATCCATCCGCTCGCGGTCCGAAAGATCAAAGATATCGTTTCAAGGAAGCATCTGAAAAATGTAGAGGCTGTTTGTTCTGACCGTGAGACCGGATTGCCGGATAATAGTGCGGATGTAGTCTTGCTTTATGACTCATTCCATGCTTTAAACGATCCGGATGGCGTGTTGAAGGAATTACACCGGATCTTAAAACCGGGCGGGATCTTATCTTTTCAAGATCATCGTATGACCGGGGATGAAATAACGCGTGAATTGACAAAGGCAGTTTATTTCCAATTGTTAAAAAAAGGTAAAAAAACCTACACCTTTGCCGCTTTGGCCAAAAATAAGTAATTTTCTATGATCAGTTTAATCGATACGATAAAAAATGAGATCATGGAAGTGGTAGGCTGCACCGAGCCGTCGGCGATCGCCTACGCGTTCGCCAAACTCGCCCAATACCATAAAACTCCGCTCACGCCGGAAAATGTCAAAGCGAGCTTGTATCTAAGTCGCGATGTATACAGGAACGCCTCTACCGCCGGGATCCCCCACCTGAAAGAGAAAGGGATAGCCGCGGCAGCAGCTATGGGGATCTTCAGCGAGAACCCGCAACTTAATGTTTTTGGCGAGTCTGACCGAAAACAGCTGGAAAGCGCTAAAAGATTGTTGAAGAAAAAATATTTCCTGAGAGTAATCCTTTCTAAAGAGAAACACGGGGTATTCGTTAAGGCGCGGCTTGCCAGCAAGGGAGTAATTTCCGAGATCGTAATAGAGCAGAGGCATGATTTCGTGAAAGAGATCAAAGTGAACGGGAAAAAAATATTTTACGCGGCATTTCCCCGGGTTTACAAGATCAAAGGTCTGGAAGAGATCTATAAGATAGCGAAGTCGAGGAATAAAGACCTGGAAAAGATCGCGAAAGACGTGATATTGGCCAACGGCAAAGCCGCGGATAAGGCGGGTTTTGATTCTGTCGCCGACGCCCTTTATGGCCTGACAAAAGAGAGGATGAACGGAAAAGATATCGGGATAATCACCATCGCCGGGTCAGGTAATCACGGGATATTCTTAGCGGTGCCGTTTTATTATCTGTATAAAAAGCACGGGGGAAAAGTATTTCCGGGATTTGTTTTTTCATTGCTGGCTTTGATCTATTTTGCCCAGCGAAGCGGCCGATTGACGGATTTGTGCGGCCTGGCTTATAAGGCGGCGCCGGCGCTTTGCGCGGGATTGCTATATCTGGAAGGGAAGAAACCAAAAGAGATCAGAAAAAATATAGAAGCGGTTAGAAGATCGACCAACGGGCTTTTATGCGAAGGCGCGGAAGAGATCTGCGGGTATAAGGCGTTTTTGTGTTTTAAAAATGTCGAGAAGGCTCTGGCTGAGCTAAAAAGGCCGGGCGCAGGGCAAAGGAGAATAATCTTACCGTGAAACAAATAGTCGTTATCAGCGGAAAAGGCGGGACCGGAAAGACCGTGGTCACGGGCTCGCTGGCGGCCTTGGCCGAGAATAAAGTGATGGTCGATTGCGACGTGGACGCGGCGGACTTGCATTTATTATTGCATCCTTCGGTCAAAGAGCGCCATGAATTCAGAAGCGGGGTTACAGCAATTATCGACAAGAAGCTTTGCAAGGAATGCGGCAAATGCCTTTCGGCGTGCAGGTTCGAAGCGATAACCCCGGATTTCCGCGTTGAGCCGTTTTCCTGCGAAGGCTGCGCGCTGTGCAGTAATGTGTGCCCTTATAAAGCTATCCGGATGGAAGAGAACGTGGCCGGAGAGTGGTTTGTTTCGGATACGAAATACGGGCCTTTCGTGCACGCGAAGCTGGGCATCGCCGAGGAGAATTCCGGAAAGCTGGTGGCGAAAATAAGGCAGGTGGCCCTGGAACTGGCCCAAAAGCAAGCGCGCGATTTTGTGATCATTGACGGCCCTCCGGGCATAGGGTGCCCGGTGATCGCTTCGTTATCGGGCGTTGACTGCGCTCTGGTCGTTACGGAACCGACGCTTTCCGGATTGCATGACGCCGGCAGGGTCATGGAAGTCGCCGGCCATTTCAAGATCCCGATCAAGCTGGCGGTGAATAAATACGACCTTAACCCGGCAATGACCGCGAAGATCGTGAAGTTCTGCCAAGAGCAAAACGTTCCGGTCATCGGCAAGATCGCTTTTGATGCGACGGTGGTCAAAGCGCTGGTGGAAGGGAAAACTATTGTTGAGTACGACGCGGATTGCCCGGCAAGCGATGAGGTTCGCAAGATCTGGAAAGATTTGAAAGATTGACCTATGGATAAAAGAGTTGAACGCGATGTGCATGTTTTAAGGTATTTTTCCTCATTTATTAGCGTGTCGCACGGCAAAGTTATCCATGTTTCGGAGCCGTCGCTGGCCTTTTGTCCGTTAGCCAGCCATCTTTATGATAGGTTCAAGAAGACCGGGGGCGCGGATAAAAAAGCGGTGATGGCGGCGATCAAGAAAGCCATCGAGTCCAAGATCAAGGATTACGGATTTTTTACTCCGGAGCGCGATTTTTCTCGGCAAGAGTTTGCAATTCCCTGCGGGGCTTCCGAAATGCTGATGGCCGCTTTGAAGAAGCGGTCGATCGAAGCCGCGGTAATAGTTTGCGACGGAGCGGGAACGGTGATAACCGATAAAGCGGAGGTGGCGCAGGGGATCGGGGCAAGGATGAACAGCCTTTTAATGACCTCGCCGATAATAGAGACCATGGCCCGTCTTAAAAAGCTGGGTTGCCGCGTGGTATTCGTTAACGCTTTGATCGACCAGGTTAAAGGGGTTGAGAAGGCTATTGAGGCAGGATATAAAAAAATCGCTGTGACCGTCAACGGACATGACGCCAATGAGTTAAGGGGAATAAGGCGGCTGGAATCTTCAAGGGGCGTCTCAATTACTGTGTTGGTCGTTTGCACGACGGGTGTTTCGGGGGCGAAGGTCGAGGAAATCCGCCGCCACGCTGACATTGTCTGGAGCTGCGCTTCGGGCGAGGTGCGGGAAAAAATAGGCGCAGCGGCGCGGCTGCAGATCTCGGAACAGATCCCGGTTTTTGTGTTGACAAAAACAGGAATGGATTTCGTCGCTTCTTGCGCCGATGATAAAGCTGCTTTATCCGGTTTAAAGGCGCAAAAGCAGTATTTGATCGCTAACCGGCCCGGAGGGGCAAAGATAAAATTAGGCGCTTATAAAGGTTTTTTGCAAGAGGCAGAACTTCCGGTTTTATCCCGGGATAGTTTTGTTACGGCAAAATCGTGATATCAGGGGAGGAAAATATGGGAAATAAGCATCACAGCGAAAGCAGTGTTACCGAGTATCCTCAAGAGGTAATAGAGCTGATCAAGAACGAAAAATATTTCGGGAGGATGAACGACCCGGTAAGCTCTTCTTATCTGAGGGGGCCGTGCGGGGACGCGATGGAATTCTATCTGGTGATCGATAAGGGCAGGATAACCGAGATAAAATATTATACCGACGGCTGCCACCCCACGCGGGCTTGCGCGGCCATGGCGGCAAAGCTGGCGGACGGCAAGACCGTAAAAGAGGCGCTATCGATCTCGGCGGGAGAGATAATCTCCAGGCTCAAGGGGCTGCCCGAGGACCATCTGCATTGTTCGATACTTTCGGTAAGCACGCTTTACCGGGCGATAGCGGATTATTTACTTAAAGATTAAAAAGAAAGGTTATTCGGATGGCTCAAATGAATCAACAGGATTTAATGGAGCAGGAAAAGCGGCTTAAAGAAAAGATGGCGCGGGTCAAGCATACGTTCATCGTCATGAGCGGCAAAGGCGGGGTCGGCAAGTCCACGGTGGCGGTCAATCTCGCTTACGCGCTTTCCATGACCGGAAAGAAAGTCGGCATTTTAGATATCGACCTCCACGGGCCGAATATCGCCAAGATGCTCGGCATAGAAGATAAATTAATCTTGACCCATGAATCCGGCGGGATAGAGCCGGTTGAGGTAAGTGAAAATCTCACGGCGGTGAGCATAGCCCTTTTAGGCCACGATCCCGATCAGCCGATCATCTGGCGCGGGCCGGCTAAAGCCGGAGTGATCCGGCAATTTTTGAGCGACGTGAATTGGGGAGAGCTGGATTATTTGATCGTCGATTCCCCCCCGGGGACCGGGGACGAGCCTTTAAGCGCCTGCCAGTTCATCCCTGACGCCAGCGGGATCATTATCGTGACCACTCCGCAGGATGTGGCGGTGCTGGACGCGCGCAAGAGCGTTCTGTTCGCCCATGAAATAAAGATCCCCGTGGCCGGGATCATCGAAAACATGAGCGGGTTTATCTGCCCGCATTGCCAGGCCGAGACTGATATCTTCAAGAGAGGCGGAGGCGAAATGGCGGCTAAGGAATTAAAGGTGCCGTTTTTGGGGAAGGTGCCGTTCGAGCCGGCATTCGTCGAGTTCGGGGATAAGGGCACGCCTTTTGTTTCCTTTCGCCATAAATCAAGGTCCGCAGAGGCTTTCACGGCCATAGTGGAAAAAATAAAAAAATTCGCGGAAAGTGATAATGGATAAGCAAATTCTGGAAAATCATCAAAAGTATCTGGAGAGAGTCGATTTTTACCGGAGCTTCGGCTACGACCTGGAGAAGGAAAGAGATTTCATTCTCGACAGCGCGCTGCCGGTTTCGGGAAAGATCCTGGAAATCGGGACAGGCAAAGGGCATTTCGCGCTGGCCCTGGCTAAACGCGGGTTTTCTTTCGCGAGCATAGATATTTCCCGGCAGGAACAGGAAATAGCCATGCTGAATTTGCGCTATTCAGGTTTGGAAAAGCAGGCGGTTTTTAAGATCGAGAACGCCGAGCGTCTAAGTTTTCCGGACCGCGATTTCGACGTTATATTTTCTATTAATGTGTTCCATCATCTTGAAAATCCGGCGGCGGTCCTGGATGAGATAATCCGTTTGCTGCGCCCCGGGGGAAAAGTGGTCCTGGCTGATTTCAGCGCCAAAGGGCTGGAGATCATCAACGCCTGCCATACCCGCGAGGGAAGGACGCACGATTATTTCAAGCATCGGTTAGACGAAGCGAAGGATTTTTTCGTCAAAAAGGGATTTGAGGTAAAAGAGTCCCAAAGCCATGCCCAGCGGGTGGTCATCGCCGCGCCGGATCCGTTAAACGCAAAAAAACCTGAGGGCGGGAAATGCTGATAAAAGTGGTTTTTGATAAAGGAACGTTGAATAAAGCCCTGCGCACCGGCTGGGGAGTTTCATTTTTGATCGATGATAAGATTTTGTTCGATACCGGGGAGAACGGGGAATGGCTGCTGGAAAATATGCGTTCTTTGGCGGTGGATATACAAAAGCTCGAGGCGGTGGTGATCTCTCACGACCACTGGGACCATACCGAAGGGTTGTGGGAAATACTCAAAGAAAAGACAGGGCTTAAGGTGTATTCCTGCCCGGGTTTCAGCAGGGAATTCAAGGATAAGGTGAAAGCGGCGCAGGCGGAACTTATTGAAACAGAAAAATTCACGGAAATTTCAAAAGATATCTTCATTACCGGAGAAATACCAGGAGCCTATCACGGCAAATATATGGGTGAACAGGCAATGGCAGTAAGAACAAAGAACGGCCTGACAGTAATTACCGGGTGCGCCCATCCCGGGATCGTAAAAATGGTGGATAAAGTGAAAAACAAGTTTCCGGACGAGCGTTTGCACTTGGTATTCGGCGGGTTTCATCTCAAGGAATCGGATGGGCGGGCGATAGAGATAGTGGTTGATAATTTCAAAAAAATGGGCATAATGAAAGCCGGGCCCACGCATTGTTCCGGGGACGCGGCGGAGGGTATCTTTAAAAAATTCTACGGAGGGAATTTCGTGACGGTTAAAGTAGGGCAGGAGATGGAGGTTTGACAAAAGGAGTTACCAAATGAATTTCTTATGGGCTATAAGCGCGAGTATCGCGGTCAGTTTGATATCTTTCATAGGCGTGGTCAGCTTGCTTTTGAAAGAGAACTTGCTTGAAAAAGTACTTTTTTTGCTGATCAGTTTTTCAGCCGGGGCTTTGATCGGCGGGGCGTTCTTGCATCTGATCCCCGAAGCGGTGGAAAAGAGCGGGCAGGGCGGAGTATATTTATTTGTTATCGTCGGGTTTATTTTGTTTTTTATATTGGAGAAGTATTTGTACTGGCGTCACTGCCACAAAGGAAAATGCGAGATCCACGCGTTCACCTATCTTAATCTTATCGGCGACGGGGCGCATAATTTCATGGACGGGCTGATCATCGGCTCTTCTTTCGTGGTGAACATCCATTTCGGGCTCGCCACGTCCTTCGCGATCATCATGCACGAGATACCCCAGGAGATCGGGGATTTCGGAGTACTGGTTTATGGCGGGATGAAAAGGAATAAAGCGTTATTCTATAATTTTTTATCGGCTTTAACGGCTGTTCTGGGCACGGCGATCGGTTATGGCCTGGCTAATGCCTCCGGTGTTTTTTTGAAACTGCTCATGCCTATGGCGGCGGGAGGTTTTATCTATATAGCCAGTTGCGATCTTATACCGGAACTGCACAAACAGAAGGATATTAAAAAGGCCACGCTGTCAATGGCGGTTTTCATCCTGGGGGTGGCGTTCATGTATTTCGCGGCGGCGATGCATCATTAAGGAGGTGAACTATGAAGATAGGGGTGATCATTTCAAGCAATGACGCCGAGACATGCTGGAACGCGTTGCGTTATGCCAATTTCGCGCTCGGCCAGAAGGATGAAGTTAAGATCTTTTTTATGGGAAAAGGCGTTGAGTATCAGAAGGTCAGCACCGATAAATTCAATACCGTCGATCAGGCGGATAAGTTACTGAAAACCGGAGGCAAGATCTTTGCCTGCGGGTCGTGTATCAAGAGCAGGGAGCAGGAAAGTTCGGAAATGTGCCCGATCTCGACGATGAAGGATATGTACGAGATCGTCAAGGAATCGGACAAGGTAGTAACTTTCTGAAATGAGAAAAACGATCAAGATCAAACCCATAGGGATAATCCACACGCCGTATAAAGAGCCGGAAGGGATCCCTATTCAGGGAAAGTTCGGGAAAGGGGTTATCGGGACTATCCGATTATTTCCTGAATATCAGCCCGGTTTAAAGGATATTGAAGGTTTTTCGCACCTCATTCTGATCTATCATTTTGACCGTTCCAAAGAAGAGCGGCTGGCGGGAAAGCCATTCCTTGAGGATAAAGAGCACGGCATATTCGCGATAAGAAGCCCGCACCGGCCGAATCATATCGGATTCTCGATCGTGAAGCTGGAAAATGTCAAAGGCGGTACAATAACTTTTTCAGAGGTGGATATGTTAGACGGCACTCCGCTGTTGGATATCAAGCCTTATGTCGCTCATTTCGATTCCAGGACTCGCGTTAAAAGCGGCTGGATCGATAAACATTTTAAAGATAAAAAAGGAGGGAGACATGCCTGATTTCGGGACGCCGTTTTCCGGGATGAAGAAAGAGCGCAAGGTCACGAATGAAGAATTGATCCGCGCGATACGTTTTATGGTGGCCGCGGAGTATGAGGCGATCCAGCTTTATGTGCAGCTTGCCGAGTCGACCGACAATAAGCTGGCTGAAGAAGTTTTAAGAGACATAGCCGATGAAGAAAAGGTCCATGCCGGAGAGTTCCTCAGGCTGCTTAAGGAACTCGCTCCGGATGAAGAGAAATTCTATAAAAAGGGGGCCAAGGAAGTCGAAGAGGAGATAGAAAAGCACAAATAGTATTCTACCGGCAGGATAAAAGGAGTGAAATGCTTATAGATCTGACTCAAATGCAGCCCGGAGAAACGGGCATCGTAAAGGAGCTCCGCGGGGGCCAGGGTTTAATAAAGAAACTTCATAGTATGGGATTAAGGCCGGAAAAGAAAATAACCAAGGTCAGCTCTCACTTCTGGCGCGGGCCCCAGACTTTAGAAATAGATAATATGCAGATCGCGGTCGGTTTTGGCATGGCCAAAAAGATATTTATCGAGGTCAAAAGATGAAGATCAGCAGGATTTTGTTAATGGGCAACCCGAATGTCGGCAAGAGCGCGGTATTCTCCAGGCTGACCGGGGCGCAGGTGATGATCTCCAACTATCCGGGAACAACGGTTGAGTTCACGCAAGGAAAAGTCAAGCTGGGAGATGAAAATATTTTGATCGTGGATGTTCCGGGGACATATACTCTGGAAGCTACTTGTAAAGCCGAAGACGTGGCCTGCCGGATGGTCCAGGAAGGCGGCTTGATCGTTAATGTCGTCGATGCCACCAATTTAGAGAGAAATCTCCATCTGACCCTGCAGTTACTTGAAAGAGAGATCCCGGTTGTGGTGGCTTTGAATATGTGGGATGACACCAAACACCGGGGGATATATATCGACGTTAAAAAATTAGAAGAGCAGCTGGGGGTGCCCGTAGTTCCCGTGTGCGGGTTGAGCGGAGAAGGGATAAAAGAATTAGTCCGGCGCCTGCCGGAGGCAGAGGCAAAACTTGCAGCCGTATCTTCCGACGGCCAGAAGTGGGAGAGAATAGGCCGGATCATAGAAGATGTCCAGAAGCTGACTCATCGCCATCATACCCTGCTGGAAATACTGGAAGACCTGAGTATCAAGCCGCTGACCGGGCTGTTGATCGCTCTGGGTATTTTATACTGCGCTTTCTGGGTGATCCGCTTCATCGGAGAGGGGCTGATCGGGTATTTATTCGCGCCGTTGT
>JBFZAG010000091.1:0-6789 GCA_041309145.1 Candidatus Omnitrophota bacterium | reverse complement strand
CACATGGCCTTTTCTGTCTCCCACGACCACCAGGGCGCTAAAAGACATTTTCTTGCCGCCTTTGGTAACCTTGGTCACGCGGTTAATGGAAACGACCTTTTCGACCATTTCCGGCTGTCCGATACTGACTTCTCGCATTTTTCTATCCATTAGAATACCAACCCGCCTTTCCTGGCACTGTCCGCAAATGCTTTTATCCTGCCGTGATAAAGATATCCGGCCCGGTCAAAAACGACCTTGGTAATGTTTTTTTCTTTTGCTTTCCGCCCGAACACTTCCCCGAAGAAACCGGCGGCTTTAAGATTCCCGCCGTTGGGAAATTTAGCTTTGATCTCTTTATCCGTGGTGGACAGAGAGAACAGGGTCTTATTCGCCACATCATCGATGATCTGGGCGTTCAAGTTCTTAATGCTCCGGTGGACAGCCAACCTCGGCTTTTCCGCGGTGCCGGAGATCCTCACTCTTCCGTGACGCTGTCTCCTGATCCTTAAGGCTTCTTTTTTATTTTTCATGACTAATGGTTTCCTCTTATTATTTATTTTGTGGTTGCCTGGGCCTTGCCGACCTTCTTTTTGACATACTCTCCCGCATATCTGATACCTTTTCCCTTATAAGGCTCGGGAGGATAAAATAAACGGATCTCCGCGGCGACCTCGCCGACGCTTTCCTTGTCGATACCGCGGATCACGATCGATGTCGGCTTGGGGGTCTCGATCTTGATCCCTTCGGGAGCGGGGAAATTTATGGGATGGGAAAAGCCGATCTCAAGCTTAAGGGTGTTGGACTGGACCGAGGCCTTGAACCCCACGCCTACGATCTCCAGCTCTTTAACATAACCCTCGGTTACCCCTTTGATCATGTTCGCCAGAAGCGCGCGGATAAGACCCTGCAGGGCTTTGTCCGAGGCGATGTTGCCCTGGCGGCTGACATTGGCTATTCCGTCTTTGATCTGGACTCCGGTCCGGCCCGGTAAAACCCGCTCGAGCTTTCCCTTAGGCCCCTCGACAAAGATCTTTCCTTCTTTTACCTCGACCTTGACTCCACTTGGTATGACGACTGGCTTTCTTCCGATTCTTGACATTAAATTTACCTCTTAAAGTTTACCAAACGTATCCGATAACTTCTCCGCCGAAACCTTTTTCTTTGGCTTCGGAATTCGTGATCAGCCCCTGAGAAGTCGAAATAATCGCGATGCCCCTTCCTCTTAAAACCGTAGGGATCTTGTCTTTTTTCACATACAGACGCAGACCCGGTCTGGAAACCCGTCTGATCTTGGTTATAGCGGGCTTTCCGGCGACGTACTTAAGATAGATCCTGACCGTGCCCTGCTTCTTGTCCTGTATTGCTTTGAAATCATCGATATAAGACTCTCTTTTGAGAATACCCAGGATCGCCAGGATCATCGTGGAAGACGGAACATCCAGATTTTCCTTCTTGGCCATAAGGGCGTTCCTGATCCGGGTGAATACTTCAGCGATCAAATCGGTTCTAGACATTTAAACTCCTGTGTTATCTGATTATCGTCGAGAGCGTTATTTGATTTAACCAAACAGCCGCATCTCGAATATTTATGAATTACCAGCTGGCTTTTTTTATTCCGGGGATAAGCCCCTGCCAGGCCAGCTCCCGGAAACAGATCCGGCAGAGCTTGAACCTGCGCAAAAAGCCGCCGGAGCGCCCGCAGATCGGGCAGCGGTTGTATTTACGGGTAGAAAACTTGGGTGTTCTTTTCCATCGGTTAATCTGCGAAGTCTTCGCCATCTTTATTCCTTCTCCTTAAAAGGCATGCCAAAAAGCCTAAGTAATTCCCGGGACTGCTCTTTGCTCTTTGAGTTCTTGATCACAAATATGATGTCCATCCCCTGGACCCTGGTGATCCGGTCATACTCGATCTCCGGGAATATGGTCTGGTCAGGAAGCCCCAGGGCGTAATTGCCCGCCTGATCGAAAGAGTCCAACGGGACTCCGCGGAAATCCCGGATACGCGGCAAAGCCACGCTTACCAGCCGGTCTAAAAACTCGTACATCTTATGCTTGCGCAAGGTCACCTTGCATCCGATAGGGTTTCCCTCTTTGATCTTGAAATTCGAAATAGCGATCTTAGCTCTGCGGATGATCGGCTTCTGGCCGGTAATAACACCCATTTCTTCAGCGGCCTTATCCAGGATCTTGATATCCGTAAGGGCTTCCCCCACCCCCATGTTAACGACGATCTTTTCCAGTTTCGGCACGGCCATTTTGTTCTTCAGGCTGAAAGTCTCAACCATCTTCGGCACGATCTCATTCCTGTATTTTTCCAATAATCTAGGTATCATGATTTTATAAAACCCCTTTGCATTTTTTACAGACCCTGGATTTAGTGTTATCCTGGTTTTTTACGAACTCTATCCTCGAGCCCCTGTTGCAGGCCTTGCAAAAAACCATGAGGTTGGCCAGAGCTATAGGCGCTTCGATCGAAACGATCCCGCTTTTCTGGTCCTGGCGGGTCTGGCGCCTGTGTTTTTTTACCAAGTTTATGCCTTCGACCAGGGCTTTTTGCTTAGCCAGAAAAATGTTCAGAACTTTGGCTTTCTTTCCCCGGTCCTTGCCTTTCAACACCACAACGGTATCGCCCTTTTTAAGCTTTAACATTAAATAACCTCCGGAGCAAGCGAGATGATCTTGCTGAAATTTTTATCCCTTAACTCGCGGGCCACCGGCCCGAAAACACGAGTGCCCATAGGATTGTTCTGGGGATCGATAAAAACCACGGCATTGCGGTCGAAACGGACCATGGTCCCGTCCGTGCGCCGGATCAGCTGTCTGGTCCGGACCACGACTGCCCGGCCAACCGTTCCCTTTTTGACCGTAGCGTCAGCGGACGCTTCTTTGATATTGACCTTGATCACGTCGCCTATTTCGGCGTAAACCCGCCCCCTTCTGCCCAGTATCCCGATCATGGAAGCCTTTTTGGCCCCGGTGTTGTCCGCAACGTCGCAAACTGTTCTTAGCTGGATCATTTTATCTCTTCCTTTAGTTCGAACTGTTGAGCAGCGGCTTTGACGATCTTGACCAGCCGGAAATTTTTCTCCTTCGATAAAGGCCTGGTCTCGACTATCTGGACCAGGTCGCCGATCTTAGCGCTGTTTTTTTCGTCATGGACCTTGAATTTATTGAACCTTTTGATGACCCTGGAATATGCCGGATGCTTGGATTTATGCATAGTCCTTACGACTATAGTCTTGTTCATCTTGTCGGAGATCACCGTGCCGATTATTCCCTTTTGATTAGCCATTTTTCTTCTCTTTCCTGGATTTTATTTTCTCTTTTTTTTCGTTCAAAAGCGTGTTTATCCGGGCGATATCCTTTCTGATCAAGGAAAACATATGCGGCTTATCCACCCTGGAGCCGTAGCGCTGCAGATTAAGCTTGAACAATTCCTCTTTGAGGGAATTTTGTTTCTGGAGAAGTTCGTCGACTGAAAGATTGCGAAGATCTTTTATTTTTGTTTTCATAGGACTATGCACCGCCGGTTCTAGTGACAAATTTTGTTTTATAAGGAAGTTTATACGCCACCAGCCTGAAACAGATCCGGGCATACTCTTCCGGGATTCCGCCCAGCTCAAACAGGATCCGGCCTCTTTTGACCACGCAAACCCAATGGTCGATATCGCCCTTACCTTTGCCCATGCGGACTTCCGCGGGTTTCTTGGTAATGGCTTTATCGGGGAATACCCTGATCCAAAGCTTTCCGCCTTTGTGCAGCTGGCGGGCCAGGATCACTCGCGCGGCTTCGATCTGGGAGTTCTTGATCCAGCCGTTTTCCAGTACTTTCAGCCCGTATTCGCCGAATACCAGATTAGCTCCCCGAGTGGCCACGCCTCTGCGCTGGCCTTTGATCGGTTTGCGGTATTTTACTCTTTTAGGCATCATTACCATAGCGCTCTCTCTTTTCTCCTGAATATATTATTAAGCCGCGACTATCTCTTCTTTTTCCTGGGCAGGTTTATTTTTGATTATTTTCTTTTTCAGGATCTCCCCTTTAAAGATCCAGACTTTCACTCCGATCAATCCGTAAGTGGTAAATGCTTCGGCAAAGCCGTAATCGATATCCGCGCGCAAAGTCTGCAGAGGCACTTTCCCCTGCTTGTAAGTTTCGACGCGGCACATTTCCGCTCCGTCCAGCCTTCCGGCGGCGCAGATCTTGGCCCCTTTGGCCCCGCCCATCATCGTCTGCTCCAGCGCCCTTTTGACCGCGCGGCGGAAAGCGATCCTTTTCTCAATCTGAGTAATAATATTGAAAGCCACCAGCTGAGCGTCCTGGGAGGGCTCTTTGATCTCCTCGATATCGATGGCCACTTCTTTTTTTACCAGTCCGTTCAATTCTTCGCGGAGCTTCTCGATGTCCGCGCCGTGGCGTCCGATGATGATCCCCGGCCGGGCCGAACAGATCTTGATCTTTACTTTCTCGGATAATCTTTCGATGATCACCCTGGCTACGGCCGCCAGTTTGAACTTGGCGAAAATAAGTTTGCGGATCTTGTAATCTTCTTCGATGAACCGCGGGTAATCCTGGGGATTGGCGAACCACCGGCTCTGCCAGTTCCTGATCAAGCCGATTCTTTGCACGAACGGATGTACTTTTTGTCCCATTAAAACTCCTTTATATACATATGTCCCGCCGGCGCGATTCTTTGCCGCAAGGCGGATGCCCACGCAATTCCTATTAGCGTCGGGCGCCTGATTAGCGCCGGGTGTCGGGCAGAGGCCCATACCGGCGCAATTCCGGTTAGCGCCGGGTGCCTTCTCATGACTTCAGATCAAGCTCTATCTTTATGTGCGCCGTCCTTCTCTTGATGGGGGTCGCCCTCCCGAAGGCCGCGGCTTTGTACCTTTTCCATACCGGCCCGACATTGCAGATGATCTTGGAAATGTACAGCTTTTCGGCGGTAAAACCTTTTACTTTGCCGTTAGCCACAGCGGATTTCAGGATCTTCAGGATCGGGTCTTTAGGACGTTTATTGATATTCAAGAGGATCGCTTCGGCCTGAGCCACGTCCTTGCCCCTGATAAGGTCCATTACCTGCCTTACTTTCGGCGGCGATATTCTGATATGCTTATTTTCAGCTTTTACTATCATTTTATTTTATCCCGTATTTACGTGTGACTTGTGACCTTGTGACTTATGACCTTGTTTAAGTCTTCTCCGCCGCTTTCTTGGCTTTCACGCCGCCGTGTTTGCGGAATATCCGGGTCGGAGCGAACTCGCCCAGCTTATGGCCGACCATATTCTCGGTCACGAATACCGGAGCGTGTTTTTTGCCGTCGTATACCGCGAAAGTCAAGCCGACGAAATCAGGGACCACGGTTGACCTTCTCGACCAGGTCTTGATGGCCTGCCGAGTTCCGGTCCTGCGGGCATCTTCGACTTTCTTCAATAATTTCTCTTCTACAAACGGGCCTTTTTTTACTGAGCGTGGCATAAATTACCTTCTCCTTTTGACGATATATCGGTTCGAATACTTTCTGCGGTTACGGGTGCGGTATCCTTTAGTCGGCATACCCCACGGGGAGACCGGATGAGGGTTACCCTGGCCGGCTTTTCCTTCTCCGCCGCCATGGGGATGGTCGACCGGGTTCATCGCCGAGCCTCTTGATTGCGGCCTTCTTCCCAGCCAGCGGGACTTTCCCGCTTTTCCCAGGATCACCGCGTCATGGTCGACATTGGAAACCTGGCCGATCGTAGCGTGGCAATCGAGGTTGATCAGCCTGATCTCTCCCGAAGGCATCTTGATATGGGCAAACGGCTCTTCCTTGGCCATGATCTGGGCCGAAGTCCCCGCGGACCTGACGATCTGTCCGCCTTTTCCTTTTACCAGCTCGATATTGTGGATCATGGTCCCCTGGGGGATATTGCGCAAAGACATGCAGTTTCCTTCTTTGATCTCGGTATTTTTGTCCTCGCTGGAAACGACCTGATCTCCGACCCTTAAGCCTACCGGAGCGATAATGTATTTTTTGATATTGCCGGGATACTCGACCAGCGCGATGCGGCAAGTCCGGTTAGGATCGTATTCTATAGCTGTGATCTTGCCGGCCACATCCCTGGTGTCCCGCTTGAAATCCACCGCACGGTACATCCTTTTATGGCCGCCGCCGCGGTGCCTCATGGTTATGCGGCCGTAAGAGTTTCTGCCGCCTGTCTTTTTTACGGGGGACAGCAGGGATTTCTCCGGCTCATCTTTAGTGATCTCCTTAAAGTCATGGCCGATCATGTGCCGTCTTGAAGGTGTTGTCGGTTTGAATTTTATCGTTCCCATTTTTTCCTTTACTTGCCTGCCTGCCGGTAGCAGGTGACTTTGTGACGTGTGACCTTGTGACGTGTGACTTTGTTTAACCTACGTCGATCTTCTGCCCCGCCTTGAGGGTAACTATAGCTCTTTTAAAATCCGCGGTCTTTCCCACCTGATACCTTACCCGCTTCATTTTTCCCCGGTAGATAGAAGTATTCACAGACTCGACCTTGACCTTGTAGATCGCCTCTACCGCTTTTTTGATCTCGGTCTTATTGGAGGACATGGCCACCAAAAAGAGATATTTTCCCAGCGGCTCGAAAACCGTGGATTTTTCCGTCCTGATCAGTGCTTTTATTACGTCGTAATTAGAATTCGCCATTTATTTTAACTTTCTATTTTAGCCTTTTTACCAGATCGCGCAGGCCGTTTTTAGTGATGACCAGTTTATGCGCCTTCAAAACTTCAAAGGTATGGATGTTAGAAGCCAGTTCAATTCTGGCGAAATCAACGTTGG
>JBFZAG010000090.1:0-9912 GCA_041309145.1 Candidatus Omnitrophota bacterium | reverse complement strand
TGCTGGCACTTCAGGCAAAGGCGGGCGTAAGGAAGGGCCTTTAGCCTGGCTTTGGTCAAAAGGGTTTTGCATTCTTCGCACACCCCGAAAGTGCCTTCTTCGATCCTCTTGATCGCGTCGTCCAATTCATAAAGGGATTGCCGGTCATTGGAAGCCAGCCCCAGCGAAAATTCCCGGTCATAGTTGTCCGTGGCCACGTCAGCCATGTGAAAAGTATATCCCGAGATGTCTCCCGAGGCGTCTTTCTGCGATTTCTTGAGGGTGTCCTCCGAGATCCGTTCGATGGCGTCCAGGATCTCGCTCTTGCGCTTGACGATCAATTTCTTGTACTCTGTCAGCTCTTTTTTGTTTAGTTTGTTTTTCAATTTATTTCTCCTCTGTGGCAGTGCGGTTTAGCGTAGTCACGGCCTGCAGGCATTTAGCGCAGAGCGAACTATGCTCCTGGTTTTCGCCGACGGAACCGGAATAGTTCCAGCAGCGCTGGCATTTCTGGCCCTCGGCTTTTTCCACCTTGATCCCGATATCCGGAAGATCAGGCCCGACTATCTCCCCGGGATCAAAGAGATCGACATTCTTTATCGCCACCTGGGACACCTTGAAGATCTCAGGTAAATCCCCTTGCAAGCTTTCTAAAAATTTAGCCCAAGAACGGCCTTTTGTCAACAGATTTATTTTGGCGTCGAATGAAGAACCGATCTGACCTTCTACCCTCTTGGCTTCCAGCGCTTTGGTGACCGCGGGGATCAATCCGATTATCGGCAGCAATTCTTCATTGATGTTCTTTTGCGCCGCTTCCTGAGCGAACTCGGGATTGCTTTTGGGCCAGTCCAGAAGATGCACGCTCGCAGCTGTCTTGTCCCGGCTTTCTTTAGGCGCGTACTGCCAGATATCCTCCGCGGTATAGGCCAGGATCGGGGCCATGATCCTGGCCAGGACATTGGCCACCTCGTAAAGCGCGGTCTGGCAGGCCCGGCGCTCCGGGGAATCCGCCGCCGCGGTATAAAGCCTGCCTTTGGCCATATCCAGGTAATACATGGAAAGGTCCTCGTTGCAGAAATCATAGATCGTCTTATAAGCCTTCTGGAATTCAAAGCTGTCGTAAGCGAGTTCCACTTTTTTCAAGACGGCTTCCATCCTCCAGAGTATCCACCGGTCGATCTTTTTCAATTTGCCGTACCCGGTCCTGTCCTTATCGGGATCAAAATCGTAAAGATTGCTTAAGATGAATTTGGCGGTATTGCGGATCTTCCGGTAAGCTTCAGAAAGCCGCAGCAGGATCTGTTCTGAGATCCGGATATCCTCGTTGTAATCGCTGGAAGCCACCCAGAGACGGATAATATCCACTCCGGATTTTTTGATTATCTCCTGGGGAGAGATGACATTGCCCATCGACTTGGACATTTTTTTGCCCTCGGCGTCGACAACATGGCCGTGGGTCAGAACGCTTTTAAACGGGGAAACGCCCTCGATGCAAATGGACGGGATGAGCGATGACTGGAACCAGCCGCGGTGCTGGTCAGAGCCTTCCAGATATAAAGCGCTGGGAAACCCCAGCTCTTTTCTTTTACGCAGGACCGCCTGATGGCTCACCCCGGAATCAAACCAGACATCCAGGATATCGACTCCTTTGGAAAAATCTTTTGCCTTGCATTTAACGCAGCTGAAACCCTCCGGCAGATAATCCTTGATGTCCCGGACAAACCAGCAATCCGTGCCTTCAATTTCCACGAACTTCCTGAATTGCTCGATGACGCGCAAATCAAGAAACTCTTCACCGCAATTTTTGCAGATCACCGACGGTATAGGCACGCCCCAATAGCGCTGGCGGGACAGGCACCAGTCCGGCCGCAGCTCGACCATGGCCGCAATGCGTTCTTTTCCGGCTGCCGGGATAAAAACGATCTTCTCGGCGATCTCTTTAAGCACTTTCTGACGGAGATTCTCATGGTCGATCTTGAGGAACCACTGGTTGGTGGCCCGGAAGATGACCGGCTTTTTGCAGCGCCAGCAATGGGGATAAGAATGCTGGAGATTTTCCGATAAAAGCAACGCCCCCAGGCTCTGGAGCTTTTCGATGATCAGCTTATTGGCGTCATAGACATGAATGCCTTTGAATTCTCCGGCGCTGGCGTCAAAATGGCCTTTAGTGTCCACAGGCATGACGATATCCAGCTTGTATTTTAGCCCGGTCAGGAAATCTTCGGCGCCGTGTCCGGGAGCGGTATGCACCAGGCCTGTGCCGTCTTCCGAGGAAACATAGCCGGCCAGGACCACCTTGCCTTGACGCGAAAGCATAGGATGGGTATAAACCAGGTTTTCCAGCTCTTTACCTTTGATCTGCCTGATCACCTCGTATTCCAGGATGCCCATTTTTTCCAGAACCTGCAGCCGGACATCGGCGATGATCAGATTGCCTTTTCCGGTCTTGATATAGGAATAAATAAAATCGGGGTTGACGGCTACCGCGACATTGGCGATCAAAGTCCAGGGGGTCGTGGTCCAGATCGCCAGGTAACTGTCTTCGGCAAAGCCCTTAGACTCTTCCAGTTTGAATTTGACGTAAATAGACGGAGAAGTATGATCTTCGTATTCCACTTCCGCCTCGGCCAGCGCGGTCTCGCATTTATGGCACCAGTTCACCGGCTTTAATCCCCGGTAAACATAGCCTTTCTTGACCAGTGCGGCAAAAGAGGAAACGATCCCTTCTTCGTACTCACGGCTTAAAGTGAGATAGGGGTTTTCCCATTCTCCGAAAACTCCCAGCCGCTTGAATTCTTCGCGCTGAAGATCGACGTATTTCAAAGCGTACTCATGGGCTTTTTTGCGGAAATCCGCCAGGTTTATCTGGTGCTTGCTGATCTTCAACTCTTTGAGCAAAGCGTGTTCCACCGGCAAACCGTGGCAATCCCAGCCCGGCACATAGGGAGAATCAAACCCGCGCATGGTCTTGTATTTGACCACGAAATCCTTGAGAGTCTTGTTCAGGGCGTGGCCGATATGGATATTGCCGTTAGCGTAAGGCGGGCCGTCGTGCAGGACATACTTGGGTTTGCCCTGGGATTTCTTGCGGATAAGCTTGTAAATATCTTTTTCCTGCCAGATTTTCAAGAATTCAGGCTCGCGTTTGGGCAGGTCGCCTTTCATCGGAAAATCAGTCTTGGGCAGATTAAGAGTGTCTTTGTATTCCATAGGTCAGTTGAACTGGTTATAGATCAAGAAATGTATTTGCCGATTATCGGCTGCAGGTCTTTTTTGACTTTGGCCGGGATCAATTTCTTATCCGTGACTATGGCGTTAGCCACAGCGCAAGAACAGGAGCACCCCAGATCTTCCGGGATATCCCTGATCACTTTTTTGATGATCTTGCGGGAATTCTCCACGTTCTTGAAAAAATTCTGCATGACCATATCCAGGGTCACTTCTTCCTCGGACTTGTACCAGCAATCGTAATCGGTGATCGAAGCCAGAGTGGCAAAACAGATCTCCGCTTCCCGGGCCAGTTTCGCCTCGGACATATTGGTCATGCCGATAATATCCATCCCCCAGGAGCGGTAAAGATTGGATTCCGCGCGGGTGGAAAATGCCGGCCCCTCCATATTAAGGTAAGTCCCGTTAAAATGCGCGTTAAGCCCGAGGTCCTTTATCCCCTTCTGGACTATCCGGCGCAAGGCCAGGCAGACCGGGTCAGCGAAACTCACGTGGGCCACGATGCCTTTTTCAAAAAAAGTCATAGACCTGGCCTGGTTGGTCCGGTCAACGAACTGGTCAGGGAGCACGAAATCCAAAGGCTTGAGATCTTCCCGGAGGCTTCCGCAGGCGGTGACCGAAAGGATCGCGCTCACCCCGAGTTTTTTCATGGCGTAAATATTCGCCCGGTAGTTTACTTCGCTGGGATTGAGCCGGTGGCCCCGGCCGTGGCGGGGCAGAAAAACCACTTCTTTTCCTTCCAAAGTTCCTACCGTTAATTTATCCGAAGGCTTTCCGAAAGGAGTGCTGACAGCGATCTCTTTGACGTTTTGGAAACCTTCTATCTGATAAAGCCCGCTTCCTCCGATGATGCCGATCTTTCCCATGGATCTTGCCTTTCCTGGTTTAAACCTGATTTATTTCCTGGACAATTCTTCGGAGCGCGCCAGCGCCGCCCTGACCGCCAGTTCCAGATTATCGATTTTTCCCTTTAAAGCCGAAAGGCCGGCTTCCGTGGTCCCGCCTTTAGAAGCCACGCGGAGCTTGAGGATCCCCGCGGAGGCTTTTAATTCCTGCAGCAATTTTATACTCCCGTTAGCGGTAGTTTCCGCCAGAAGCTGAGCCTGCTCCGGGGTAAATCCGATCTGTACAGCGGCAGAGCCGAATTTAGGAATAAACTCCTCCCGGACAAACTTATCCCATTCCGTTTTGGGGGTATTGTCAAGCAAGTCAAACAAAAATCCCGGGCCGCTTCCGGAAACCGCGGTCACCGCGTCCATCATTTTTTCCTCTATGACCAGGATCTTTCCCATCCGGCTGAACAAAGTCTGGGCAAAAGACATGTCGATATTGGTGGCGTATTTGCCGCGGGTAATGCAGATCATTCCCGCGCCGACTTTTACCGGAAGGTTAGGCATAACCCGGACCACTGATTTATTCCCCAATCGCGATTCAAGAAACGATGTCGGAATCCCGGCGGCGATGGAAATGATCAAATGCAGTTGATCATGCTTTTTGATCTCTTCCAGGCACTTATCCAGGTCCTGAGGTTTTACGGCCAAGACCATAGCGCTGGCGGAATCAACCAGCTCTTCCAGGCTTTTGACTACAGCTACCCCGGCCAGGCCTTTAGTTTTAACCGCATCTTTATCGAAAACGAAAATCTCGTATTTAAGCTTTAAGCGCTCGGCGATAGCCGCGCCCATATTCCCGAAACCAAGGATCCCGATCTTCATGATATTGCCCCCTCAAAAACAGCCCGGCCGATACGGACCATGGTCGAACCTTCTTCCACGGCGACTTGAAAATCATCGCTCATGCCCATGGAAAGCTCCGTTAAAACGCTGATTCTATCCTTACCGCAAAGTTGGTTTATTTCTTCTTTAAGTTCGCCCAATTTACGGAAATAAGGCCGGGCGGTCTCAGGATCTTCCCTTGCCGGAGCCATGGCCATCAATCCCAGCAGCCGGACATTTTTCAATTCCGCTATCGCTTTTACCAATTCCTCAAGCTGAACGGGATTTATCCCGAACTTGCTTACTTCCGCGGAAGTATTGACTTCTATAAGCACATCCTGAATCTTGCTGTTTTTAGCGGCCTGAGCATTTATCTCCTGGGCCAAACGCAGGCTGTCCACCGAGTGGATCAGATCAAAGATCTTCACCGCCTCTTTGACTTTATTGGTCTGCAAATGGCCGACCATGTGCCACTTTATTTGCCGGCCGCAGGAAGCATCTTCTATCGCTTTATGGTGGACAAGCGCCTCCTGGACCTTGTTTTCCGCGATATCTGTAATTCCCGCTTTTAAAACTTCTTGAATATCTTCAAAAGAACGGTTCTTGCTTACGCAAACCAGGGTAACTTCATTGCTTAACCTTCCGGCTTTAGCGCAGGAAGAATTTATTTTTTCTTTGATTTTGAGGATATTCTCTCTGATCACCGACACTTGAACCTTTGAGGTGTTTTTATTGAACAGCCTATTATACCGCACGAAAATGTGCGGTCAATGAAAAACAATAAGGCCGGGGATGAGATCAGAATAAGCTTCCCGGCCTTATCGCGGATCATTCGGTTATTCTTTTTTAAATAAACGGGCGCTCAAGAAACTGACCAACAAAACCGCTCCCAGGAAAATAATAACCCAGACCGCTATGGTTATAGCGTTAGGGATAATATTCGCCATGAATTTGATAAAGTTGATCTTAGCGGTGATCAGGCTTTCTTTGATGATATTCCTGCTTTCCCTTAAAGTTTTTTCCGAAACATTCGGCTCATGGAAACGCAGAGTAACAGTGGTAAAGGATATTGCGTTATCCAGCTGTGCGATCCTGTTGGTTAAATTCTCCATCTTGGAACGGATCGGAGCTAACTCGGATTCCTGCCTTATCGCATCCGGAATAGTCACCTGCCTTTTCTTGAAAGCTTCCAGCATCTTATCGTATATAATCTTCACAGTATCCAATTGGGTCTTGAGACTGTTGTATTCCTGGGTGACATCTTTGCTATCGGTAGTGATATCCTCCACTTTGCCTAAAGTCGAGAGCTGCTCCTGGGCTATGCCGAATTTGTCTTTAGGGATACGCATGATGATCGTTCCGGCTTCCCGGCCTTCGTTATCCTTATAGAACTTGGATGAGGATAAATAACCGCCTAATTCCTGGCAGACTTTTAAAGCCTTTTTATAGGCCTCTGTGCCGTCAGCGACCTCTAACATTATCCGGGCATCGCGGATGACTTTCTCTCCCTGGGCAGTAGCCGGCAAAACCGGATAAACCACGATCACCGAGCCTTCTCCGGCATCAACTGGTTGCTCCGCCAGAGGCGCTCCGCTTGCAGGCCTGTTCACCGTTGCGTCTGCCGATCCTGACCATTTTGCGACGCGCTCTGCAACAGGTTTTTGACTCTCAGCATAATAAGGCTCGTACTCGTTTCCGGCTTCATACAGATCTACACCTGCATTGTGCACCCAATGGGAAAGAGCTTCGCTGCCTTTCTTAGAATTGACCGCGTTTGCCGTATGAGCATAAGTAGTTCTCCCCTGAATTCCCATGTCATCTGAAGCGGTCTTTAATTTTCCTTCCCAGCCTCTTTTAACATAAAACTGTCCTCCAATAACCACTACCAGTAAAAGCGCGACTAACGCGCTTGAGGGGATCCATTTAGAAGTAAGTTTTCTTTCCATTTTAACCTCTCCTTTTTCCAGTTCCCCCAGCACGATCTGATGCCTGACTCTAGCGTCAAAATCTTCTCCGAGATCAGGAGTCTGCCAAGCCTTTAATTGCTCGGATATTTGCTTCAACCTGGATAATTCTTCCCGGCAGCCGGCGCAATCAGCGAGGTGCTTTTCCACTTTCACTTTCACTTTATCGGAAAGCTGGTTATCCAGATAAGCGCTCAATTCCTTCAAGACATGGCTTCTAAACATCTGTTCCTCCCCTTACCTCTTCCAAAGAAGAGATAAGTTTATCTTTAAGATTCATCCTGGCGCGGTGAATCAGGTTTTTGACTGTGCTTAAGGGTTTGTTTAATATTTTTGATATGTCTTGGTAATCCATTTTCTGGTACTCTCTTAAAACCAAGGCTTCTTTCTGGAGAAAGGGAAGGCCTTGAATACATTCTTTTATCTTCTGTGAAACTTCCTGATCCGCTGCTGCTTCTCTGGGAGAAGGATCCGGACTTTCAAAATCCATTAACTCCTCTGACTCGTCATTTTTTCTCGGCCAGCTGATCGGCCATTTCTTTTGGCGCAGCCTGCTCACACTCAGATTATGGGCGATGGTGAACAACCAGGTGGAAAATTTGGCTATGGGCCGGTAATCATTCCTGTGCTGGTGCAGCCTCAGGAACACTTCCTGGGTGATATCCTCGGCTTCCGAGGGATTCCAGCTCAAGCGCAGAACAAAATGGTAGATCGGGTTCTTATAGCGCCTGAGGAATTCGTCCATAGCCAGCATGTTGCCCTCCTGGTAACTCAACATCAGCTCTTGGTCAGTCATGTTTTGCATGCTTTTTTAAGTCCTTTCCCTTCTCCACTTAGTTAAACGCGGAAAAACGGAAAAAGTTTCAATTTATTTTAATTTTAGCTGACTAACAAAGAGGTTTAAATCTATCTAAAAATATTCGAAATAAACTTCTTTCAGCTTGTTCACGGCTTTTATGAGGGGGTTGCGGCTGGATTTAGGGCTGTTCAGGATTTGAGGGTGATAACCGTTCAATTGCTTGCAGACCAGGCCTATTGCCGTGACATAGGTCAAATATTTTCTGCCGGCTAAAGCGGGATCTTTATTGACCAGGGGTCCGAACTGGGGGTCGCGGATCCTGGCGAATTCCACCGGGATCCCGAGGTCGGCTTCCAGCATTTCCAGAAAACCTTCCTGAAGGATGGTCCTTCCGGTAAGCACAAAATGGCTGATCTCGTTCAGGGCTGCGGCCTTTTCCACGGTGTCTTTCAGGGAAAGGCACAAGGACTTGGTCTTGGCCTGAAGGATGTCCGCCACCTGCTTTTTCTTGATGGATTGGTAGTCGTTTTCGTTCTTGACCAGGATCTGATGGTCATCGTTTGCGGTCTGGCGGTCATCCAGGGTGCCGGATGAGATCTTGATCTCTTGGGCCAGCTCGAAAGGTATGTTCAGCCCTTCCGCAAGCGCGCGGGTCAAATCGCTGCCTCCCCAAAAAAGCATCTTAATGTCCCGCAGTAAACCGTCTTTAAAAATAATTATCTCGGTTATATCGCTGCCGATATCGCAGAGTATGTTCACCCCTTTTTTGAGCTCCTCGTCAAGCACCGCTTCGCCGGTAGCCAGTCCGGAAAAAAAGATCTCTTTGACATCATAGCCAGCCTGGTGGACCGCGTAATTTATGGTCTGCACGCTGGAAAGCTTGGCGCAAACCAGATAAAGATCGACCTCCAGCTTATGGCCGTACAATCCCACGGGGTTGGCAATGTCCGTTTTGTTATCAACGGTGAAGCTGAAAGGGATCTGATGGATCACTTCATCTTCAATGGTCGATCCCAGGATAAAAGCCTGGCCGACGACATTATTCACATCCAGGGAAGTTATGACTTTATTGCCCCGTTCCGCCAAAGGAATGATCCCCCGGCAGTGCTTGGTGAGCACGTCGGCTCCCGAAATGTTGGTCTGGACGCTTTTTATATTGATCCCGGACTTGGCTTTGAGCGACCTGAGGACTTTTCCTACGCTTTCCACCAGTTCAACGGAATCGACCACCGAGCCTTTTTTGAGCCCCCGGGACTGCCCGGACTCGAAAAACAATTCCCAGACTCTGTTCTTCCTGATCTCCGCCACGCAGGCGGAGATCTTGCTGGTGCCGATATCCAGGCCGCAAACGTAATTTTTTCCCATTGAATTAATCTCTTTCTTTAAATTTTATCACCGGATCTTTGAACCGCAGATCGATATATTCAATATTATAGATATTGTTTTTGACTTGCGCAAGTAAAGTTGCTAAAAGCGCCAGCTTGTTGCGGATATCTTCCCAGCCCAGCTTTACCTCCAAGAGCTGTTCCGGAGCTACAAAGCCTGTTTTAGTATAATCCCCGGCGGAAACGCTGACAAGAAAAATCGTCGCGGAGTTACTGGGGCCCGAAACATCCAGCTTCCTGATCTTGTAGAGATTAAAGACCCGGTTTTCCCGCATTTGCTTGATGATGTTTAAAGCCGAGACCACGGCCGGCGAAACGCACTTAGTCCCGTATTTGGCCCCTGAGACATATTTATCCACTCCGGTGACAGCCGGCAGATCGGCTATGGCCGCGTTCTCCGGAAGTTCGAAAAGGACCAGGTTCTCGTCAATATAAAAATTCCGGCTTGACCTGATGCAAGCCAGCGGCTCCCGCTTGAAAAAATCCACCACCAGATGATCCGGAAAAAACCTGGTTATCCTGATCTTCTGATAACTGGGGTAGGAGTAAGAAACATTCCGGGTCTCCCGGGCCAGGTCCAGATCGAAAATATTGCGCCCCTTAAGATAATTAAAATTTCTTTCATCCTGGATGATATTGCTGCCCTGGCGGACGATCACCTCGTTGATCCGGAAATAATCGTAGCGCTTGATCCGCTGATACAAAGTGACAGCCAAAGAAACCAGGACCGCTACCGCGATGACCTTGGCCAACAGCTCTTTATCCAATTTATAATCGTCCCGGCGCCCGTCAGCTTTTTTGTTTTTTTTCATAAGCGGATTTAAGCAGTTTCAGGCAAAGCT
>JBFZAG010000089.1:0-8001 GCA_041309145.1 Candidatus Omnitrophota bacterium | reverse complement strand
TGTGCTCTTCCGATCTATCTTCTTTGGCGTACTGGGCCACCGTCCCGGCCACTATCCGCTCGACCATGGACAATATTTCGTCCTTGAGCGCCGCGCCTTCCAGGATCTGGCGACGCTGGCTGTAGATGACTTCCCGCTGTTTGCTCATCACGTTGTCGTATTCCAAAAGCTGCTTGCGGATCTCAAAATTATGCTGCTCGACCCGGCGCTGGGCGGTTTCAATGGATTTAGAGATCATCTTGGCCATATGCCCCTCTTTCAGAGTAAGAGGCTCTCCGCCGGTATCCAGCCCTTCCAGCAGCTTAAGGATCCAATCCGGAGCGAACATGCGCATCAGATCGTCTTCAAAAGAAACATAAAACCTCGAAGATCCGGGATCGCCCTGGCGGCCGCAGCGGCCGCGGAGCTGATTGTCGATCCTTCTGGCTTCATGGCGTTCGGTCCCCAGGACATGCAATCCTCCCAGATCCACAACTTTGCGGTGTTCCTCGTCGGTTTCTTTTTTATACTTCTGGAGGAGCGCCTTGAAATCATCCGACCCAGACTCTTCTCCGGCTGCGGCCTTTTGCCTGATCACCGACTTGGCCATGAAATCGGAATTCCCGCCTAATAAAATATCGGTGCCCCGGCCGGCCATGTTGGTGGCAATGGTCACCCCCTGAAACCTTCCGGCCTGGGCCACGATCTGGGCTTCCATTTCGTGGAACTTGGCATTAAGCACCTGATGAGGAATGCCTTTACGTTTAAGCATATCCGCCAGAGCCTCGGACCTGTCTATAGTGATGGTCCCGACCAGGACCGGCCGGCCCTTATTGTAGAGCTCAGTTATTTCCCCTACCACCGCGTTAAATTTCTCTTCTTCGGTCTTGTAGACCAGGTCCGGGTAGTTGGCCCGGATCAGCGGACGGTTCGTGGGCAAAGTAACCACATCGAGCTTGTAAATTGATTTGAATTCGTTGGCTTCGGTGTAAGCGGTGCCGGTCATCCCGGCGAGCTTCTCGTACATGCGGAAATAATTCTGAAAAGTGATCGTGGCCAAAGTCTGATTTTCCTGCTCGATCTTCAGCCCCTCTTTAGCCTCAATAGCCTGATGCTGGCCGTCGGACCAGCGCCTCCCGGGCATCAGCCTTCCGGTAAACTCGTCGACAATGATGACCTGCCCGTCTTTGACGATGTATTCGCGGTCGCGCTTGAAGAATTCCTTGGCCCGCAGCGCCTGGTTGATATGATGCTTATACTCCATTGTCTCCAGGCTGTGCAGATTATCCACACCCCAGAGCCTGGCGATCCTGATCTCGCCCTCTTCGGTCAAGGATATGGAATGCGATTTTTCATTAGCGGTATAATCGAATCCCGCGGTCAGGTCCTGGCCTTTATATTTTGCGTCGGTCTCCTGGTTGTCGGTGACCATCCTGCCCCGCAGCTGGCCGGCGAACTTCTGGGCGGTATAATATTTATCCGTGGACTCCTCGCTTGCTCCGGAAATGATCAGAGGTGTCCGGGCTTCGTCTATAAGGATCGAGTCGACTTCATCGACCACCGCGAAATAATACCCGCGCTGGACCAAATCTTCCACGGAATATTTCATATTATCCCGCAGGTAATCAAATCCGAACTCGTTATTGGTCCCGTAAGTGATATCGCAGGCGTAGGCGGCTTTGCGCTGGCTGTCCGGCAGGTCGTGCTGGATCACCCCTACGCTTAACCCCAGGAACTCATAGATCGGCCCCATCCATTCCCGGTCTCTCCGGGCCAGGTAATCATTGACCGTGACCACATGCACTCCCTGGCCTAAAAGCGAATTAAGATATGCCGGCATGGTGGCGACCAGGGTCTTTCCCTCGCCGGTTGCCATCTCCGAGATCTTGCCTTCGTGCAGGATCAGCCCTCCGGCGACCTGGACGTCAAAATGGCGCAACCCGATAGTCCTTGTAGAAGCCTCCCGGACCACCGCAAAAGCCTCCGGCAGGATCTCCTCAAAGACTTTATTACGGGTAAGCTTTAACTTCTCTTTGACCTTGTCTTTTTCTTCGGGGATGGAAATAGAGCCAAGAAGCTCCTCCAGCTCCTGAATCGAGCCTTCCAGCTCCTTGTTCTTTACGGCAATATGCTCCCGGAAAAACTCAGTCTTCCGGCGGAGCTCATTATCCGATAATTTCTCCAGTTGCGGCTCAAATTTATTCACGGCATCTACTATGCCCGAGAGACGGACCATGGCGTTTATTGCCGACAGGGGCATCTCGGGATGAAGGGTCATGCTTACCCCGGGATAACTGCGCCTGATCTTGTTCTGCTTAGCCTCTAAATTAAGTTTCCTGATTAATCCCAGCATATTCTCCTCCCCGGGCATATCGCTTCCGGGCCGTCATTTTTTTTCTTTTTGGCTTTTTAAATACGCCTCCATGAACTTATCCAGATCGCCGTCTAAAACCGCCGCGGAGTTGCCTGTTTCGTAATCAGTGCGGTGATCTTTGACCAGGGTGTAAGGATAGAGAACATAAGAACGGATCTGAGACCCCCACTCGATCTTCTTTTTTTCTTCGCCGCGGATCTTTTCCAGCTCTTTTTCTCTTTCTAACTGCTGCTGCTCGTAAAGCCGGGCTTTTAAGACTTTAAGCGCGGTCTGCTTGTTCTGACTCTGCGAACGTTCGTTCTGGCACTGCACCGAGATCCCCGAAGGCTTATGGGTGATCCGCACGGCGGTGTCGCTTTTCTGCATATGCTGGCCGCCTGCTCCGGAAGCCCGGAATGTTTCCACCTCCAGATCCCGGTCTTCGATCATTATCTGGGCCGCATCTTCGATCTCCGGGATCACGTCTACCGAAGCAAAAGAAGTATGCCGACGCTTGTTGGAATCAAAAGGAGAGATCCGCACCAGCCGGTGCACCCCGCGCTCGGATTTCAGGTAGCCGTAAGCGTAATCTCCCTCGACAAGAATAGTGACATTTTTGATCCCGGCTTCTTCCCCGGAAAGTATATCTATCGTTTTTAAGCTGTGGCCCCGGGACTGGGCCCAACGGCTATACATCCTTAAAAGCATCTCCACCCAGTCGCAGGACTCAGTCCCTCCTGCTCCGGCATTGATGCTGAGGATGGCGTTATTGGGATCGCTTTCGGCGCTGAGCAAGGTCTTGAACTCCAGCCTTGCCACTTCGCCGGCAAGAGCGTCGATGTTCCGGCCGAGGTCCGCGAGCAGCTCCTGGTCTTTTTCCTGGGCGATATCCCGCAGCTCGTCAAACTCCCGGTATTTGCGAAAAGCCGACTCCCAGGGCTCCACGACAGACTTGAAAACCTTCAGCCGCTTGACGACTTTCGTGGAATTATCTTCTTCGCTCCAGAAATCCTGCTCGGACATCCGGGAAGACATTTCCGCGATGGCTATCTTTTTGTTATCGATGTCAAAGATACCCCCTGAGGTTCTCGATATCCTCGGCTATCTTGGAAAGCTTGGTTTTAATTTCGTCCAGCATATATCTTTCAGTTTTTTGTATCGGATCTTTAAGAACCGGCGCTTTTTAATGCTTTTTAATACTTTTTAATGTTTTTTAATCCCTTTTAAGGCCAGGATGAATTCGTCCTTGTTGTCGCAGAAGCTCAAAGCTTCTTCCTCGGTGATCTTTCCTTCCTTGCAGAACTTGAGCAAAGCCTGCTCAAAAGTCTGCATTCCGAAGATCTCGCTGTCCTGAATGAATTTGGTGATCTCCCAGACCTTGTTTTCCCGGATCAGGCGGCTGATAGTGGGGGTCAAAAGCATGATCTCGCAGGCCGGGATCCGCCCCGCTCCTTCCTTGACCGGAATCAGCCTGAGCGAAATGATCCCTTTTAACAAAACCGACAGCTGAGTGCAGATCTGCTGGTGCTGGTGGGGAGGGAAAAAATTAATGATCCTCTCCACTGTCTGCGGAGCATTTACCGTATGCAAAGTGCTTAAGACCAGAACTCCGGTCTCGGCTATGGTCAGAGCCGCGGCCATGGTTTCGGTGTCGCGGATGTTGCCTATATAAATGACATCCGGGCTTTGCAGGGTAAAAGAGCGCAAAGCCGACTGGTAGCTGGAAACGTCTTTGTTCAGTTCCCGCTGGTTGATGATCGAGTTCTTGTCTTCAAAAGTCGCTTCTATGGGTTCTTCCAGGGTAAAAATATGCTTATAGGAATTGATATTGATATGCTCGATCAGGCTGGCGATGGTCGTAGACTTACCCGAACCCATGGTCCCGGTCAGAAGCACTATCCCCCGGCGCTCCAAAGCCAGCTTTTTGAGCACTTCCGAAGGCAGGTTGAGCTCATCCAGCCCTTTGATCACCGCCGGAACGTTGCGGATGACTATCGACGGCCAGTTGCGCTGGGTAAAAATACTCACCCTGAAACGGTGCCTCAGTTCCGGGGAGTAATAGGCGAATTCAATATCCAGATTGCGGCTGAAAAAATCGCGCAGCTCCTTGGAAAGCAGGGTTTGCAAAGCGGCGTCGATATCATCCATGTTGATTATCTCGTTGCCGACCCGCAAGACCTGTCCGTTAATCCGCATGCGCACCGTGCCCCCGGCGCGGTAAAACATATCCGAAGCCTCTTTTTCGACCATCATTTTCAAATAATCCGAAATAGTCATACCTTCCTCCGCATTAACCCGGAACTTATGTCGCTGAATACTTTCTCCCTCGCATATACGCTAAAAGATTTCTCTGGAAATCTTTTAGCGTGCTCTGGATAAATGAACGCTTATGTTTTAAGTCGCGCTACGCGCTCCTAAAACATGCGTTCATTTATTATACCACTCTACGGGATTTTTCCGTAGAAGAAAATTCCATGTATCTGGCCAGCATCAGCCTGGTTTGAGCGTCAAGAGCCGGCGTTGAGCCGACGACGATGATGATAAAAGGCACGATCGCCCATTCTGCGAACATCAGGACATTGACAAACCATTTCACGTCTTTAGGCCTCGGGGGAAGGATGGTCCTGGTCAGAATGATCCAGACCAGGCTGGTGATCAGAGTGAAATTAACCAGCATCCCGGTAATCCGCGGGAGGTTATAGCCTATAGGCATCTGGTTAAAGAAAAACCCGCCTAAAAGGATGGGCAGGGGCCCGATGACCACCATGATCGTCGCCCAGATCGCCCAGGTCACATGGCCTTCCAGGAGATGAAAGCTCCTGCGGACCTTCCTGAACCAAGAAATATCCGGGGTATTCACAAACCGGCTGACCACGTAAGGAAAATTCTCGATACCCCAGGCCCAGCGCCTTTTCTGTTTATACTGGACAGCGATAGTCTTGAAGAAATTGGTGCTGTAGGCGATATCCATTGAAACCGTAATATATAAGGGGATGACCCGGTAATCGCCTTTATAATAAAGATAGGCCTTCCAGTAAACCACCGAATCATCGGAGATCATATCCCGGGGCCAATAGTCGATATCCACCAGGGTCTTGAAGCTCATGCTGTGGCTGGAGAAGGTGACGAATTTCTCCAGGCGCATGCTTTCGATAAGCTGGCAGAACGACGCGCTGATCTCCACGATCCGGGCAAAAGAAGGCGCGTGCCAAATATTATTATTATACACCGGAACAGGCTGGTAACTGGCCTGGTGCGGCCTGGGGTTAGTGACAAAATGATAAGTCAGGCAGCCGAAATACTGCCGGTCTACGCAGGTGTCGGAGTCAAAACAGGAAACGATCACCCGGTCGATCGGGATATGCCTGACCTCCAGATATTCCTTGGCCATCTTGGCGGCCCAGGTGGCATTTGCGCCTTTCAAACGTTTTTCTCCGCTTAAATTATCGGGATGGAACACGGTCAGGTATCCTGCGAATTCCTGGCGGAACGCCTTTTCCATGATCTTCGCGGTTTCTAGGGAAGGCTTATACCGCTCTTCGAAAGCCATGACCACGATCAGCTTATCTTTCGGATAATGGCTGGCCCGCAGGGCTTCCAGGGAAGAACGCAAAACATCCTCTCCTTCTTTGTAGACGGGAAAAATGACCAAATGATATATGCTTTCCCAGCCGTATTTAGCGCTCAGTTTTTCGCAGACCCTTAACCAGTTCTTATTCTTGTCCTTCATTAATTTGCGGTGGGCCATTATCAGCAGCGTGGTCAGGTATGCGGTGCGGATGATCCAGTAAAAATCAAAAACGATAATGATCACCGCGCAAACCACGGGCTTAAACATTGCCAAGAAAACCAGCCCCAGGATGATCGTCCAGGAAAGCGCGCCCGGTATAATCTCCAGGATTCTTTTAATCTTTTTGTTCTCGGTCATTTGATTTTAAGCGGATCAGGTCCCTAAAAGGGTACAGCTTGGTTTTTAATTCCAGCCTGTAGATATTGTCGTAAAACTTGCCGTCTTCGGCCCTTTGAGAGTCGGAAAAATAAAGGCGGTCTTCCTGGGGGTCGTAAAAAACCGAGGAATTGCGCTTGTTCAAGTTCGCCAGAACGAAGGGCTCGGCCTGCGGCTTAGCCTCCACAATACAGATCTTTTTTTCTCCCGCAACAATCAGATGGAAATTATCCCCATGCCAGAATATATCCTGGATGCTGTCCGCGGGGTAATTGATCACAAACTGCGCTTCCTGCGGTAAAGCCTCGCCCTCCGGCTGTAAATTGATCAAGCCGATCTGGTGGCTGTTGAAGTAAAGCAGCTTTTGCCGGTTGGGGGAGAACAGCCATTTTTTTAACGCCGGGCGCAGGGCAATGAAATTCGCCACCAGCTTGAAATGCTCGCCGTCCAGGTCAGACCGGTAAACCGCGCTGTCTTCAAGATTGATGTAATAGACCAGATTCCGGGGAGCATCCACCCAAAAAGAAGATATCCGTTCTTTATTGAGCTGCTGCACGTCCGGACGCAAAGGAAAAAGGATGATCTTTTCCATCCGGCTGACTTTGCCGGGCAATACCTGGACTTCGCTGGAGTAAGGATAATAACCTTCTAATCGGAGCTCGATATGATGCGTTCCCGGGAGGACTTCGTTGATACTGCAGGGGGTCTTTTCGTTCAACAAATCCTGGTCCAGATAAACGCCGGCTCCGGAGGGCTCGCTTTTTAAAGAAATAAGCCCGGTGCGGGTGAATTTAAGGGTGCTGCGGTCAAACTTATAACCCATGGTGTAAGTCAGGATAAAAGGCAGCCCCAGAAAAAACACCAGGCAGCTGATATAAAACAAAACCCCTCTTATTTTCTGGTCCCGAGACACTCTAAGATCTCCTTTTCTATCTTGAGAAACTGCTTTTTCTTGTTCACCCCTAAGGCATAACCTCCGACTTTATTATCGCTTTTAATAACCCGGTGGCAAGGAATGATCAAAGGATAAGGATTGCGCTTTAAGATCTGGCCCACGGCCCGGCTGGCTCCGGGATTTCCCGCTTTTTCAGCCACCCATTTATAAGTGCGCACCTGGCCGATCGGGATGCGGGATACTATCCGGTAAACTTTCCTGGCAAGCGGGGTCACGGTCATTTTTCTTCGAAGGTTTTTTTCTTGCGCAAGAGAAGATGATACTTGCGGCAAAAACGGTGCGCCTCATCCCTTATCCTGCGGATCAGATTCAAGGCCGGGGTATCCTCGGTCATTTGAACCGGATCAGCCTTTCCCTTAATATACACGTTTTCTTCGACTTTAGCTATAGCCGTTATCGGAATATCCAGCCCCAGCTTTTCCAGCTCATCCTGAGCCGCCAGCAGATGCTGCTTGCCTCCGTCGATCAGGATCAGGTCCGGCAAGGGCTTATTTTCCCGGACCAGACGGCTGTACCTGCGCATGACCGCCTCGCGCATCATGGCGTAATCATCGATGGCCTCCACGCTCCTGATCCTGAACCTGCGGTAATTATTTTTTTCGGCGACCCCTTTATAAAAACTGACCATCGCGGCTGTTGCTTGTTTGCCGGATAAATTGGAAATATCGAATCCTTCGATGCGCAAAGGCAGTTTTTTAAGGCCGAGCAATTTTTGCAGGTCTTCCAGCTCGTCGTCAGAGGAAAAGTTCCGGCGCGATCTTCCGATCG
>JBFZAG010000088.1:0-10116 GCA_041309145.1 Candidatus Omnitrophota bacterium | reverse complement strand
CTCTTCCGATCTATCAGGACCAAATCATACTTTTCGCCGGCCTGGGCCAGAAGCTGGTGCATTTTATTGGTTTCTACAAGAGTCAGGGGATTAAGCTGGGTCTCTCCCGCGGTCATGACTGCCAGGTTCTTGCCTGCGGTATGCACGGATTTCTCGAAGGTCACCTTCTCCTCGATCACATCCACCAGGCCCGGGCCTTTTTCCAGATTAAAGAAGTTCTTGAAAATCAAATGCCTGAAGTTGGCGTCCACCACCAGGACCTTGTAGCCTTTTCCAGCCAGAACCTTGCCCAGATTGACCACGATATTGGCGGAATCATAGGAACTCTCCGCGGTGGCAAATAAAAGAGTGTGCAGATTTTTGTCTTTGGAAATAAGCAGGATTTGATCCGCCAGGTTCTCATACGAGAGCTGCTGCTGTTTAACTTTAGCCGGCACAGCCCCTAAATAAGGGGTATTTAAATACCCTTCGATATCCTGGGGGCTCTTAAAACTCTGGTCCATGTATTCAAAGACAAAAGCCAGCATTATTCCTAAGAATCCGGCCATGAAGATCGCTAAAACAAAAGTCAAAGATTTGGGGATACCTGAGGGGCGCAGAGGCAAAGTTGCCTGCTCGACGATCTTGACGCTGGCCGGGCCGATGGCTTCCACGTCCGGAAGCGGCTGGCCGTTCAAATTCTTGATCATGGCGTTGATGCTGTCCTGAAGCTGCAAGGAAGACGGGTGTTTTTCTCCGTATTTAAGCTGGGTTTCGGCTAACTGCTGCTGAAGGTCAAAGATCAGATAAGAGCGGCTGACTACGTTAGCTAAAATAGCTGAACCTACCGGCGAGTAATCGCGGACGCTGATGGTGAAAAGATTGGTGTCGCGGATCGGCTCGACTTTGATGTTTTTCTTGAGATCTTCCACTGCCAAACGGAAAAGGTAACCTTTCCTCTGGTCTTCCGGGATCTTGTTTAATTGGGCCTGGGTGGACTTAACGGATAAAGCTATAAAAGGCAATTTGATAGAATTGGCGAAATTCTTTTCGTAGTCCAGAGGCCGGTCAAAAAGTCCGACCGCTTTAACCGCGCGCTCGATCACCGGGTTCGAGGAAACGATCTCGCTCTGGGCGATGGCCACTTCCAGGTTGCGGTCTCCGAGCAGATCTCGGTAATAAGGCGATTCCACCTGTTTCTGAGCGGAGACCATCAGCTTGACCTTGCCTTCGTAGACCGGGGTCTTTAAAAGCAGGCCGACAAAAACAGTGATGATCACCGTAAAAAAACTGGTCAGCACTACGGCTTTTTGCCGGAACAATACTTTAAGAAAATCGCGCATGGTGGTTTGTTGGTCCATTTGTTGCCTCCTTAGTTATTATTATCTACCTTGAACAACCTTACCTTGAACAACCTACGAGGTTGTACTGCGTACAACCTCGTAGGTTGTCCGCGTAGGTTATTCAATCTAGAATACGCCTTCGGAAACGACTACTATGTCGCCGGAGTGCAAAACTACGTCGGCATCGGAATTTCCGTCCATGGCCGAGCCGAGATTGACTTTGATGGCTTCGTATCCGCTCTCTCCTGTCTTGGGACGCAGAACTTTAACCCGGCTGGATGAGCCGAATTTAGTGAACCCGCCGGACATGGAGATCGCTTTTAAGACCGTGGCGTTCTCTTCGATAGGATAGGTTCCCGGCCGGATCACCTCGCCGTAAATATAAAACTTTTTGGAGCGGTTCTCTCTTAAGAAAACAGATACTACCGGGTATTTCATATAACCGTCGGAGAGCTGTTTCTGGATCTCTGCTTGGAGCGCGGCCAGGGTCAGGCCTTTAGCGCTGACTGTGCCGATATAAGGGAAATTTATCGAGCCGTCCGGGGAAACGGTGACCGTCACCGCTAACTTTTCCGGCTGCATGACGCTGATGTCCAAAACGTCGTCTATGCCGATGGTATACTCGGCAATTGCCGCTGGCTTGGGTTCAGCTTTGATGTCAGCGGAAAATGCCGCCGCGGTGATCAGGAATAATGCCAAAAACGCGAAAATAACCTTGTTCATATTGCCTCCTATTTTGTTAAATTAAGTTAAAATTCAAAATATTTTTGCGGCAGCTTCTTGCGTATACCAACAGATATCTTATCAATGAATTCTTCCGCGGCTTTAATTGCGTCCTTTGCTTCTTTTAAAGTACAAGGCGCCTCCGGCTCATAAATAAAACGGTTGCGTTTTTTCCGCATAAAATCATAATCGTTGATCAAGCGTTTAAAATCCTCTCCCAAAACAGCGCCGGCAAAACGGACTATGGTCAAATGCTTATCTTTTATTTCCGGACGGAAGCCTTCACTGAACATCAATGCCAGCCCGGATCGGAGCATACCGGTATAAGCGTAATTGAAGGCGCATTCTTCGTCAATTTCTAGATTGCGCCTGGCGGTCTTCAGATCTTTAAAAGAACGTTTCAATAAACTGGTTATCGCTTTGTGATCGACAGGGCACTTTTTAAGCAGTCCTTCTTTTATCAGCCCTTCTTTTGTCTCTTTATAGATCATCTTTCCTGCCTACCAACATTACCTTGGGATTACCCAAGACATCCTTAATAAATCCGCTCCCGGACTTCTTTTTTGCCTTATATTCGGCCGGCGAATAAAACGTAGGGTGTATTTCGCGCTTAAGTTTACGCTCAAGCAGGGCCAGGCGCTCATTAACAAGCGAACTGTCAGGGTTTCCGATAATCATCAAGTCGATGTCGCTGTTCTCTTGTTCTTTTTGGGAGGCGAAAGAACCATATATAAAAGCGGCCTCAACACCATTAACCCCGGAAAGCTCTTTTCTAAGAGCGCCTTCGACTCCGATAGTCTTAAAGACAATACTCCTCAGCTCTGAAAACAAAGGATGTTTCTGGTTAAGAGCGTAATAAAGCAAGTTCCCTTTGTGTTCAGTGAAGAATAAACCATCTTTTTGGAACCTCAAGAGCTCCCTGCGGATGCTTCCGGCAGAATAACCTAAGAAACGCTCCAACTCCCGCAGGTAATATTTTTTATTGGGGTTGGTAAAAAAAATGGCAAAAATTCCTTTTCTTATCTTTGATCTGACTAAATACAGATCTTCCAGCATATGTACTCCCTTTTGAGTACAATTGTACTCAAAAATGAAACAAAGTCAACAATAAATCAACACCCGCCAGTACAACCGCGTAGGTTGTACTGGTTATTTGGCGCCGGAGCCGGCTAAAACCGCCGGGATGGTCTTGAACAGGATCTTGAGATCCAGCCACAAAGACCAGTTGTCGATGTATTCCAGGTCCAATTTCATCCACTCGTTGAAATCAGTGATCTTGCTCCTGCCGTTAGCCTGCCAGATGCAGGTTATGCCCGGGCGCATGGACAGCCTTCTTCTCTGCCAGGGCTCGTATTTTTTGACTTCTGAAGGAAGCGGCGGCCGCGGACCGATCAGGCTCATGCTCCCCAGAAAAACGTTCCAGAGCTGGGGCAACTCGTCCAGGCTGTATTTGCGCAGGAATCTGCCGACGGGAGTAAGCCGGGGGTCATTCTCCATCTTAAAGACCGGGCCGTTCATTTGGTTATAGCGCAGTAATTCCTCAAGTTTTTCCTCGGCGTTTTTGATCATCGTCCGGAATTTATACATAGTAAAAGTCCGGCCGTTCAAGCTCACCCGCTTTTGCCGGAAAAATACCGGGCCGCGGGAGCTCATCTTGATCAGCAGGGCTACTACCAGGAACAAAGGCGACAAAATCAATAATCCCAGCCCGGAAATAACCAGGTCCAAGATCCGTTTAAAAATCAAATGCCACAAACGGTCGGGGGTGCTCTCAAAAGTGATCAGGGGAAACCCGTAAAGGTCGGTCTGCCTGGCGTGGGAGATCTTGAAATTAAAAAAATCCACCGCCAGGCTGATCTTGATCCCCTCTTCTTCGCACAGATAAACCAGCGGCTCGATCTTGGACATCCAGGAGCGCGGGACAATGAAAACCACCTGGTCAACCACGTTGTTGTGGATGATCCGGCTGAAGCTGTCAAACGAGCCGATGACTTTAGCTCCGCTGAAAAACTGGCCGACCCGGCTGACATCCTCATCAACCAGCCCCAGGATGCGCAAGCCCCACTCAGCGTGGTTTTTGACCAGGCTGACGAAATTCTGGGCCCGGGCTCCGGTGCCCACCACTAACAGCAACCGGTAATTCAGGCCGCGCTTGCGGAAGAAACGGAACAACCCCATCAAAACGATCTTCTCGATGATGATGAATCCCGCGGCGTAAAGAAAAATTAAACTGATCATCCCGCGGCTGACCGTTCGAGCCCTGAAAATGTAAAACAGCCCTCCCAGCAGCAAAAAGCCCATAAAAGCGATGCGCAGGATCAAAGTGATGAACTCAGCGCTGGTCTTGGTCCGGAAAGACTCGTAGACCCCGAAAGAATACAAAAAAACGCCCCATATAGCCACGATCATTGGCAGAAGCCAGAGATAATCGCTGAGGGGATAAATGTCCGTAATCCGGTCGCGCAGAAAATAGCCCACGAAAAAAGCGACGGCCACGATCAACAGGTCGGTCACAAACATCAGTCTGCGGAATATTTTTATGCGCTCTTTGATCATGATTTAGAATGCGTAACGCAGGCCGAGAGATATAAAATTACGCGTGTATTCGCGGCTCTCGAAGTTGGATTCGGTCTGGGAGTAGGAATACTGAAGTTTAGCTGTAAGGTTATGCAGAAGATCGTAATCCAGGCCCAGGCTTAATCCCTTAAGTTTATCCTCGATCCCCAAAGAATTGTACTTGCCTTCCCCGGTAAAAACGTTCAGCCCAAGGCGCAAACGCTGAAAAACCTGCTTGGTCAGGGAAGCGGAGATCTGCCAGTAGTTGAACAGGTCCTGGGTATAAGCGTTGGCGGTGTATTCTTTGACCAGGGAAACAGTCAGCTTGCTGGTAGGATCGAACTCATCGCTCAAGGACAAAAAGAAAAAAGGCTTGGCATAGTTGCGCTCGTCGTAGGAATTGATCAGGTCCAGGCCGAAGCGGGCGTCAGCGTAAAACTGGCTGGTAAAATACTGGCGCAGTCCGGCGCCCAGGATATTGAACGTAGCTTCTGAGCCGGGGTCAAAGTTGCGCTGGGAAAAATCATAAGTGACATAGCCGATAGTTTGCGAATTAAAGGCGTAGTCCGCCTCCGCTCCCAGCTTGTTCTGGTAAGAACTGCTCAGGTCAGATCGGCTGGGATCATAGATCTCATTGGCGTAGCGCCAGATCAGGCTTAATTGCTGGCTGTAATCGCGGGTAAATTCCGCGTTGAAGTTGTTGCGGTTAGTGCTGTAGCGGCCGCTGGTCCGGCCGAATTCGTCTTCAAAACTGCGCGGCTCTTCGGAATGGGTAAAAGAATCCTTGAGCGAGATCCGGCTGTATTTGGAGAACTCCTGGAGATAAGCCAGGCTGAGGTTTTCCGAGGTATTGTCATAATTGGAATAAGTATCGAAGATCTGGTGGTTGAGGTTAACGCTGAAATACAGGGAGCGGGTTTTGCCTACGTAATTCCCGTCCAGCCCCAGGTTAAGGTTGGTGCTGGAGTCTTTTTTCTCTTCAGTATTGACAAAAGTGATGTTATCGTCGTAAGCTTCGCTGGCGCTGGCTTTAAGCTCTAGATCAACGTCCCCTACCCGGTAAGCAAAACATACTCCCGGAGCCAGAAAAGCCACTATCCCGATGATCATAAAAACATAACACTTTACCATCCTGGAAAAGGTCATCGCGCTTCCTTTCTTTTGAGACCAAAGCTTCTGTCGGACAGACAGTTAGTAATTATATCACGAAAATCCGAAATTGGCAAGTTTAAAGCTTGTTTCTCTTACGCCGCGACCAGAGCCACGATCTCTTTAAGCGCTTCAGGAGTAGCAATGGCCCGCTCTTCTTCCAGTTTAAGCAAGTTGACCACATACGCGGCAACTTCTTGCTTTAGGCCTGCGGCCTCTTCCTGGGCTTTACAGCAGGAAACAAATTGCTTCATCTGCGCGTAGGGCAGCTCGGCATTCTGGGCAACACGCTGGATCTCTTTCCACTGACCATCCAGCTCATTCAGGCTGACTTTAGGCATAAGCGCACCGGCATTCGGATTGACTGCCGAAGTGACAACCGGCAGAGCCCGAAAATCAATGCCGCCCGGAGCGGTCAGCGGTTGCTGCTCCAATGCCTTTACAGTCGTATCAAACAAAAGGGCGATATCCCCCTGTATTCCGCCGTCTTTGTTGCTTTTATCCATACTCTCCAAAACTTGTTTCAACTGGTCGACCCGGTCTCTATTCAATCCGCCCGATTCTATTTTGGCCTTCAAGAACCTTTGGGTGCCTTTGCCCTGATTAATTAGCAATTCCGCTGTCAGCCATCCGGTTGATCTTTTCCCGGAATTTCCGTCATAAATTATATCCATTACCGGCAGCAATGCCTCTATGATCTCCCCGGTAAATTCAACGGAATTCTTGGCCAGGATCTGGGCCGCCAGTAAGCTTATCTTCCCTAAACTTTCTTTATTGCCCAATGATCTGGCTGAATATTCCGATCCTTTCAAGATGATACTTTGACAATCTTTAAGAACAGCTCTTTCGATATCGTCAGGCCTGACAAACGCCTCTAATTTTCCTATCTCTTCCAAAGCTTGTGTTACCATTTGTTCAAAAATATAATAAGCCCGGGGATTTCCGCCTTCAACAGGCCTAAGTTTTAAGTTGTCGGCATATAAGCGAAGCACCGTTGCCTTATGCAACCGCTTTGCTTCTTCCGTAAGTTTGCCGCCGTCGCGATTTAGCGCTATATTGCCATGCGGAGATTCAAACCACCCTTCTTCATATCTATTCTTCATTCCTTGGGGAGTCAATAATAAACGTATATAGCTGACTTCTTTAGCTTGAAGATCATCAAGCGGTTTTATGGAAACCAGCGCCGGATGAAATAAGCTATTTTTCAACCCTTCTTTAGCGTACCCAAGTTCGATCCTTTCCCCGAATTCATTTGTTATCTCTGCGGCAGAATTGCCTGCTTCTAATTTTTCAATATACTCAAGAGCTTCATTGTTTTTCATACTAAAGACCATCGACACTTTAAAATATTTTTCATACGGCTTTATAGTTTCAAGAATCGCTTCCAGATTATACTTCGTAGTAAGTTTTCCCAATTCTGCTTCATCCTCAGCGCTCTTTATTCCTTTCTTTAAGAGGCCATGTATCTGTTTATACACCTCTGCGCTGCCGCCGTCTTTGCCCAGCTGATACGTTGATTCAAGCATTTTTAAGGCCTCTTGAGCGATCCCTTTGTGTCTTTCGTTAATGCTCCCGTAGTTAAGCCGCTTTTTGAGTATGGGATAGGCCTCAACTCCGATCTCAAATATTTTCGCGGCCGCCAGTTTTGTTATTTCTTTATCAGCTGGATCCTTCTCTCTTTTAAAGAGCTCATCCGCGCGGAAGAAAATATCATCTATGCGCAGGCTGGGATAATCCGAAAGCCTGAATCCGCCGTCTTGCGCGGCTACTTGCGCTGCGGCCTCGGGTATTAAAGACTGCCCGCTTATTACACCGTCCCACTTTTCCACCCGGACTTTATACTGCGCCCTTCTGTAGATCTTAAACTGCCCTAAAGGGCAGTCAAGCATGATCGTGCTGGGGTTAACCGAATAAACCCGCCAGCCGTTTTCGTAATAAGCTGAAAAGCTTCTGCTCTCTCCTTTATCGCTGCTGACCTGAAGGATAGGGTTATTTTGCTTGATACCGGGGTTATTCTTGTGATTAATATCCGTCTTATAAACAATATACCTTCCCCTCTTGCGTAGATCACCCACTATAAGAGTTCCCTTGATCTTATCAAAGAAATCTTTTTCCGCATCAGTGACAGATTCTAATTCATATCTGTTGGAATGGATAGAGAGGCTCTTGAGGAGCTCTCCGGCTATCAGGGCCTGAGCATAGGTAGAAATTTTCCGGGCGATTGGCGCGTCTTCCTGAATATCGCCGCCGTCCCGCAGGCTGACACCGCTGTCATTGTACTGCCGCGGCTTCTCCATCTGCCCCATCTCCTGCAATACCGCGATTACATCGCGCAATGACAAAGCTTTGACCGCCTCTTCCATACCGGTAAAATCCGGGCTTAAAGAACCGTACCGGGCAATTATCTCTTCCCCGCTGAAAACCCGGGGATTGCCGAACCGGTCGCTCTTTGTCGCGCTGATATAAACTCTTTCTCTCTGCAGCTCGGCCATAGTAACAGGCTGCTGCTCTTTGAACTGCCTGGCCTGGCTTATCCCTCCGGCGATCACTCCTGCTTTTTTCTGCGCTTCTTCGACTCTTGCCTGCCATTCGCTTTCCGGCAATCTTGTTCTGCTTAATAAAGCCTGCTGCAGGTCAGCCCAGGCTTTTTGCCATTGATCGCCAAGAACCATAGCCTTTCCGCCGTCCGGGAGATTCGATTCCTGGGAACCCAAAAGATTGATCTGCTCCAAAGCCAGCTTAACATAAGTCTTTTCCGGCTCCAGGATCAAACTCTCCAGCGTTCGTTCCAGCCCGGTTCTTACTGCTTCGCGCTCGTATTTTTCTGTTAAGGATACCAGCCTGGAAACAGTATCAATGGCGATAATATCGTTGAGCGCGGATTGGTTGGCTTCGATAAAAGCGCTGTCAGTGCGCTCCAACAGCGCGAATTTCCGGCTCTGCCGGGATTGCTGAATGATCTCATCGATGTCTAAACGGGCGTCCGTTGCTAATATTTCTTTCCACGCCACTTTAAGCTGATCAATTAATTCCTGGGGAACCTCAATAGGCGTCCCAAACCACAGGATCTCATTCCCGCCGTCTTTTTCGTTGTTTTTTTTGTTCTTATGAACTATTTCTTGTAAGGCTAAGGCTACTTGATAACGATCCTCTGGTTGAAAAATCGCCAATGACTTGTGCAATGCACTTATTGCCCGCGGATCGCCTATTTCCCCTAAAGACACAACCGCGGCGCGGACAACATCCAAGTAGGGATCCTTGTCCAGCAATTCGATCAAAGCATCTACTGCCAGCGGATCAGCTATTTTGCCCAATGCTTGAGTTGCCGCCTCGCGGACTTCTTTATCTTCATCAGCCAAAGTTTTTATCAGCTGCTTTACCGCCTTAGTTTCGATAATATTTTTCAATTCCTCGGATGAGGCGGTCAAAAAGTCTCTTATTTTATCATCGCGTATTTTTTCCAAATGCGCTATTGCCAGCGAATCGACAAGTTCGCCCAATGCTTCGGCCGCGGTCGAGCGTAGATCTTTATCCGGCTCATCCAGCAATTCTAACAAGGCCGGCGCGGCTTTCGGGTTTTTTAGCTTTCCTAAAGACGCTACGGCAACCTTACAAACAAATTTATCATGATCTTTTAAAGCTAAAAGCAATGGCTCTAAAGTTTGCGGGTTTCCTATTTCGCCTAACATGAAGGCCGCGCTAAGACGAACATCTCTGTCCGGATCGGACAGGTCCGCGACATAGCGGATTATCTTTAACTCCTCAGTCAATTTGTTTGATCCGGCTAACTTATCCGCGGCATCCCTGCGGACTTTACCGTCAATATCGCTGAGGTCCTCAACCAGCATGATCAACTCGCGCTCCGGGGTTAATTCCCCTGATTTTTCTAACTCTTTTGCCGCGCCATGGCGTATAGAGCTCTTCTCATGGGTCAATGCTTTGACCAGATCCGGAACCTCAAGATAGGTATTCCCGCCGTCTTTTTGGGCTTCTTCTTGCGGCTTGAGGAAATCTTTAAGCGCGGATAATTCCTGGTAGCGGTTCCACTCCCGTCCGGCTTGGTCTATTGGCTGGTGCTGTTCCAGCAAACGGCTGACAAACTCAAAGTTATCTTTTTGGGATTTTTGGGCCAGGTTCTCGAGTATTTCCCGGCCAAAAGGATTAGCCGCGTCAGTGCCCCAATAAAGCACTGTGCTGATTAGATCCCTGGTCTCTTGCGGCTCGATCTTATTTTCTTCGCCGACCTTGATCATTTTCTCAACAGCAGCCAGGCCTAAAGGCAACTGGAGCATCCGGCTGAAAATTACTGCTGACTGCGAGGACTGAAGTAGTTGTCCCCGGTCTCCTGCGGATAAAAACGCGACAA
>JBFZAG010000087.1:0-7337 GCA_041309145.1 Candidatus Omnitrophota bacterium | reverse complement strand
CAGGAAGTCGAGTTTGAGATCGAAAAAGGCCCTAAAGGAGAACAGGCTACCAAGGTAGTCAAGTTATAATCTAAAAAAGAACGGCCCGGCTCTTTAAAAGAAGCCGGGCCTTTTTTTTGCTTTAAGAGAATTCGGCAGGCCTTCCGAAAAGATAGCCTTGTCCGAATTGCACGCCTAAAGAAACCAGAGTCTTGAATTCTTCTTCGGTTTCCACCCCTTCGGCGATAAGGGTGGCATTGGTCCTCTGGGCTAGCTCGCAGATCACCTTCATCAGGCTTTGTTTGACCATATCGGCGTTAATGTTCCTGACCAGGCTGATGTCGGCCTTGATGAAATTTGGCTTGAGCTCGACGATCGCCCTCAAGCTGGAATACCCTTCACCCAGGTCGTCGATGACGATCATCACTCCCATGGGCTTAAGCTTGTTCAGGTTGGCGGCCAGTTTCTCGAAATTTGTGACAAAGGTCCTTTCGGTGATCTCGATGCATATCTGGGAAGCGGGGACGGAGTTTCCTTTGAGGAATTCCAGTTTTTGCAGGTATTCGCTGTTGATGACATTGGGGTCGACATTGAGGAAAAGGAGTTCCTGCTTGATGTAGGCGTTGGCTTTTTTTACCGCCAGCTCCAGGCAGAGGGTGTCCAGCGGGAAAGACATGTTGGCTTCCGAGGCTAAAGCGAAAAGGTTGAGCGGGTTTTCGAAGAATGTCCCTTTAGGCCCGCGGGTCAAAGCTTCGTAGCCGATGGGCTGGCGGCTGGCCAGGGTGACGATCGGCTGAAATACGGTGCGGATATTTTTTTCTTCGATGATCTTTTTCAGTTGAACGATCCTGTCGGTCCGGTCGTTATCGGACATGTTGCCCAGAATTACCGACGTTCTTCTTAATACTGATTTGACCCTGGCCAGTATTTCCTCGATAGGGCTGGCTTTGTTGACAAAGTCCAGAGCCCCGAGATTAAAAGCCTGGACTTTGTCCAGGATCCCGGTTTCCGCGGTCAGGATGATGATCGGGATATTCAGAGTGTTGGTGTCCTCTTTGAGGCATTTGCAGACTTCGTGTCCGGTCATCCGGGGCATCTTCAGGTCAAGCAATATCAGGTCGGGGTTTTTCTTGGCTTTTTCCAGGCCTTCTTCCGGGGAATTTGCCGTGGTAACGGCGTATCCGGCGTTCTCCATCATGAAGCGGAACATGGTCAGGAAATCGGGTTCGTCGTCCACTATGAGGATCTGTTTTTTATTTTCCATAGCTTTCCTTTTGTGATAGGTTTTATTCAGTATACTTTAAAAACAGGATAATTCAACAAAAAATTTGAACCGGCTGTTTTGTTTCGGTGGTATAATAATTATTATGGCGGAAGATAATTGGGTAAAGGCGATCGAAGAAAAGAAACTCGCAGAAAATTCCCTCAGGCAGGTTTCTCCCAAAGGAATATCGATCCTTTTGATCCGCAAAACCGGCAATGAGATCTTTGCCGTATCCAATAAATGCGCTCATATGGCTTGCCCGCTGAGGGGGGGCCTTCTGGAGGGCTATATCCTGAAATGCCCCTGCCATGACTGGCGTTTTGATATTCGCAGCGGAGAGTTGATCGAGGCTGAAGAAATAAAGATCGCGGTCTACCGGTGGAAGATAGAAGCCGGCCAGATCTGGATAAGACTATAAGGAGGCAAAATGCCTAAAATCAGATTGTACACTTTAAGCACCTGCCCCTGGTGCCTGAAAACCAAGAAGTTCTTCAAAGACAATAATATTACAATAGAATGCCTGGATTATGATCTGGCCGGCCCAAAGGAGCAGGAAAAGATCCTGGCCGAGATGCAGAAATACGGGGGAGGTAATTCTTTCCCTTTTGCGATCATTGACGATGAAGCGGTGGAAGGGTTTGACCCGGAAAGGTTCAGCCAGCTTTGCGGTCTGAAATGATGAACATTCGGTCCCGCAAAAATGCCTTAAGGTTCTTTTTTGCCAAAGTAATCGGCCCTCTGGGCTATAAATTCAGCCCGGACGCCGAGCTGGTAGAATTTTGTCTGGAGCAGGAAGTCAAGCTGGAAAAGCTGCACGGGATCCCTTATTGCCCTTGCAAGGCCATTACCCGGGACCGGGCCCAAAATATGAAGATCGTCTGCCCCTGCATCCCGTTCCACAGGGAGCATTTTGAGGCCATGAAACGCTGCTGGTGCGGATTGTTCGTGCGTAAAGAAGTGGTCGACCCGGATTCCCTTAAGCAGATCCCGGAAAAAATGATCAAGAAAGGTTAAGATGCTCGTGGAAGCGGCAAAAGTCTCGGATATCGCCTGCGGCGGGATGATCCCGGTCCAGGTCCAGGGCAAGGATCTGATCATTTGTAATTACAACAATAATTTCTTTGCCCTGGAGAAGCGCTGCAGCCACATGAACGCCTCGCTGGATAAAGGCAGTCTCGATGGGTACATCCTGACCTGCCCGCTGCATTTTGCCCAGTTCGATATCACTACAGGCGAGGCCCTGAGCGGGCCGATCCCCCCGGACAGCCAGATCAACGATCTAAAGACTTATCCGGTCCAGGTCGAAGGCGGCTCTATCCAGGTCGAGGTCAGCTGAACCCTTTAAACAAATGAGACTTCACAACCGCATATTCATTGCCGGCTTTGCGATCTTTCTGGCTCTGGCAATTTTCAGAAATCCGCTGCTTGTTTTTATAGCCCGCCGGCAGCTTAAGACCAGGTTGCCCGGCAGCACCGTGGTTGTTTCCCGGTGCCGGATTAATCCTCTGGGTAAAATTTACTTTTCGGGCATTCAGCTCAAAAAGCCTTTTGTCTATGAGCTCAGGATAAAGTATCTTACGGTTGATTTCAGCTTAGTTTCCATCCTGAAAGCTTTGGGCAAAGATTTCGCGCAAGCAGTAGAAGGATGCGATCTCGATCTGGAGTATTTTCAGGCCGGCAAGATCCGGATAAAAGACGGATTTTTAAAGGTCCGCCGCTCTCAGGATGACGGCCTGATCGGCTGCGCGGAGTTAAAATACGAAAAGCTGGATGTCCGGGATATCAAAGGCAAAGCCGGTTTGAAAGGCGATTATTTGCGGATCGATCAGTTATCCGGAAATCTTTTAGGCGGGATCTTCAAAGCCGACAGCCTTATTAAGCTCAACGCGCTTGCGGAATATCAGGCTAACCTGGATTTTAACGGACTTGATCTGGGGATCTTTATGAAAGATTTTGCTTTTGACGAAAAAGCCGAAGTCACCGGCAAATTGAGCGGCTCCCTGAAATTGCGGGCGGATAATCAGAATATCTTGTTGCTGGAAGGCAGGTTTGGCTCCGGGAAAGAGGGAGGGCTATTGACTGTTAAAGATTTGCGTTTCCTCCAGAATATGGCCCGCAGTTCAGGCCAGGCTTTGGAAATAGTCGTGGCAAGTTTCAAGAATTACCGTTATAATACCGGTATCATCTCCATTGGGCTGGAAAACAATAATATCGTTTTTTTGATCGACCTGGAAGGCGGCGCGGGCAAGCGCAGTCTGAACATTACCTGGCACGATTTTAACTTCGGGAGGGGAAAATGAACAGGATTCTGGTTTTAGCAACGATCTTTGCGGCGATCGGAGCGGGCTGCGCCCGGCTGAATGTCGGAGGCTCTAAGGAGCCGATCAAGGTCGATATAGCCATGCGCCTGGATATTTATCAGCATGTGCAGAAGGATATTGACTCCATAGAGAACATTGTGGCCGGAGATAAGACTAAAGACCGAAAGAGCCCGGGAGATCAGAGCTGGCTGGATTTGCTGGCCCCTTGCGCTTATGCTCAGGATGATTTAAGCCCGGAAGTCGAGCAGGCGGCTCTGAGGCGCAAAGAGCGGCGCGCTGCTTTGGATTCTCTTGAGGCCCGGGCCGTGCTCGGAGAGAACAAGTCCGGGCTGGTGGAGATCAAAAATCCCCAGCAAGCGGACAGCTCGGTCAGGAGCCTGGTCCAGTCGGAAAACGCGGACCGGATGCTTATTTACCGCTCTTTAGCCGAAAAATACAACCAGACCCTGGAAGAGATCCAGAAAGTTTACGCCCAAAAGCTATCCGGCCAGGCTCCTTCCGGTACTCCGATCGAGTCTTTAAACGGAGAGTGGAGAATAAAATAGAAGCGGAGGTTTTGCTTTCAGGTTTTTGCGGAGGATGAAAATGAAAATCATTAAGATCGTTATTTTTTCTTTTTTAGGGCTGATCGTGCTGCTGGCTGTTTCTGCGGTGATCTTGATCAAGACTTTTGACGTTAACCGTTACAAGCCTCAGATCCTGGCTGAAGCCGGCAAAGCGCTCGGCCGGAAGGTGGATTACCAGAAAGCTTTTCTGGGGGTCAGCCTGTTTCAAGGGGTCAGCTTAAAGATCAGCGGCCTTTCAATTGCCGAAGATCACGCATTCGGTAAGGATGATTTTTTCTTTGTCCGGGAAATTTCCGCCGGAGTAGATGTATTGGGATATCTGTTACAGAAAAAGGTCAGTATTTCCGGGATTGTCATCGACTCTTTCCGGGTCAACATTATCCGCGACAAAGAGGGAAGCATTAACGCGCAAACCCTGGCCAAGCCGGTCCAGGCCGGAAAAGAGCTGGTTAAAGCTTCTCCGGCTGTGGCAAGTATCGCCATACCGGCTGTAATGATCTCGGAGATCAAGGTTTTAAACGGGCAGGCGATCTATATAGACAGATCTTTTGATCCGGCAATCCGATTTGAGGTCAAACAGATAAATGTCGGGTTAAGCAAGGTTTCTTTGACCCGGGATTTTCCTTTTACAGTTTCAGCCTCGGTTTTAAGCGATAAGAAAAATATAAATGTTCAAGGCAAGGTCCAAATTGACCTGAAATCTAACCAGGCAACTATTTCCGGCCTTAAAGGAACGCTTGAATTAGCCAATATCCTTTTAGAAAATATCCCGAAAGTATTTCCGCAGGCTAAAGGCGCGGTTTTGCCCAAAAGCCTGGCGGGCAGCCTGAATTTCGAGATGGGGCAATTGACTGCCGGACCCAACGGCCTGGGAGCTTTGACTGCGAAAGCGGTATTGACTGATGGCAGCCTGAAATTCCAGGAATTAGCCAATCCCATCCAGAATATTGCTGCCAAGGTCAATATTACGGAAAATAAGATCTCTTTGGATCAGGCTTCTTTTAATATTGGCCAGGGTTTGATCACTGTTACCGCAGCTCTGGATGATTATCTGGCAAAACAGGATTACAGCGCCCAGGCAGAGATCAAGGATTTAAGACTGCAGGATCTGCTCCTGCAGGAAAGATCCCCGGTAAAAGCCGAAGGGGTCGCCGCGGCAAAGTTAAAGATCAAGGGCTCGGGATTCAGCCCGGAAGCTTTGAAAAACACTTTGTCGGGGAATGCGGATATAGCCGTAGTCAAAGCTAAGCTTAAGGACCTCAATGTCCTGCGCACTGTTTTGGACAAGATATCGATCCTGCCGGGATTGGCCCAGAGGATCGAAGCCGGTTTACCGGATAAGTATAAACAAAAGCTGGCCGGCAAAGACACGGTTTTATCGGATATAAAGTTGCCTTTGGTCATAGAGAACGGCCGGCTGGTTATCAGCGATCTGTCTTTGGGCGGGGAGGAATTTTTGTTTAAAGGAAGCGGGCAATCCGGTTTCAGCGGCGATTATTCGCTGGAGGGCGCGCTTTTTATTCCGCAGGATCTTTCCGCGAGCATGGTCATTCAGGTTCCGGAGCTGGGGTATCTTCAGGACGAAAACAAGCTGATCTTTATTCCGCTGAAAGTTTCCGGCAATGCCAAGGAGACGAAATTCAAAGTTGACGGCCAATACATCGCCCAAAAAATGATCCAGAACCAGGCCAGGCAGCAGATATTCAAAGCACTGGAAAAAGCCGGCGGCTCGCAAAGTTCCGGCGCCGGAGCTGAAGATCAGCAAAATGCGGTCTCCGGCCGGGAACCAGGCAGTAAAGCTCAGACCGAAGAAGTAGTGGGAAGCATCTTGAGAGGTATTTTTAAATAAGAAATTCGGATCTTATCATTGGGCACAATTTTCTTGAGATCAAGATCTAAAGTGGTAAAATTATTGATCAAGGGGAAAAACAGGAAAAAAGGAGGAAAAATGCGGACACAGAGTAAGATTTTAAGCGCGATGTTCATTCTAAGCGCGGTGATGTTGGGTCTGTCAGGGGCAAAAGTTTTCGCCCAGGAAGAAACAGAGGATTCTTCGCTCAGTCCTAAGCAGCAGTTTAAGGAACAAAAACAAACCATCAAAAGCAGCGGCCAGGCCGCCCGGCAGGAAGAAAAAAATTTACAGGAACAGATCCGCCAGGCTGAGCAATCAGGAGATAAACAGACCGCCAGGTCCTTAAGAGAGCAGCTTAAAGCCTTGCATCAGGAAAATGTGCAGCAGAAGCAGCAGGACCAGCAGGGTCTCAAAGATGCCCGCCAGGAATGGAATGCCGATAAGAAAGCCAGCCGCGCGGAAAAAATGGACGCTAATGCTGACGGCACTGTAGATAAGACTGAACAAGATCAGTTCCGCAGGCGGAAATTTGACCGGGATAACAATCCTCCGGGGCCAAGAGGAGGAGAGGGCACGAACTGGGAAAACCGTCCTGGCCCGCAAGGTGGACCGGGAGCCGGCCCTGACCGCAGGTATCACCGCCGGGATAATGACAACAATCCTCCGGGGCCAAGAGGAGGAGAAGGCACGAACTGGGAAAACCGTCCTGGTCCGCAGGGAGGACCGGGAGCCGGCCCTGACCGCAGGTACCATCGCCGGGATAACGACAACAATCCTCCGGGGCCGAGAGGCGGAGAGGGCACGAACTGGGAGAACAAACCGGGTCCTCAAGGGGGAAGAGGCGCATCCCCGAATAAAAAATGGGATGAAAAAGACAATAACGGAGTAAGGGATCATGGCCAAGGCCTGGGCCAGGGAAAAGGCCAGGGGCAGTTCCACCGGAATAAGAACAAATAAAAGTATTTGAGGCTAGAAAAAGCGGCGATCTGATGAACAGGTCGCCGATTTTTTTGTTTTTTTCTTGATTGCCTGGGCACTTAAGTGATATAATAAAATTGTTTTGCACCTCGAAACCGTTTAAAAACCTTTAACCGGAGAGATTTATGAAAAAGCTTATAAAAATGAGCTTGATTGTTTCAGGATTAGTTTTGTCGGGAATAAGCGCCGTCCGGGCTGAGCTCATCGATTTTGACGGGGTAAATTTTGACGGTAAAACTTTCCTTGAGATGGGCAGCTATGCAGAAGACGGATTTAACATTAACGCAACACTGGATATAGGCAACTTTTTCCTGGTGCCAAGCCCAGGATCAGATTTTTTTCTTTTATCGCCAGATTTAATAATCCAGCAAAATGAG
>JBFZAG010000086.1:0-39673 GCA_041309145.1 Candidatus Omnitrophota bacterium | reverse complement strand
AAAAACCTTCCTCTGATCGCGGATCTCGGTCTGCAGCAGGTGTTCATCAACCTGATAAAGAACGCTCTGGATGCCATGTCCGGTACGGGCCGGCTTTGGATCCGCACTTTCCTGAAGAAAGATTTCCTGGAGATCAGCATTAAAGACAGCGGCCACGGGATCCTTCCCGAGGTAAGAGAGCATATTTTCGAGCCGTTTTTCACTACTAAATGCCAGGAAACCGGAGCAGGGTTAGGGCTTTCCATCTGTAAAGAAATAGTCGAAAGATACCGCGGGCAGATAAATGTTCAAAGCCTGATTGGTAAAGGCGCGGAATTTCTGGTCTCAATCCCCGTTGCCCGGAAGAAAGGCGTCCGTAAATGCGGAAAAAAAGAGTGATGATCGTCGATGACGATAAGGAGTTTTTGGAAGAACTCCGGGAAACACTCTTGCTCAACGGTTATGAGGTAATTAAAGTCGATGAGCCTGGACGGGTTTTGGATATGGCGGGCAATAATAAGCCCGATATAATACTGCTTGACCTTAAAATGGATCATTCCAGCGGCTTTGAGATCGCCGACGAATTGAGCCGGCTTACTTCCACCGTCGCTATTCCTGTGGTGGGGATGACCGGATTTTTTACTGAAAACGAACACATTTCTTTGATGAGCATTTGCGGTATAAACAATTGCATCATCAAGCCTTTCAGCGCGGAGCAGTTAGTGGCCGCTATCGAGACTGAGTTCGGGAAACGGATCTAGACGAGCGGATTTTACTTTTCAACGGGCGGGCCTGTAAAACAGGCCCGCCCAAATTTTTATTATTTGTCATGAACGGTTTAATGGTATAATATAAACATGCGTTTTCCAGATAAAAAACTTCACTAACAGATACGGGAATAATCCGGGGGAGGGAAAGATGAAAAAAACCGCTATCGCCATCGGGATTATTCTGGGCATTATCGTTTGTCTGTTTTTGTTTAAGAACATTATTGCCAAGAACATTATTTCCGCGGGCATAAAGGCCGTGACCGGACTGACCCTGGAGGTCGGCAGCGTAGAACTCGGGGTATTTAAGCCGGTTGTCGCGGTAAAAGATCTGAGGCTTCTTAATCCTTACGGGTATCCGGATAAACTGATGGTGGACCTGCCCGAGTTCTACGCGGATTACGGCCTGGCAGCTTTTCTAAAAGGCAAAGTCTATTTGCGCCAATTAAGGGTAAATCTCAGGAGCCTGGAAGTTTCTAAAAACGCTCAAGGCAGGCTGAATCTGGAATCCTTAAAAGCTCTCCAGCCGAAAGGCTCCGGGCCGGCCCCTAAAATCAGGATCGATAAGCTGGTTTTAGACATCGGAAAAGTCAGTTATAAGGACTATTCGGCAAAGGCCAAGCCCGCGGTTTCGGAATACACCCTGAATATCCATGAGACCTACGAGAATATCGACGACCCCCAGTCTTTGATCAAGATAATCCTGGCCCGGGCCTTGAAGAATTCCGCCATAAGAGACTTGAATCCTCTCAAAAAAGAACTAAACAGCTTTTCCGACCGGGCTACCAAAATATTAGAGGAGTCTGCCGGAAGCGTCCAGCGGGCTACCCAGGATATCAAAAAGTCTTTTGAAGGATTGGTCCCGGCTAATAAATAAGATCATCGGCCCGAGTTAAATTGATTTTCTCTTTGATTATGGTATAATGCTTTAGACAAAACCGGTTTGATCTCACGGAAGGAGAATTAATAATCAATGGTCAAGAAAAAGTTTTCTCGGTTTCAGGCGGACGATATACTCCAGGGCAGTTCTATCGCCCATTTTGTGATCAATAAAGAGCATACTATCGTAGAATGGAACCGCGCCTGCGAGGTCCTGACCGGATATTCTGCCGCCCAGATGCTCGGGACCAAAAATCACTGGATGCCTTTTTATTCTTCCTTAAGGCCTTGTTTGGCGGATCTGCTCCTGGATTCAGCCTCCCGGGCCGAGATAAAAAAACATTATAAAGGCATGGAGATCAAGAATTGGGATCTGGTGGACGGCGCTTACGAGATCCAGGGCTTCTTCGCTCCTTTAGGCAAGCAAGGCAAGTGGCTTCGTTTTACCGCGGCGCCCCTGTTAGGATCCGAAGGAAAAACGGCGGCGGCCATCGAAACTATCGAAGACGTAAGTCAGCGGAAAGAAGCCGAGAAGGAAAAAGAAAAATTAAATAAAGAGCTTGTTAAAACCAACCGCCGGCTTAAAACCCTGGTTTTGCGCGATTATGAGACGGGATTGTTCAACCGCCGCTTCCTGGATGAGATCATGGAGTCGGAGTTCCTGCGCGCTAAAAGGTACGGACAGCCTTTGTCCATGATCATGCTCGATATCGATTACTTCAAGTCCATAAATAATATGTACGGCCATCATTTCGGCAACCTCTGTTTGCAGCAGCTGGCTAATCTTTTGAAAAAAGCGGTGCGCAGGTACGACGTCGTGGTCCGCTCCGGAGGGGAGGAATTCATGATCCTCTCGCCCGGCATAGACAGGGCCCAGACGCTGGTCCTGGCCCAGAGGATCCTGGATGAGGTCAATCTTTTTAATTTCGGAGAGCGCAAGAACACGGTGAAATTAAAAGTGAGCATGGCGGTGGTATGTTATCCGGAAGAAAAGATCCTCAAGAGCGAAGATCTGGTCGAGTTGGCCGAACAGGTCTTGATCCGGGCGAAAGAGTGCGGAGGCAACCGGGTCTATACTTCTTGCGACGGGAAGAGATCAAAAGCCAGATTTTTCCCCCAAAAGGCCAGCAAGCAGGAAAATATCCTGGGGTTAAAGCACAAATTAGACCGGATAACCCTGCGGGCCAATCAGAACCTGATCGAAGCGATCTTTGCTTTCGCCAAGGCAATCGAGCTCAGGGACCATTACACCGGCGAGCACGTTGAGAAAACCGTCCTTTACGCCACCCAGTTGGGCAGGTCGCTTAAGTTGACCACGGAAGAGATCGAAGATCTCCGCCAGGCCGCGATCCTCCACGACCTGGGCAAGCTCGGGATCAGCGACAAGATCCTGCTCAAGAATACCAAGCTTAACGAAAACGAATATAACCAGATCCAGAAGCATCCCCAGATCGCCGCGGACATATTAAGGCCGATCCATTTCCTGCGATCGGTAATTCCCTATATACTTTACCACCACGAAAGATGGGACGGCCGGGGATATCCCAGCGGTTTGAAAGGCGAGCTTATCCCGGTCGGAGCTCGGATCATCGCTATTGCCGACGTTTTCCAGGCTTTGACTTCCAACCGGCCTTACCGCAAAGCTTTTACCAAAGATGAGGCGGTGAGGATCATGAAAGAAGGCGCGGGCACTCAATTTGACCCGAAGATAGTCAAAGTTTTCCTGAAACTTATCCGGGAGAAAAAAATAGCCTGATCTAAGGAGGAACCAAATGTTTTCCTTTTTCGCTCACCCCGCATATTTCTACGGATTGATCCTGGCTCTTTTGGTAATATCTCTTTTTGCCATTTTTTCAATGGGGCAAGAGGACGGCAAGGCCCGTAAAAAGCAGGAAGCTGAGCTTTCCCAGGAGCGCCAGCGCTGCGCGGAACTGGAAAAATCCCTGCAGGAAAAAGAACTGGAATATAAAAAGACTTCGGAAAGCCTGATCAAGTCTTTGCAGGAAAAAGAAACTGAATTCGCCGGCCGGGCCGCCTCCTGGCAAGCTAAGCTGGCTGAGCAGGAGAGTTTAAAATCCGAGATAGCCAGCTTTAAGCCGGCTCAGATCCAGAAAGAAAATGAGCTCAAGAAGGCTGTCTCGGAAAAAGAGGATCTGCAGAAAGAATTCGTCCGGCTCAAAGATGAACTGGATAAAGCCAAAAACGAACTGATGCTTTCTAACCAGATGTACAACGGTCTTAAAGGGCAGTATAACGAGCTGGAAGAGAAATTTTCGCAGCTGTTCGAGGAATTCTTGAAAGAGCAGAAAAAGAACCTTCCCGGGCAGCCGGCTAAGGCAACGGTTCCCGAAGCTTTCCAGCCTCAGCAGGTGCAGCAGTCTCAGCCGGAGCAACAGCCTCAGCAACAGATAAAGCTGCCCAAGATCCCCAATTTGCGCTCGACGGTACAACAGGAAAGCGAAGCAGATCTTGCTCCTCCCGCCGAAACAAAACCCGATTGAAGCAGGATAACATGGTTTTAATTTTTAGAAAACTCAACCGCTGAAATCCGATTGACTATGGCCGGCAATAAATCTAAAACCATCGAGAACCTGGAAGATAAGATCCGGGATTTTGCCGATGACCCGCTCCGGCGCGAGGTTTTGGAGAGCGCCAAGCTTTTTAAGAGCTCCTGGATCGAACTCGGCCGCTGCCTGTATACGGTCTACAAAGACAAAAAATACAAAGAATGGGGCTTCGGCGAATTCGAGCATTACACCGCCAAGGAGATCGGGATCCGCAAAGAAACCTCCCTGAAACTCCTGCGCTCCTATTTCTTCCTGGAAAAAGAGGAGCCGGATTACCTGCGCTCTCAATACCGCAAAGACGCTTCCGCCGGGAATCTGCCCACCTATGAGACCGTGGATGTTTTACGTCAGGCGAAGTCCAAGAAGTTTCTGGGCGAAGAAGAGTACAAGCATCTTAAAAGCCAGATCTTCGAAAAAGGCAAAGATGCCCGGGAAGTGAAAAAAGATCTGACCGCTATGATCCGGTCCCGAAAGGAATTAGAGCCGGAAGAAGCCTGGGCGAGAAAAAGGGAGACCGCTTTAAAGAGGATGCTCAGCGTCTTGAAATCGCTCAAAAACGAAGCTAAGAACTCCAAGCTTATCTCTGCCCAGATCATCCGGGAGGCCGAAAGCCTGATCCATAAACTGGAAGCTGAAATACCTTCGTATAAAGGAGGGGATTGATGAGCTCTGAAACAGCCGCTGTTAAAAACGAAAAGATCCTGGGGTATGTTCTGCTGGGGGCGGGACTGTTGTTTATACTGCTTACAGCCCACAGTGTTTACGCGGTTTTCACCGGCATAAGCGCCGCTCCGCAAATATTCAAAATGGATTCCATCGAGATCCCGGCCGCCAACGGCGCGCCTGCCGTGGCGATCATGTCCGGGAAAAATTTAAGCAAGCTCATGGACCTTGGCGGCTGGTATATCCTGATGTTTTTTCTGGCCCAGGCCGGCGCCAAGATCGCGGGGCTGGGAATACAGCTGATCAAAGAGATCAGGGTCACCGTGAAAAGTAAAGACGGAATAACGGCTATTCCCTGCGAATAACTGTCATAAATAAGAAGATTATCATATGGTCGGTTTTATTATCAGGTGGTTTGCCAATATCGTATCGCTTTTAGCCGTAGCCAAAATCGTCCCCGGCATTAACCTGGACAGCAGCCGGACGCTGGTCTGGGCGGCATTAGTCCTCGGTTTGGTCAACGCCCTCCTGAGGCCGGTGATACTTTTATGGACTTTGCCGCTGAATGTCCTTTCTCTGGGGCTGTTGACTTTTTTTATCAACGGTTTTCTCTTTTACGCAGTTTCTAAACTCGTCAAAGGTTTCTTTATCCCGGATTTCGGAAGCGCTTTCTGGGGGGCGATAGCCTTCAGCCTGATAAGTTTTCTGCTTAATCTTCTGATCAACCCCCAGGGCAGGATCAACTTGCGGTACCAGACTGATAGAGCGCGCGGCAAGGGCCGGCGCGGGGATGTTATTGACGTTGAAGCCAGCCATGAAAAGAAATCCGAAATAAAGCGGGAAGGTAAAAATGAATAACCTTAAGAAATATCTGATCACCGGCCTTGTGGTGGTCATTCCGTTCTCTTTGACCATCTATGTTCTGGTGGTTGTTTTTAAATTCCTGGACAATATCCTGGGAGTGTTTTTGGTGGATTACCTCAGAAAAAGCTGGGGTTTTTATGTCCCGGGTATCGGGTTCCTGCTTTTCTTATCGTTAATACTGCTGACCGGGATGCTGGCCACTAAATTCCTGAAACACAGGATATTTCTTAAGCTGGAGATCTGGTTCAGCGGCCTGCCTCTGATCAAGAATATTTATCCCGCTCTCAAGCAGGTGATCCTTTTTGTATCGGCCCAGAAAGAATTCGGGTTCAAGAAAGTGGTGCTGGTGGAATATCCTTCCAAGGGGATCTGGTCGCTGGGCTTTATCACCAATGACGGGTTTGCCGAACTTAACCGGGCCATAGGCAAGGACACGGTAGCGGTATTTGTTCCGATGTCCCCCGGCCCATTGAGCGGATACGTGATCTTTGTCTCCAAAGATGAAATAAAATTCCCGGAAATGTCGGTGACCGCGGCTTTAAACATCATTATCTCCGCCGGGGTCTTTAATCCTAAAAATTAGTTGTTTGGCCGGACCGGGCGTGATAGGATAATACTCTAAAAATTAATAAAAGGAGTCTGGGAATGTGGAATTTTATCGTTAAGGGCGGACCGGTGATGGCCCCGATCATACTTTGTTCGATCTTCGGCCTGGCTATTATTATCGAAAAGTTTTATTTCCTGCGCCGCCTAAAAATTGATTCTGACGGATTCGTCGGGGAAATATTCAAGGATCTAAAAGCCAACAAGCCGCAGAAAGCTTTGCTTCTTTGCGAGGAGAACCTGGATTCTCCGTTGGCCGCGGTTTTTAAAATCGGGATCGAAAGGCGAAGCCTTCCCGTTGAAAGGCTGGAGAAGATCATGGAGCAGGCCGGGAACAATCAGGTCCAGAAGCTGGAGAAGCGTCTGGGAGCTTTGGCTTCGGTGATCGGCATCGCGCCGCTTTTAGGTTTCCTGGGGACTATAACCGGACTTATCCGGGCATTCATGGTCTGGGAGCAGGCGGGAGCGAATATCACGGTCAATGTCCTGGCTCTGGGGATTTACGAAGCCATGATCACCACCGCCGCGGGGCTGATCGTTTCTATCCCGTTTTACCTGTGCTATAACTATTTTATCAGCCGGATCAAGTATATTTCCCTGGACCTCAATAATCACGGGGTGCAGTTTTTGGAAGTAATTTCAGAGTTAAAGCAAGGATAATTTCATGAAGATCGGCGGCAGGAACAATTATATAATGAAACTGGAATCAATCGCGATGACCGACATCATCATGAACATGTTTATTTTCTTTTTCATTTCATTCAGCCTGCTTTACACTTTTAACCCCCATCGCGTGCAGAAGCTTGATATCAAGCTGCCTAAGGCGGCCAACGCCTCGAATATCGAGAAGCAGGACCAGGTCAACATCCTTTTGAGCAAAGACGGACCGACTTATTTGGGCGAGGATATAGTTACCGCCAGGGAACTTAAGGCGATAGTGGCCGCTAAGCTCAAGGATAATCCGGAATTGATCGTTATCCTGCGCGCCGATAAGCTGGTAAGCTTTACCAGGATCGTCGACATCCTGGATGTTCTTACTGAATTAGGGATCACTAACCTTAATATCGCAGCGGTCAAAGATTAAATGATATTACTGAAACTTAAGCCTCAGAACGCTACTCCCCGGATCCTGTCTTACCTGGAAAAAAGAAATCTTATCAGAACGCTGACGCCTCCGAGAAAGGTCATTGCTTCTCGGGCTGAAAACGGGGCGATGGAGACGATTTATTGCTCGCGCCGGCGCTGGGGAGCTCATAAGCTTATATGCGTCAAGAAGAATTCCCGGGCTATTCAATTGAATTTCCACCCCGATAACGAAGAATTCATCCTGGTCAATAATAACGGCGCTCTTTTCCGTCCGCTTTGTATCGTTATTGGGCTTTCAAAACATAAAAAGCTGGTTAAAAAACTTAAGAATAACGAACTCAGCCGGCGCGATTTCATAGCCCTGGTTTTCAGGCATAATGACCTCAGGACTGCTATATTTACCATGCTCGGGGATACCGTGCACTGCGAAGTAGCATTGCCGGGGAAGGGGCAGGGTCCGGTGTTTTTTGTTTCTGAACCGAGCAGGCTTAAATTGAACATTTTCCGGACCAAGGGTTATAAACTGGAAATAGGCTAGCGGCGCTCTTGTTTGATTTGGGCCTTTTTGCCGTAAAGATAAAGATGCTCCGAGTCGGATTCCGGGAATCATTTTTAAGTGAAAGTTAAGGAGAAAAAGATGAAAAAAACATTATCAGCGCTGATCTTGATCGTATTTCTTGTCTTTTGCGGGATCTCCCGGGCTGAGGAAAACGAATTGCTGATCGATGATTTTGAGGGGGCTATTTCCGGAGGAGCGGAGGGAACCGTTGATTTCAGTTCAGGCGGCGGCTCTACTGTGGAAGTTGCCGCGTCTTCTGAAATAAAAGATTCCAAAGCCCAGGTATTGAAAGTTAACTTCTATGCGGTCGACGGCGGTTATATGTGGGTCGCCAGGGGTTCCGGCCTGGGCGCCAAAAATTCCTCCTGGGTGGTCAAGCCCGGAGATATCAAATGGAGCGATTACAGCGCCATAGCTTTTTATATGTACGGAAGCGGCTCTAAAGCACAGCTGGCCTTTGACGTTAAAGACAAGGGGGGCGAGATGTGGCGCTTTATGGTCAGCGATGATTTCAAAGGCTGGAAACAGGTGGTCTGCAAATTCAGCGACTTTTTTGTCCGGACCGACTCTCAGCCGGACAGCGCGGACAAAAATTCACAGCTTGATTTTCCTCTTCAGAGCTATCAGTGGGAACCTCGTCCTGTCGCCAAGGGGGTGTTTTATTTCGATGAAGTGAAGTTGTTAAAGTGAAAATGACAGGGAATTTTCGTTTCCTGTTTTTAACTGTCCTGGCGCTGGCAAGCTCCGGCTGCGCGACCGTCAGCCGCAAACCTGCGCTGATTCATGCGCCAGGTCAAGCGCAGGGGATATATCATGTAGTCACTAGCGGCCAGACCCTCTGGCGGATAGCTAAAATATACGACGTCAGCGTAAAAGATCTGATGCGGTTAAACGGTATTGTCGATCCCGGCCAGCTGGCGGTGGGCAGGAGATTGGTGATCCCCGAAGCTGCCGGCGCGCTTCCTGCCGCGCCTTTCGCAGGCCCGGTCATCCGGGACGCCGAGAATATCGTCGGCTATAAGCATCTTTCTTCGCATTGGCGCACGATCACTATCCATCACAGCGGGACCCTGGAGGGCAATGCCGCGGCTTTTGACCGTCATCACCGCAAGCGCGGTATGGGCGGGCTGTTTTATCATTTTGTCATCGGTAACGGCGCCTGTTCCCGGGACGGGGAAATTGAGGTGGGTTGGCGCTGGAAAAAACAGGCCCAGGTAAACCGGCGGAATGATATCCAGATCTGCCTGGTGGGCGATTTTAACCGGCAGAGAGTTTCCGACATCCAGTTCGATTCCCTGGTCAAATTAATCGCGGTTCTGCGCAGACAGTACAATATTCCCGTGAAGAATATCCGCAAACATAAAAGTATCAAAGGCAAACATACCGCCTGTCCGGGAAGAAATTTTCCTTTTCAGCGGCTGATTTCGCTTTTGGGCAAGGTTCCTGCGTAGCCATGGATTTTAAAAAGAGAATATTCGCGGTATTTCTGGCAGCGAGCCTGATTTTAAGTGTTTCCGCCTACCTGGGCTATACCAGTTATCAGATCTGGAAACAGGCGCGGGAAGAGCGCAGGCTTCTGGAAAACCGCCGGCTGGTCTGGACGGAACTGGCCGGGTCTTTAGCAGCCCAGGCAAAGAGTTTTCGCGGCCAGGCCGGGATCATCATCGAAGATCTGAACACCGGATGGCAGTTCAGCCTGAATAAAGACAAGCTTTTTCCCTCGGCCAGTATTGTCAAGATCCCGATCATGGCCGCCTGTTTTCAGGCGGCCAGCGAAGGCCGGCTTGATTTAAAGCAGGAAATGGTTTTGCGGGTCGCCAATAAGACTCCCGGCTCAGGGATCCTGAAAAATGTCTCTTCCGGGACAACGATCCCCGTAGATAAGCTGATCGAGATCATGATCACCCAAAGCGACAACACCGCGGCCAACATGCTCATCGAGCGGCTGGGTTTTAGTTACCTCAACGGCTATTTTAAAAAAGCGGGCTTGAAGCACACCAACCTGGCCCGCAAAATGATGGATTTTCAGGACCGCAAAAACGGGGTGGAAAATTACACCAGCGCTTCGGATATTTCCTATCTTCTGCAGAAAATGTACCGGCTCCGGTTTATCAACAGGCAGGTTTCCGAGAAATGTCTGGCCATGCTTTTGCGCCAGAAGGTGAATGACCGTATCCCGAAAAAACTTCCCGGTGACTGTCCGGTCGCCCACAAGACCGGCCTGGAGAAGAACATCTGCCATGATGCCGGAATAGTGTTCACCCGCCAGGGGGATTTTCTGATCTGCGTCTTGACCAAAAGCTTCTCCGGGACAAGGCAGGTTAAAGAATTCATTTCTAATCTGGCTTTGGCTATTTACCAGACTTACCGGCAGTTCCCCTGTACCCGCTACAGCTTTTTGAGAAATAGCGGGAAGCCGGAGTAAGTCTAAAACGATCCTGCCTGAAGTCCGCAGGGATTCCAGGCGGGTTAAAAAGAGGAGGTCAGTTATGTTCGTTCTGGCGAATTTGATTTCCGCAGTGGCGCAGATCTTAAGCACTGTTTTGGTCGCTTTGCAATGGTTGATCATCATCTGGGCGGTTTTGAGCTGGGTCAGCCCTGACCCCAATAATCCCCTGGTCCAGACGATCAATAAGCTGGCTGAACCGGTGATTTATCCCATACGCAGGATCCTGCCGTTTTATCTGAAGTTCGGAGTGGATATTTCGCCTTTTATCGCCCTGCTGATCATTTTTTTTCTTCAGAGATTCCTGATCAGGACCATGTTTGAATGGGCGACGCGCATAAAGATCGGATAAACTAAAAACCATAATTTATATTGACAGTAAGACTAAAGATACTAAAATTGATAAAAAAGGGGGTGAGAAAATGAAAAAGTTTTTCGTAGTCGGATTTGTTTTGTCGCTAGCGGCAGCGGTATTATTCTGTTTAGGCACTTTTATCATGGCTCAGGAGCAGACTCCGCCGGAATCGGTATCGCAGGAGTGTTCTTTCGGCAAAGTGACCTGGTCGCATAAGGGGCATGTGGAAGCCGGGACTACCTGCAAGGATTGCCATCACATGGCTGAATCCCCGGTCCAGAAATGCAAGTCTTGCCACACCTCGGATTCCAAGTTATCTTCCAAAGACTCGTATCACAAGAGCTGTATCGATTGCCATAAAGCCAAAGAAAAAGGCCCCACAGGCTGTATGGATTGCCATAAAAAAGGTTAGGCGGTAATTTTTCCGTAAGGCGGACATTATTTTTCCAGGTAATGTCCGCCTTTTTTTATTGTAAAAGCCTTCTGCTTGATGTATAATTTAATCCATGGCGGATTATTCCCAAGCTTTGAACTACGTCAAGTTCGTCACCAACCTGGTGACCTGTCTGCGTTTGATCTCCATCTATCCTCCGAAACATCCATTAGTGGTAAATTCGCTTAAAAGCGTTTTTGATTCCGTCAGCCTGGTTTTAACGGATAAGCCGGAATTCAACCTGGTTTTATCTCCTGACAACAGGCTGATCGTAAACGGCGAAAGTTTAAGCGATAAAAGTTCGGGCGTGGTCCAGGATTTCCTTCCTTATTTCAAGAAGATCGAGATAGAGGACGTGACGTTTCTTGCCGGGATCAGTGAGACTGAGATCGAACAATTCGTCAGGATCCTCCTTTTGGATAAAGAGGCGTTCAAAACGGCCGGGGATATCAATAAATTGTTCCTGGAAAAAGGTATCCAGCATATCCAGGCCAAGCAATTCTCCTATCTGAAGGTGGAGAAAGGCAAGGAAGCTTTTGTCGCCTCCGGAAAGCCCGAAGAATTTGAAAAGGTCAAAGCCAGGCTTAAGGATTTCGTCGCGGATAAGATCGCCAGCCCGGAAGAGATCCGGGAAATGGAGAAGAAGCTTTTTGAGCTGGCCGGAGCGGAATTAAAAGACAGCCGCAAATTAAGCCTGCAGATAAAAAACGCCCTCAAGAAGCTGATCGGGCACAGCAAGGAAAAAGACGATACCCTGGCCAGGTTAAAAGAGGCTCTGGTGCAATACGGCTGCCCTCCGGAAGAGGTCGACCGCCTGGTCAACAAGATCTCGGACGAGATCTCCCGGCCGGCGCAAGTCCAGCCTAAGGTCAGCTCCGCGGAATTCGAACATTTAAAGGACGAAAACGACAGCTTGAAAGCCGAGCTGGACAGCCTGAAGCAGGAGCTCAGCCGCCACGGGGCCGCGGTGGAGCAGTTGAAAAAGGAAAACGCCAGGGTTTCCAGCGAAAAGCAAAGGATAGATAACATCGTCCACAATATGGCTGAGGGCATGGTGGTAGTCGATGCGGAAGGAAAGATCATCCTGGTCAATCCCGCCGGAGAAGCTCTCCTGGGGATCACCAAGAACGACATAGGCCGGCCGATAAAAGAGGTGGTTAAAGACGAGCACCTGCTGACTTTGACCAAGCGGATCTCCACCGAAAAAGACGAGGTGGTGGAGAAAGATATCGAATTGGTCAGCTCGGACGAATCCACGATGAAAGTTTTGCGCACCAGCTCCGCGGTCGTCGAAGACCATAACGGCAACACGGTCGGTATGGTCACGATGCTTAACGATATAACCAAGCAAAAAGAGATCGAAGGGCTGAAAGCCCAGTTCATGGCTAATGTTTCCCACGAACTGCGCACTCCTCTGGTAGCTATAGAAAAATCGGTTTCGCTTATTTTAAGTAAAAGCACCGGAGATATCTCTCCGGCCCAGAACGAGTTCCTTTCCATAGCCGAGCGCAATTTAAAGCGGCTGACCCTTTTGATCAACGATCTTCTGGACCTTTCCAAGCTGGAAGCCCGAAAAGCGGCGATAAGCCCCGAGACCACAAATCTGGAGGAGCTTATAACTGATTCGGTGGAAAGTTTGAACAACTGGGCGGCCAGCAAATCCGTTAAGCTGAACAAGTCAGTAAGCGCTGACCTGCCCGCGGTCCAGGTCGACCCTAACAAAATAATCCAGGTCTTGAACAATCTGATCGGCAACGCCATCAAGTTTACTCCTGAAAACGGCAGCATCACCGTGGAGGCCGGACGCGACCAGCAGGAAGGGATGGTCAGGGTCGCGGTTGTGGATACCGGGGTCGGCATAGCCGGAGAAGATCTGGTAAAGATCTTCGATAAGTTCTATCAGTCCAGGGATAAGAACGCAAGCGACATCAAAGGTACCGGGATCGGCCTGGCGATAGTCAAAGAGATCGTGGAATTACACAAAGGAAGGGTTTGGGTGGAAAGCGAAAAGGGGAAAGGCTCCCATTTTATTTTTACCCTTCCGGTGATCTTTAAAAATGAAAACGGAGGTTAAGTAATGGAAAACCCGATCAAAGTTCTTCTGGTGGACGATGAGGATGATTTTCGCAAACTTCTGGCTTTCTGGCTGGAATCAAAAGGGTACCTGGTTATCACCGCCTGCAACGGGGAGGAAGCGCTTATCAAGGCCAAAGCGGAAAATCCCGAGATAATCTTCATGGACCTGAATATGCCGGTCATGGACGGCGCCGACGCGCTCAAAAAACTGCGGGAGTTCAACAAGGAAGTCCCGGTCATCATAATCAGCGCGTATGTCGATGACCGCAAGGCCAAAGAAGCCATGCAATTGGGCATTTCCGGGGTTTTCTATAAGGGCAAGGATTTTCAGGAAGGGCTTTCGCTTCTGGAAGCGGCATTAAGGACCCATAAACAACTGAAAAAATAACGCCGGATATTTTTAAATCCGCGGGACGGTTTCTGTTTTTTTATTTTGGTGAGCCTCACCATAAAAAACATGAACCGTCCCCTGTTTTTTTGAAGAACGCCGCCTTGTTTTTTTATTTTTTTTGTTGACAGCCCAGCAAACTTATGATATATATTAGAATTATGGTAGTTACAATAACTATCATAGTTTTTAAATATTTAATAAAACAGATATGAAAAAGGCGACCTATTACATATTCGGTATATCCGGTAGTTACGGTAATCACCATAACTACCATGGCGGGGCGGTTAAAAATGGCCGATAAAAATAAAACTCTCAAGCAGCCCGGACTGATCTCCGCCAAGGAGATCATCTCTAAATACAATATCACTTACCAGACCGTGAACCACTATACCGATTTCGGGCTGTTGCCAATGGTGGCCAAAAAGGGCAATATCCGGTTTTATGACGATAATCTGGTCAGATCAAGACTGTCTCAGATCACGAAACTGGCCAGCGAAGGTTATTCTTTGCGCCTGATCCGGCGTAAACTTGTGGGGATTTAACGATGAAGTCACGTTTGATCGCGGCCGCGGTAAGTTTGCTGGTTTTGTCGGTTACGTCTAATCCGGTAATTTCCGCCGCAGAGATTAAAGCCGGCCAGAAAAACGAGTATATAGGAGAGTTTTCCGGCTGGCAGACCCAGGTGCCCTGGTCTAACTATCACTTTATCAAGAGCGCGATAATGGTTTTCGGCACTAAATGGGGAGCTACACCCCAGACCGAGCAGGAGCTTGAAGATCGGGTTTGGGAGCAACTGGCGCTTTCATACGAAGCCTTTCGCCGCGAGGTCAAAGTAGAAGACAAGGAACTGGATGAGGAAATAGAAAAGCTGACTAAAAACGAAAAAGCCGCTTTTGACTGGAAAAAGGACAAAGAAGCTTACGCGGCATGGGTTAAAGATAAGACCAGGGAAAGTGTCGAGCTTTTTCAAAATCAGCTGCGCCATCTTATCCAGCTGGAAAAACTGCGCAAACAGGTCCTGGACAGTTTTAAGCCCGAAGTCAGCGAAGAAGAGGCCAAGAGCGAGTTCATAAATGAGTATAACAGCATCGAGCTGGAGTTGAAGCAGTTCGATCAGCTTAAAGACGCCGAGGATTTTTACCGGAAGATGAAAGATCCCAAGTCTTGGGAAAAAGAGTCGAAAATCGACCCGAAGTTCTCCCAGCATCCCGGATTTGTTTCTTTTGAGTTCCTGATCAACATCTGGAAAATACCTAAATACGATCTTTATAAGATGCTGGAGATGGATATCGATTCTATTTATCCGCCGGTCCCGGTTTATAAAGGTTACGGGGTGATGCGGATCTTGAAAAAAAGGCCGGCAGATCCCGCGGAGTTTCCCAAAGTTCGCGACTCTTACTTCAAGCAGGTGGAAATGATCAAAAAATACGAAGAGCTGGGAGTCTGGCTTAAAAAGCTTAAAGAAGATGCGGGGATAAAGATATATCCGGTTCCCGAAGCTGTCAAAGGCAGCTGAAAACATGGCACAAGCCGAGGTAAAAAAGATCATCGCGCAAGATAACTCTTCTTCAAATCTCGAGGGAGCGGTATCTTTATCGCCCGGAAGCTTTCCTAACGTCTTTTCCGGGCTGTTAGTCAAAGGGACAAGGATATTTAAAGATGAGAAGAACCAGCTCAACATTAAAGCTCTGAATCTGCTGCTCTTTTTTCTGGCGGGGTTGCTTGCCGTATACTATGCGAACGGCATAATTATTTCTATGGGTAAAGTCGAGAATATCGATTTGGAAAAATTAGTCAATTTTAAAGACAGCGCTTCCGTCAATCAAGAGGAGTCCCTGTTAAAACCTTTGTCTTTTTATCAAGAAGCGCTCCAAGAGAGGGATATTTTCAGAATGGGCCAGAAGTCGGCTTTGGATACCCCGGAGGTGATCTCAAGTAAAGCTGCGGAGGCTTCCCAGACTTTGAAGATGGTCGGGATCTCCTGGTCAGACAAACCCGACGCTATGATCGAGGATACTAAGACCGGCAAGACTTATTTTGTGAAAACCGGCCAGATGGTGGGCGATTTTCAGGTCGTGGCAATTTACAAAGACAGAGTAACTCTGCGCTACGGAGTGGAAAATATCGATCTAAGATGATCCGTAAAAAACTTTCCTTAAAACCGGTTTGGGCGGTTATATCCATACTGAGCTTGGCGCAGGCCGGGCTTGGCGCTCAGGAGCTCTCCGAAACCGAGGATAAATCGCTTCTGCTGGCTCAGTCCCCGGCTGTTCCCGCTTTGTTAGTCCCTTCGCCGGGTCCGGAAGTAATTTCCGGCAAGATCTCTCTTGATCTGCGCAATATCGACATTGTCGACGCTTTGAAATTTTTATCCCTGAAAGCAAATCTTAACATTATCACCACTAAAGGGGTCAGCGGAAGAGTTACCCTGATGGTCGACAACGCGGACATCCAGGATGTCTTCGATCTGATGCTGCGCTCTAACAGCCTGGCTTACGATAAAAGAGGAGATCTTTACAATGTCATGACCCAGGAAGAATACCGCTCGCTTTACGGAAAAAATTTTTCCGATGTCCGGCAAGTGAAAGTTTTTTACCTTAAATATACCGTGCCTGAACAGGCCTTCAGCCTTTTGGATATGCTTAAAAGCGAAGTCGGCCGGGTTATGGTCGATCCGGAATCGGGAAACGTCCTGGTCATGGATTCTCCCGGCCGGTTAGAGCTGATCGATGGGGTGCTCAAAGATTTCGAGGAAAAAAACACGGTCAGGGTCTTCAAGCTCCAGTACGCCAAAGCCAAAGATGTGGAAGAAACTCTGAAAAGCCAGCTGGATACCAAGAAAGTGGGGTTGATCAAATCGGATGAACGGGGCAACCAGATCATCGTCCAAACCTTGCCTGAGCGCATGGAACAGATCGCCGGCCTGATCAGCCAGCTTGATCAAAAAACCAAAGAGGTCATTATCGATGTCAACATTATCCAGGTCAAATTGTCCGATGATCACGAAATGGGGGTAAAGTGGGAGGGGTTATTCGACCTGGGATTAGGTTCGGGATTGTCTTACCTGGGATCCACGCCTTTTACTTCGGTCCAGGCTTCTAATGACGCCTGGCGTTCCCGAAAGGATACTTATGATGCAGTGGGCGGGGTGGGCTCTTTTCCTTTCTCCGGGACGACCACCGGATATTCTTCCGGAACAAAAAAAGTCGGGGCTCAGGAAATGCATCTGGGCCTGGTAAGCGGGCATCAGGATTTCGACACGATGTTTAAATATCTGGAAACGATCGGCTCCACCAAGATCATGTCTAACCCCAGGCTGGCCGTAGTCAATAATCAGGAAGCTAAGATCCACGTCGGGCAAAAAGAAGCTTATGTTACCACCACTACCACTACCGGCACCGCCACTAATACCGTTTCGGAACAGGTCACTTTTGTGGACGTGGGGGTCATACTTTCGGTTGTCCCTAATATAAACGATGACGGCTACGTGAGCCTGAAAGTTAAGGCCGAGATTAACTCTGTTCTGAATGTCCTGGTTACCCCTTCCAATAACCAGATCCCGATCATCGATACTTCATTGGCGGAAACAACCGTCCTGGTCAAAGAGGGGGCCACGGTGATTATCGGAGGATTGAAAAAAGACTCTAAGGTGGATTCGACGACGCAAACCCCTTTCCTGAGCAGTATCCCTTTTTTAGGAAATCTGTTCAAAGATAAAACGAAATCCACCCAGCGCACGGAACTTTTAATCATTCTTACCCCGCGGATAATTTCCGGGGACGTTTTTGTCTCTTCTATCGAACCCAAGACTTTAGGCCAGACCGGCCTAAAACCGGTCAAGGATTATGAGTTGCTTAAAGCTGAGAAAACCGGGCCGGCTTTGCCGATAGTAGATAAAGTTTTTATTCCTACTGAGGAATCGCGAAAACAATTGCGGCTTAAGGGTCTGAAATAATACTCGTCGAGATGAAGCTGATCAGGAGAGTTTATATGAACAGGAGAATTACCCGAAGTCTCACGGAAGCAGGATTAAGCCTGGCGCTGGTTGTTTTTTTGGGCTTTTTCTCTCGGGCCTCAGCCGAAAAAGACCAGGAATCCCGGTATCTGGAAGATTTGAATCGAGCCAGGCAGGAGCTCAGCGAAGCCAGAGGCGCGCTGGTAAACCTCAAATCGCTTTATGTCGAGAAAGAGATCCAGGCCAGGGAGCTTAAGATCAAATTGGATAAGATCACAGATAATCTGCGCCGTTGCCAGGATTCATTGGCTGATTTGAACAAAGAGAAACTCTCCCTGGCTGACCAGCAGACTAAAACCGCGATTTTGTTAAAACGCTCGGAAACCGAAAAATTCGTCCTCCAGCAGCAGAACCAGATCCTGGATAATTGTTCCAAGGAAAACCAGGCTAAAAGCCGGGAGCTTTCCGCGCTGCGTAATTCTTTTGCCCAGGAGAAAAAAGATCTTTTATCCAAGATCCAGGACAGCGAGATGAAAATCGGCCAGGCTACCCAGGGAAAGGACGAATTAGCGAAAAAGAAAAGCGATCTGGAGATCAAATATTCCGTTGTTTCCCAGCAGGGGCTGGACATAAAGAAACAGCAGGTCGACTGCCTGGAACAAAAAGAGGCTTTGGCCAGCAAAGTCGAGGACCTTCAGCGGGAAATCGACAGTTTGCGCAAGAATCTTTCCAGGGCCGAAAGCGATGCGCGGGAGCTGGAAGAGGCCGGAAAGCAGATCAAGAAACAGGAAGGTTTTGAGACCGAATTAAGGCAGCTGCGCCGTAAGTACGCTGTGCTGGAGAATGAATTAAAGATTTCGGGGGAAGAAAATAAAAAACTTTCCGGGATCGCTTCTAAATACGACAAACAAGCTGATCTTATGCAAGAGTTAACCTTGGCGAAGATGAAATTGAGCGCGGCTACTGAAGACAATCTGCGCCTCAAAGAAATCGCTTCAAAATACCAGAAGCAGGAAGCGCTGAAGAAGGATCTGGATTGTCTGCGCGACGCCTTGGCTAAATCGGAAGAACAGAAATCCCAGGTAGAGAAGGTCTGCGAAAAAGTCAAAAAACAGGAACGGGATCTGGAGGTCAAGTTCCAGAAACTGAGCAAAGATCTGGCCGCGTTGCAGGAAGAGAATAAAAAACTCGAATCTGTTCACTCCAAGCTCTCGGATGAAAAGGTGATCAGAGAAGAGCTTTCCAAACTGCGGGAAGAATTAGCCCAATGCAAACGGGAAAAGAAACAAATGGAGCAGGCTTGCCTGGCAGGTAAAAAAGACGAGGAAAGTTTTAATTCCGAATTGCGCCAGCTGCGGGATAAAGCGGCTTTCCTGGAGTCTGAAAACAAAAGGTTGCAAGTGCCGGCTTCAAAGGTGAAAGCCGGGGTTGCGGCTTTACAGGAAGCGGCTCTTTTAAAAGAAGAATTGCGCCAGATAAAGTCTCAAAACCAGGAGCTTAAGACTCAGGCCGAAAAACAGCCCAAGCCCGTTGAAACTGCGCCGGCGCAAATAAACAAATTGCGTTCCGAATTAAAGAAGCTGGAATCCGAAAGGGATAAGTTTAAATCCGAGACCGAAGTTCTGAAGAAGAAGCAGGACGATCTGGCCGGGCAGTTAGCCGGCTTGAAGAAAAAGGCGGATGAGGCCAGGAACGGCGCGGAGTCTAAAGCCGGCGCCGAATTAAAGAAGCTGGAATCCGAAAGGGATAAACTTAAATCCGAATCCGAGGTTCTGAAGAAAAAACAAGACGATCTGGCCGGGCAGCTGGCAGGTTTGCAAAAAGAATCCGTTATGGCTAAGGCTGTTGCGACGACAAAATCTGATTCTGATTTCAAGCGGCTGGAAGCTCAGCGGGACAGTTTCAAGGGCGAAGCGGAACAGCTTAAAAAGAAGCAGGAAGATCTTAATTCGCAGCTGGCCGGACTTAAGAAAGAGCTTGCCGCGGCTAACGCGGCTGCCGCGTCCAAGGTCGAATCGGACCTAAAGCGGCTGGAAGCTCAGCGGGACAGTTTCAAGGGCGAAGCGGAACAGCTTAAAAAGAAACAGGAAGATCTTAATTCGCAGCTGGCCGGACTTAAGAAAGAGCTTGCCGCGGCTAACGCGGCCGCCGCCAAAGATCTAGCCGCGCTTAAAAGCGAATCCGAAAATAAGACCATCCAGCTTAAGGAAGAATTTCGCTCAGCCCAGGAGCTATCCTGTCAGTTAACCCAGGAAAAAAAGGAATACCAGAAACGGGAAAAAGAGTTAAACCGAAAATTAGCGGATCTCCAGGCTCAGAAAGATGAAGTGGCAAACCAGAAGGATAAGCTGATCAAAAAAAATAAACAGATGGAATCTGAGTTCGCCAGACTTTCCGAGCAGACAGCCAAGGTCATGGTCCAGTACGGGGAGGCGGAAAAACAAAAACAGACCAGCGCGGCTAAATCCGCAGAAGCTCAACAGGAGCTCAGATCTATCCAGGATAAGCTCAAATCAAGCGAACTTCTGGCCGCTTCTTTGCAACTGGAGGGGGAAAGCCTGAAGAAAATCAATAAGGACCTGGAGGTCCAGACCGGCAATATCAGGGTCCAGAAAGAGCAGGAATCAGCTTTGGTCAAAGCCCGGCTGGAGCAGCTTAATGCCATCAAGGACGGAGAATACATCCAGCTGAACAATAAATTTCAGGAGTACCGGGAGAAAGCGGACCGCGACCTTAAGGGGCTAAACGATGAGTTGGCCAGGCTGAAACTCGAGTTGAAGAATTCTCAGGAACTTTCTTTCCAGATGGTCCAGGAGAAAAGCGCTTATCTGGCCCAAGAAAAACAGATTTCCGCACAGCTCAAAGATTTACAGAGCCAGAAATCCCTGATCGAGCGGCAAAAACAGGATTTGGAAGATCAGAATCTTTTCATGAAGAACCAATATGTGGCCGCTAATCAGGAGCTGGATTCATTTAAGAAGGAATCCGCCAAAAAACCCCAGGCTAAAACCAAATCCGGCCCGGAAGATTCGCGCCGGGAACCGGCTGTTTTAAAGATCCCGGCGGCTGAAAAAGATCGGCAGCTTCAAAAGCCGGCCCAGGAATACTCGGCTGATTATAAGGACAGCGTGGCTCCGGACAAAGGCAAGAACATGCTTAATGATGACCTGGCCAGGATAAAGAGCGATTACGCGGAATTACAGAAAAGGTATGATATCTCCGAGAAATCCCGCAAGACCATGGAAGCGCTCAAGGATAACTACGGCAATTTGCCTGATGAGAACGCCAAGCTCCATTATAACCTGGGAGTGCTTTATGCCCAGCACCAGGAATATTCAAAGGCGGTAGAGGAGCTGGAAAAGGCGATAGATCTTAAGCCCGATGATCCGGCCGCATATTATAATCTGGGGGTTATTAACGGAGAATATCTGAGCAACCGCAAGAAGGCCGTCGACTACTTCGAGAAATATCTGGTTTTAGCTCCTAACGACCCCGAAGCGGACAGGGTCAGGAGATATATCGTCAGTTGGAAGACTTACGATCAGGAATAAAATAAAAGATGAAGACTAAATTCACTACGGTTAAAGAGATCTCCCAAAAATACGGGTTTTCTTACCAAACGGTAAACCGCTATTCCGACATAGGACTTTTGAATGTGGTCTTAAAGAAAGGCAATGTCCGTTATTATGACCGCAAGCAGGTGGACAGGCGGATGGCCAAAATCTCGGCTTTAGCCAGCGAAGGGTACTCTTTAATGCTGATCCGCAAGAAATTAACAGGGATATAAGATGCGTTTATTTAAAGTAGTTTTTCCAATGGCCATTTATTTCTTTTGTGGGATAATGTCCGTATCCGCCGAAGTGGCTAATTTATCCGGCAACCGGATCAATCCTTCTCAAATTGCCTTCGATCTTCCGGAGATGGTCATTTCGCTTGATTTCAGGGATATGGACATAAACGAAGCTTTAAAATTCATCGCCGGAAAAGCCGGGCTGAACATAATCTCTACCAGGAACGTATCCGGCAGGGTCAGCCTTAGCGCGAACGACGTATCGCTGCGGGATGTTTTTGACATCATTTTGCGCAGCAATAATCTGGCCTATATGAAAACCGGCAATATTTTCAACGTCATGACCGAGGCCGAGTTCAAGGAGTTTTACGGAAGAAGTTTCTTCGATTCCCGGGTCTGCAAGATCTTCCGCCTCCAGTACGCTATTCCCGAACAGGCGTATAACTTGCTGACGACCATGAAAAGCGAGATCGGAAAGATTATCCTCGATACCGACTCCGGGGTGATCCTGGTCATCGATACTCCGGAGCGGGTCAAGACAATGGAAGATACTTTAGCGGCCATGGAACACAAAAACGTGATCATGGTATTCGATCTCAAATACGCCCGCGCCAAAGAGGTGGAAGAGCAGCTTAAGAGCCAGCTGGATCTGAAGAAAGTCGGATCGATAAAATCCGATGAGCGGACCAATCAGGTGATCGTCCAGACTTTGCCCGAGCGTATGGATGATATCGCCAAGCTGATCAGCGGACTGGACCAGAAGACCAGGCAGATAATTATGGATGCCAAGATTATCCAGGTGAAATTGACCAATGAGCTCGGCTCTGGAGTGGAGTGGGAAGGATTGTTCGATATCGGCAAGCAGAATGGAGATATGGCTTATCTGGGCTCATACCCTTTCAGCTCGGTTTCAGCTTCTACCGCTGCCTGGAGGTCGAGATCCGAGGTACTGGAAGATATGAACGGCAATGTCGGTTCCTATCCTTTTACCGGCACTACTTCCGATTATTCAGGGGGAAAACAGAGCGTGGGGAGCAAGGAAATGCATCTGGGAGTGGTCGGAGGCAAACGCGATTTTGATACGGTGATCAAATATCTTCAGACTTTAGGCGAGACCAGGATCCTGTCTAACCCCAAGCTTGCCGTGGTCAATAACCACGAGGCCAAGATCCATGTCGGGGAAAGACAGGCTTACATCACTACTACGACCACGCAAACCGAGACCTCCGTGACTACTGCGGAGTCAGTGACTTATGTAGACGTGGGTATCCAGCTGATGGTGACCCCGACTATCAATCAGGACGGTTTTGTCACGGTTAAGATAAAACCGGAGATATCCAGCGTTATTTCTTATTTGGAGACTTCCACCAAGAACAGGATTCCGATCATCGATACCTCTACCGCTGAGACTATTGTCATGGTCAAAGACGGCTCGAGTATTCTTATCGGAGGTTTAAGCAAAGAAGAAAGGAATCTTAGTTCCGAGGGCACCCCGTTTTTAAGTAGAATTCCCTTGATCGGAAACATGTTTAAAACCCAGACTAACAAATCGACCCGCTCGGAATTAGTGGTTCTTTTGACCCCGCATATCATTAACGGCGATGAGTTGACTACCGGCAATGTCCGCGAGTTCAAGGACAAGGCGGATAAGGAATATCAGAACTATAACAGTTTCACTGAGGCGGCCAAAAAGACCGAATACAAATCCTACACTCCGTATCCGGCCATAAAAGGTGAACCCGAAGTGTTGCCCGCTGGGATCAAGCCAGCGCGTAATTTCTAAAAAGATGAAAAAAGAGAACTTAGCGGCAAAGTTGACGGTGGCTTTTATTGCGGTTATTCTATTGTCTTGTTTTAGGACGGCTGGCGGCCAGGAAACGGCAAAAAACCCGGCCGATTGCTCTAAGATCATCAATGAGAGGGACAATCTTCTCATCCAGCTCAGGAATATGCGCGGTTACAAGGATAAAGTTGCGGAGATGGAGACCGCTTATAAGAAAGCGGTCCAGGAAAGAGACGCCATAAAACAGGAGCTGGCTGTAAGCTCCAGCCGGATCGCCGGCCTTGAGCAGAAACTGGATTTGCAGGCTTCCGAATCCCAGCAGAAAAGCGCGGATCTGCAGGCCCAGACCGATAAATTATCCTCGGAAAAAGACTCTCTCAAGAATTCCCTTGAAAGATGGGAAATTGAGTATAAAATATTACCGGAAACCAGGAAAGTCATCAGCCGGCTGGAGCGTGAAAAGAAGGAAGCTGAGAAGAATCTCCTTCAGCAACAGGTCAAAGTCAAGCAAATGGAGGAAGAAAAGCTTAACCAATCCGCTCAGGTTGAGATCTACCGCCGGCAGATAAAAGAACTGAAAAAAAGCTATGAAGGAGCGATGAACAAGAACCGCGCGCTGGAGAAGGACCTTGAACAGCTTCCCCTGCGCTTTGCCGAAGTTTCCCGGCAGAATAAAGTGCTGATCAAGGAAACAGCGCTCATGCACTATAATCTGGGGGTTTTTTATACCAAGAATAAAGAATATTCCCGGGCTATCGCCGAGTTTGAAAAGACCATTGAACTTAATCCGGACGACCCGTACGCCCATTACAATTTAGGCTATATTTACGCGGAATACATGGTAGACCGGCCTAAGGCGATCGAGCAATTCCGCAAGTTCCTCCAGCTGTGCAAGACCGAAGACAGCGACGTGGACTGGGTGAAAAAATACATCCTGACCTGGGAAACCTGGTCAGGCAAGAAGCCGGTGAAATAACTTCTCTGCGCGTTTTCGCTATAGTTGGAACTGGCGGAGAATATTAAAAAAAGGAGAGGGGTAATGAAAAGAATAACTTTAGGGTTACTGATTTTGTTTTTTGTTTTTGCCTGCCTGAATGAGGCTTCAGCTTGGTTCGGGTTCAAACCCAAAGATAAAAAAGATGCCGCCCCGGCCGTCAGCCAGCCGGCCAGCCAGCAGGCCAGCCCCGCGGCTAAACCTGCCGCGCAAGCTGAAAAAGCCAAGCAGGAGGCGGAGAAGCTCAAGCTTGATGCCGAAAAAGCCAAAAGAGCTCTGATCGAGAAGAGGCGCAGGGAAATAAACAACAACGAATGGGCTATTGATTTGTTTAAACTTTCCGGCAAAGGAAAGAAAGAGGCGGAAACAATAATATTCAAAGACAATCAGGTTTTGGTGGGCAATTTCAGCAAGCGCGGATTTGCCGCGACTAATTATTCTTTGAGCATCCAGGGGGATGGGACACTGGTCTGGGAGACCATGCAGTCTTCCGAGAAGTCCGGTATCGCTTTCTGGAGAGGCGAGCTTTCCTCGGATATGCAGAGCATGAGAGGGGTTTTGAGCTTTCAGATAAACGACAAGACCAGGGAAGAGTACTCTTTTGTCAGCACTGAGAAAAAGGCTATAGTTGTCAAAGCGGAGTAATCATGTACGCTGACTATTGGGGCTTAAAGGAAAAGCCGTTTGAGAACACCCCAGACCCGCGCTTTATTTATTATTCCCAGCAGCATAAAGAAGCTGTGGCCAGGATGCTTTATGTGGTCAGGGAACATAAAGGCGCGGCGCTTTTTACCGGAGAATACGGCTGCGGAAAGACCCTTCTTTCCCGGGTGCTTTGGCATGAGCTGCAGCAGGAGAACCGCTACCAGTCGGTGTTTATTTTGAACCCCCGGCTTTCCAGCAAGGAATTCATCCAGGAGATCGTCCATCAGCTCGGCGGCACCTGAGAATCCCGGGACAAGATCGATTTATTCCACTCTTTGCACAAGATCCTTTACGCCAACCACAACGCCAACAAGCACAGCGTCATCATCATCGACGAGGCCCAGGCGATCCAGGACAAAGACACTTTCGAGGAGATCCGGCTGCTTTTGAACTTTCAGCTGGATAACGCCTTTCTTTTGACTATAATCCTTCTGGGCCAGCCTGAGCTTAAATATACCGTAATGAGCCTGCCGCAGTTCATGCAGCGCATGGCGGTCAGGTTCCACCTCAAGCCTTTAGACGAAGTCGAAACTAAAGAGTACATCGACCACCGCATCGGGGTCTGCGGTCTGCAAAAGGAGATCTTCGCCGAGGAAGCTTATAAAGAGATCCACCTGTGTTCGGGCGGGATCCCCCGTAAGATCAATACGATCTGCGATCTGGCTTTGCTGGTGGGTTTCGGAAACGGCCTGAACAGGATCGACCGCAACACCATAGTTAAGATCAATGAAGACCTGGAATCCCCGGATTTCGACGTTAAATATATGCAGACTCCCCAAAACCCGGGGAATGCTTCTGCGGACAAAGCTAACAGTAACCTTGAAGCGATCAAATTCAATACTCAACCGCCTAACCAGTAATTAAAATGTTAAGTATCTTAAATATTCTCAAAAAACACCATCAAACCCAAAAAAGTAAATCCGGAGGGCTTAAATCCCCTGATTCCGGTTTGGATTTTATCGGCCAAAGAACTGACCGCCTGTCTCATGATGACGGTGAGGCCGCGCAAAGCACGGTCAGTAATGTCAGCATAGCTCAGTTAGCGGACAAGAATCTTTCTTCGGAAAGACTGGAACGGGTAAAAGAGCTGTATGACCAGCTTTTGGATTGCGCTAAAAAGCTTTACAATCCGGAGTTCGCTTTTTCAGCTGATTTCAAAAGCGGGTTTTTGGCGGCAATAGAAAAGGCTCTTGACTTTTTCAGTTCGGGATCCCGGGAACTACTCCAATTAAGCCTGGCCGATTACCGGAACAAAGAGGACTCTCTTTATTGCCATGCGGTAAATGTGATGATCATTTCGCTGGAATTAGGCACGGGCCTGGGTTACAACAGGCAGCAGTTGCTCGAACTGGGCGTGGCAAGCCTGCTGCATGATATAGGCAGCATAAAATATCTGGAACTGATCAATAAAGAAGGAAATCTGTCGGATGAGGAGCTGCGTAAAGTCAAAGAGCACCCTTTCAGCGGCCTGGAGATCCTTAATAAGATGGGCGGAGAATTTATGGCCGGAACGGTTCAGGTTATCTCTCAGGAGCACGAGCGCCTGGACGGTTCGGGTTATCCCAAAGGTCTGCGTGACGACCAGATCAATGAATACGCTCAGATAGTGGGGCTGGTAGACGTTTATGAAGCGATGACCCATTTAAGGCCATACCGCGTGAAGTTCAGCCCTCCCAAGGCGATGAACGCTATTTTGAGCAAGAAAAACGGTTTCAGCACAAAAATACTCAAGATTTTTCTGGAGAAAATCGGGATTTTTCCGGTCGGCTCCATGGTCAGGCTCAATACCAAAGAAATAGGCGTGGTCTACAAAGAAAATCAGGGCTTACCTCTGCGTCCCAAGGTAGAGGTCAGACTTGACGAAAACGGGAATAAGCTGGTTTCACCCAAGCAGATCGATCTGGCGACTAATCTTCTGGTATGCATCGAAGAATGCTTGGATGTTTCCGGGGAGAAAGCCGGTTTATGAGAATACTTTATATCGTAGGAGCGATCGCGGCAACGGCATTGACTTCTTATCTGGGCATAGCTTATTACAGCCAGAAGCAAATGACCGTGCAATTGAACCAGGTCCTTGACGATACTCTCAAAGAAAAAGAACAGCTTCAGAATAGTATTGTCCAGATAGAGAACCAGCTCAAAGAGAAAAACCAGCGGCTGGCCGAGTTAAGCGACGTGGAGATGATAAAAACCTCTTTAAATAACGCCCGCAAGATCATCGAAGATCTTAATAACGAATTGGCTAAGGTCAATAATGAGCGGGCCTCTTACCAGAATGCCAATATCAGTTTGAAAACCAGGCTGGAAAATTCGTCTAAGGAATATATGAGCGCAATGTCCGAGCTCAAGACCGCCCAGGACCAGCTGTTTCGGTTAAATAAGGAGCAGAGCCCGGATAAAAGGAGACTGGAGGAACTGAACCGGCATATCGCCGATAAAAATCAGGAAATATCCCGGCACAAAGATGAGTTGGATAGTTTGAAATCCAGTTCCGTGGCCCTTGCGGCTGATAACAAAATTTTGGAAAAAAAATTAAAAGATCTAGAGTCTTCTCGGAATTCTCTGCAGGCAAAATTAGAGAGCATGAAGGGGGATATCGGAGGCAGAGAAACTCCCTTGCGACAGCTTCAGGTGACCATCGCTTCCCTGCGCACAGAGCTGGCGGATAAAGAAGAGAAGATATTGGAGTTAGAGGAGAAGTTAGCCCGTCAGTTGGAGCAGGGGGCGGAAACAGTCTCGGTATCAGCTAAAAGCGATCCCAAATCCCAGAAAATCCTCGATCAGATGCGTCAGAATAACCAGGACCTGAAGGATAAGATAGCCCAGCTTAATGAGCAGTTGGATAACGAGCGCTCCCGGTCAGCTAAATTGGCCAGTTCCGCGAAGTCTCCAGATCAGAGAAAGTTCGATGAGGTCAAAGTGGAAATGGAGAGGCTTTCCGGAATATTGATCAAAAAGGAATTTGAGATCGATACGGCTAAAAAAGACGCTTTGGCTTCAAAGGAAGAACTGGTCGCTTTGCAGGGGAAGCTGGCCTCAGCGCAGGACAACCTCTACACCAGCAGGGTCAATCAGGAAAAACTTAAAGAACTTGAGAACCAAAGATTAACCATGCAGTCACAGCTCAACCAGGTCCAGCAGGATCTTTTGAAGAAAAACGAGCTGATCGAATCTCTGCAGAAGAATATCGATTATCTTACTCTTCAGGTGGAAAAGAAAGACCGCGAAAAGGCTCAGCTGGACGCCAGGTTGTCTTTGTTAGAATCTACTTCTAAAGGAGAAATCGACAAGGAAAAGAAACGCAGCGAAGAAGTGAACATGATGTATTCCAGCTTAAAGGCGCAGATATCCCAGTTCTCCGAAGGGATAAGCCTTAAAGAAGCGGAGATCGAGAATAAGCGCAAAGAGATATCCCTGCTCAGGGAGGAGTCATCCAGCCTGAAAACCCGTTTGGCCCAGCTGGAAAACGATCTTTACGAGTCCAGGGAAAACCAGAAAAAGATCATGGGCGATCTTTCCGCCGCGGTCAGGCTTAATTCCGTATTGCAGGAGCGGTTCAGATACGCCCCTTCAGGCCAGGAGCCGATGGATTTCAACTCTTCTTCGGAAGACAAAAAGAAAGCCGACGAGCTCAAAAAGAAGATCGAAGTAATCCTTGAGCCGGAAAGACAGTAAATATGCTAAAAAAATCGCTAATTATAATGTTAGTTTTAGCAGGTTTCTCAGCCGCTGGATACTGCCAGGACTCAAACCTTAAAGCCGATGCCAGGATGCATTATGACATGGGAAACATCTTTTATCAGCAGGGCAGGTTTCAGGAAGCCCAGCAGGAATACCAGAAGGCCATGGATATTTTGAAAACTAACGGTCTTTCTTCTGCGCCGGACAAAGTTTCCGCGGTTAAAGAGAAGCTTCCCGTTAAGGTTAAATTAACTTCTGCAGGCGGCGGAAAAATCAAACCTCGGACGGCGATAACTGAATATACGATAGGCGAAGAAGATATTTTGAAGATTTCCGTATGGCAGAATCCTGATCTGGACCAGGATTCGATTGTCCGGCCGGACGGGATGATTTCTTTCCCGCTGATCGGCGACGTTGAGGTCAGAGGTTTGAGCATTACCGAGTTGACCGAGGAGATTACCAGGCGTTTGAGCGAATTCGTGAAGTCGCCCCAGGTTTCCATTTCTTTGAAAAAAATGGGAGGAAGCAAGATTGTCGTCCTGGGAGAGGTAACGAAGCCGGGTGTGGTTTCGGTTACCGGTGCCAAAACCGCCCTGGAAGCTATCGGCCAGGCCGGCGGTTTTACCAAGGATGCCGTGGCTTCAAGTATAGTGCTTATCCGGGGTGGATTGCTGCAGCCCCAGCCGCAAAGGCTTAATTTAAGTAAAGCACTAAAAGGGCGGGAAGTTTTAAAACAGAATGTCTCTTTGCAGTCCGAAGATATAATCTTCGTTCCCAAGAAGTTTATCGCCGACCTTAATTATTTCCTCGGTCAAATCCTCGATCCTGTTTCCAAAGGCGTTTATACAGCTAATGAATTAAAAGACTATTAATATCCGGGACAAGAAAAAGCATGCCCAAAGTCCTTCTTTGTATACCGCCTGATTATGATCACAACTTCCCGCCGTTGGCAACCCCAGCCCTTTGCGCTTTCTTAAAGCATAACGGCATATCAGTTTCTCAGGCCGATCTCAACCTGGGATATCGGGATTTCCTCTCCAGCCATATCCGGGCCAAAGCAATAAGAAAGGATACTAAGGATGTTCTTCTCAAGGATGTTTTATGGGAATTTTTTGCCGGGAAGCTGAAAAAGCGTTATTATTCCGATCTTCTGCCCAGGACAAGCGACGGAGTTTCGCCTAGCCTGCCCTACGGAAATAATTCCAACAGCTCGTTTTTTTTTACCGAGAGAATGCTTTCCAGCGAAAATCTTTTTCGGTATTTAGAGGATAAGCAAGAAAATACCTTTTTGCAATTCTACGAAAAAGAAAGTATCATTCGCTTTCTTGAGAAAGAGGATATTGCTTTAGTAGGAATATCGATAATTTCTCCCTCTCAGGCTATTGCCAGCCTGACTCTAGGACTTTTGATCAAAAAAAATCTTCCCCAAGTCCATGTTAATATCGGAGGCCAATGGCCGACTTTGTTTCGCAAGGAAATAATCAAAAGGCAGGGTTTTTTCCGTTGTTTTGACAGCGTGATTGTTTTTGAGGGCGAAACCACTCTACTCCAACTGGTTCAGGCGCTCAAAAATGGATCAACCAAACGGATACCTAATTTGATAACTAAGGGCAGTTCTGAAGATTTTAGTTGCTGCCGCAAAGAGGAAAATCTTGATTCTCTGCCTGCGCCGGATTTCAAGGGATTGCCTCTGGGAAGATACCTGGGCTCGCGAGGGGATAATCGCGGACTTACTTTTGAGACTTCGCGCGGATGTTACTGGTCGAAGTGCGCTTATTGCGTTGATCTGCCTCTTCCTAAGCCCTCATACCGGGTAAAAAGCGCAAAACTGGTAGTCCGGGATATGTTGGAGCTGCGCAAAAATTACAAAGCCACTAACCTCATGTTCGGCGACCCGGGACTATCCGTTCGCCAAATGCTTTCGATCTCTGAGGAGATCATTAAACAAAAAGTCAAGGTCGATTGGTGGACTATGGCCCGGCTGGACCCCGGTTTCAACCGCCGGATATTTGATATCGCTTTCCGCGCGGGGTTAAAACAGGTCAACTTCGGATTTGAATCCGCCTGCGACCGGGTCTGCGATCTTCTGGACAAGGGGAACCGCAAAGAAAGATCGCAACGAGTGATCCGTGAATGTTTTCGGGCCGGAATCAAGGTTGACCTGCAAACCATGATCGGCCTTCCCGGCGAAACCTTTGGGGAAGGGTTGGAAACCGTGGATTTCCTGGTCAGCAATAAAGAATTCATCGATCATGTCACTTTTAACGTTTATTACCTTACTCCTTCGAATTACATCTATTTTAATCCCGCTAAATTCGGAATTCAATTTAACCGCGATCAAGTTTTGCCTTTTCAGTTTTTAGTGCCTTTTAAGAATCTGCGCGGAATGTCCCATTCCGACGCTGATTTATTGCAGAAAATTTATTTATCGCTGGCCTTTAAAAAGCAGCGGCGGCAGGAGAAAGCTGCAATAAAGAAAAGCAGGAATATAATTGATCAGGGCAAATTGGAGTTTGGCCTTAATCAAGAGAAAATTATTTTAAAATTCGCGCATAACCGGTCTACCGGAGCGGTTAATCTCAGGCGATGATTTGATGACAGAAGCCAAGAATAAACATTATTTTGAGGCCACAGGTTATAGTATGTGGCCATTTTTAAAGAAGCATGACCGGATCATCGTTGAGCAAAGAGGGTGCGCCGATTTAGTTCCCGGAAACCTGGTTGTCTATCAATCGGATGGACGGTCAATATGCCACCGCCTGGTCAGAAAGAAAATATCTGCTGGAAAATATTTGCTCTTGACCAGGGGCGATTATGTTTCTTCCTGGAAAACGGAAAAAGTCGACGAAACCCAAGTTACGGGAAGAGTTTCAGCGATTGTGAGGGAGGACAAAATAATCACTTTACAAGGGGTATGGCCAACAATTTCCGGCAGGATAATTATTCTGGCTTTTCCGCCTGTGGCCTGGACTGTGGCCGCGCTCCAGAAAGTCGTTAAAAAACAATGAAAAAAGTCTATCTTTTTGAGGACCATGACTTGTCCTTGGAAATATGGAGAAAAAACCGGATCAAAGGCTTGGACCTGGTGCATGTTGACGCCCATATTGACTTTAGTTTTCATGAGGCCGAATCAATAGATGATATCCTTGATCATGCCCGCAGCGTTGCCGATTTGAAGAAAAGGTTGGAATACAGCCAGTCGTACAGCCATTTTGAACAAGACTTTTCCAAACAGGTGGATATCGGAAATTACATTTATCCCGCCATGCGCGAGGGTATAGTTAAAGATTTCTATTGGGTTGTGCCCGGAGGACATAAAGAATTTATCGCTTCCAAGAAAGTGCTTATCGCCACGCTCAAGCAGCTGATCAGGATCGAAGGCAGTAAGGCTAAGATCAACTGTCTGGAGGAAGATTCGATAACCGCGCAAATTTTCGGCAGGAAACTCTGTGTTTGTTCGCTGGAGAGTCTTCCTTTGCAAAAAAAACCCGTGATCTTGGATGTTGATATTGATTTTCTAGTTATTAAGAGCGCAAACGCTGCCAATAACACGGCTAAAATAGGTAAACGTAAACCCTGGATTTTTCCGCAACCGTTGCAAGAGAGTTTGCGCCAAAGAGTATTGGATCCCCGAATCATTACCATCGCTTATTCCTGTAACGGTGGCTATACACCCATTAAATACCGTTATCTGGGTGATGAGTTAGCTTATTTATATGATCCTCAAGAGTTTAAATTACGTTATGATCGCAATTTGAAAGCAGCCCAGTTATTCGATCAGTTTATTTCCACTGGAAAGAAACGTTATTACAGAAAAGCGATACGGCTAAATCCTCTTTACCGGTCAAGCGATAACAATTATGGTTTGCTTTACCTTTTGGTGAATAATTATCGCAAGGCCCGCAAGGAGTTCGATAAGATCCAGCGGGTTGATCAGTCCAATCCCGGAAGTTTAACCGGACTTGGGATATTAGCTTTAAAGAAGTGTGAATTCAGGAAAGCAGAAAAGTATTTCTTAACTGTTTTAAAATCATCTGGCAGGGTTTTCGCCCAAGAAGAAAAAAACAGCTTATTGGGTTTGGCGGAGGCTGAATACGGGTTGAAGAATTTTACTAAAGCTGAGAAATTATTGCTAAAATACATAAAAAAGCAGCCGCTGGAATCCCGCAGCAGATATCTTTTAGCCAGGATTTATGAGCAAAAGAAGGATTTGGGATTGGCAGCCAAGCATTATATTGAAGCCATTCGCTTGGGGCTGGACGGTTTAGAAGCTATGTACCGCTTGGCAAAATTATCTTTTCGTCTTAAAGAAAAAAATAGTATAATAGAATACATTAGCGCTCAACTTAATCGTATTGAAAAATACAAAAATATCCGGTTTTCGTTAAAAGATATCAAGAGACTGTCGTTTATACGGAATTCCGTTATTGGTTTAGAAAAAGGGGGAGGTAAATGAACGAAAACATCGTTTTAAAGAAAAATAAAGACATGGTCCATCGCGTTATCGGCGGCGAGACTATATTGCTTCCCGTATATAAGAGCTCGGAAGAAATAAATTGCATTTATACGCTTAATCCCGCGGCAGCCTGGGTCTGGAATAATATTGACGGCAAGAAAACGCTTGGGTTTATAAAAAAGAAAGCGCAATCGGAATTCGAGTCGAAGGCCGAAGAGATCTCCGGAAAAATGGATAATCTGATCACGGAATTAAAAGGAATTAAGGCGGTGGTTCAAGAAAGGGGTGGAAAATGAAGTTTAATCCGGAAATTACCAGGATCAAGCTTAATCCTGAACAAGCGGTACTCTGGTGCCAATGTTATACTACAACAGCCCGTGGATACGGCACTATACGTTCAAGGAATACGTACAGGAATATCTGTTCCAGCGCTTCTCGAGCTATCGGCACTGTCTGCAGCCGCACCTCAGGAGGAGCGACCACCTGAAGTCTGTTCGCCATTCATGGAAACTCGCCTATTTTGTGATCTTGACCAAAAACTTCATTCGCGAAAGAAAATTCCGCCGGAATGCCAGATTGAATTGACCTATCGCTGTCAATTTGACTGCGTGCACTGTTATTGTAAGGGGCTGGAAAACAAGAAAAAAGAACTGTCTACCTGCCGCTGGAAAGAGATTATTGACGAACTTCAGCGCGCGGGTTGCCTTTGGCTTGCTTTTACCGGAGGCGACCCTCTGGTCCGAGAAGATTTTCTTGAGCTCTATGCCTACGCCCGGGAGCGCGGGTTCCTGGTCTCGATCCTGACCAACGGTTTCGGGCTGAATAAAAAGATCATCCGCCATTTCGTGAAGTCCCCTCCGTATAGCATCGCTATTACGGTTAACGGCGCGACCAGAAAGATATACGAGCGCGTTACCCGTACCTGCAATTCGTTCGGCCGGGTCAGGGAAAACATCCGGTTATTGCGCAAAGCAAAGCTGCTTCTTTATATAAAGACTAATTGCCTGACCATCAATATCCATGAAATAGCAAGAATAAAACGCTGGGTCGACCGCCTTTTGCGGCCCAAGCCAGGGCAATATTTTTTCAGTTATGACCCTATTATTTTTCCCCGCCTCAACGGCGATCGAGCGCCGTGCGCCTACCGGATCGCTCCGTCTGACCGGCAGGCGATCGTCCGGGATGAGCCGGACTTAAAGCAAGATTATTGCAGGTATTTGGCCGGCGAACTGCCCTGTCTGGAAAGACCGCGGGAGTTCTTGTATCAATGTACAAGCTGGGAGGACCAGTGTATTATTACTCCTTACGGACGGCTGCAATTCTGTCTGCATGCCGAGAAATTAAGCGTAGACCTGAGCACAATAAGCTTTACGGACGGAATCGCTGCGATGCACTCTCTTGTACGCGCGAAGAAATTCAAGACGCAGTCGAAATGCAAGAGCTGCGCTATGCGCGCGATGTGCAACTGGTGTCCAGCTAAGGCGCTTCTGGAAACCGGGAATGAAGAGTCTCCGGTCGACTATTACTGCGCGGTAGCAGCGGAAACAATCAAACAAGACAGGGATTTGAAGCATGAAAAAAGGATCATATCCTGAGTTCTGGAAAAAAATACATTCTCAGGCCGAGAGGCAACGTTTGCCTTTGCGGGTTATGTTTGAGTTGACTTATGAATGTAATTTCAGATGTAAACATTGTTATATTCCCGAGAAGTACCGAAGGCAGTACCGGAGCCGTCAATTAAAGACAGAGCGGGTCTTTGATACTATCAGGCAGTTAAAGGACGCGGGTTGTCTGTATCTGGGTTTTACCGGAGGCGAGCCGTTGGTCAGACCGGATATAATGCGGATCTTGGCATTTGCCAAGAAACAGGGATTTCAGGTCATTGTTTACTCCAACGGATCGCTGTTTACGCATAAGGCCGTAGACCAGATAGCGGATATACAGCCGAATAAGGTCGATATAACCATACCCGGGATGAGCAACTCCGTTTTTGAACGCATCACCGGAATGCCGGGCTCACGGGATGCCGTATTCGGAGGTATACGGCTGCTCCATCAGCATAAGATCAGTCTGGGTTTTAAGACCTGCTTCCTTAATGAAAATCATGCCGAGATAAAGAAGATTCAGGCGTTTGCCCGGTCTTTGGGCGCGGAGCACCGTTTGGATCCGGTTATGTCCCGTCGTTTAAATGGTGAAGAAGGGCCGTTTATTTACCGGAAAGAGTTACCATCAGGCAAGATAAAAAAAGTTTCTTCATGCGTTTCAGATGGGCAAAGGCGCTTACCAGTAACAAAGCGGGAAAAAAATAATTTATTCCCCTGCGGTGTGGGCAGGATGCAGGCGGCGATTACTCCTGCCGGGGAGCTCAAGCTTTGTGTGATGATTGATCATCCGAAGTACTCTTTAGACACCGAGCCTTTTTCCAGCGCGTGGAAAAGGATGCAAATGCTGGTATCCGGTATTAAACCGGGAAGGGCATTCCGCTGCCCGGAGTGCGCTCTGCGCCCACACTGTATATGGTGTCCGGCGCGGGCATGGAGCTACAATAAGACTTTTGTATCGTGCGACCCCCGCATGCGCGAGTGGGCAGAAAAAGTGAGCTATGAACACTGCGGCTGAGATACGCTTAAAAATAGCAGATACTATCATTCAAATCAGCAGCGGGCATCCGCTGGCAGATTTGAACGCGCAGGAAAAAAGGGAGCGTGTCGAGTACCGCTTTGATAATTTTATCTATCGCGGCAAAGCCAACCCCGATATCCGCATCAGGCTTTCTATCCGCAAGGCATTGCCGTGGGTGAAGGAAACTCTTGCGTCGTATCGGACGTATCATTTCCAGGATGCGAGTTTGAACTGGAGTATGGCCGAAAGAAAAGGCGGTTTTATTTTTCAGTGCCCTCTGAAAAACCACGAATTATCAGCTTTCTCGAACTCGCGCTTCAGCGAAGTGCGGATGTTTCAATTGCCCAAGCCTGGTAAAGGATTTGTATGGGAACTCAAGGATGTTACCGATATCTTTCTTGAGATCTTAATGATCAACTTTCTCGCTCGGCACGCAAAGGGGGTGCTGGCGCACGGGGTCGGCATCCGCGATTGTAACGGCGCAGGATTGCTTTTTTGCGGAAGGTCCGGAGCGGGAAAGACGACCACGGCAAAAATCTGGTTTGCCAACACCAAGGCTATGGTCCTAAACGATGACCGGATTATCGTGCGCAAAAAGGCCAAGCGGTTTTTTATCTATCCTACCCCGTGGCACGGAGAGTTCTATCGCAATCTTTCCCGGCCTCTCAGGCCGGCGCGGCTTGAGCAGGTCTGTTTTATTTACCATGGTGCAAAGAATATTGCCCTAAGCATCCGGCCCGAAAAGTCGTTCGGCCTTCTGTATCAGACGATTTTTCCTCCTTTCTGGAAGAAAAAACTGCTTGAGAATACGGTTGTTTTCTGTAATGACATGGTCCAGCAGATTTCTTGCCTGCGGATGGGGTTTAAGAAGAACAAACGAGTAATCAATTTTGTCAGGGCGCTGCAGCGGCCGGAACTATGAAAGAACTAAACTATAGAGAATTCAGTCTGAAGACGCATAAAGCCGGTCTTAGGCTGCACGCGCCGGCTGCCTGTCAGTTTGAAGTAACTTTCGAATGCGCGCTGCACTGCCGCCACTGTTATTCGGATTGTTATAATGACGGTTCTTTTATCGCCCGGGAACTTGATACCGGACAGGTAAAGGGCGTTATCGATGCGATCAAGCGTCTGGGGGTGGTGTGGTTGTGTTTTACCGGGGGGGATCCGCTCACCCGTAACGACTTCCCGGAAATCTATTCCTACGCAAAACATAAAGGCTTCCTGGTTACTGTTTTTACCAGCGGTTACTCGCTGACTAAAGAGGTAGTGCGCCTGTTCCAGCGCCAGCCTCCGTTTGTGGTAGAGATAACTGTTAATGCGGTGGAAAAAAAGTTGTTCGAGAAGATTTCCCGGGTCAGTGGGTCTTTTTACCGTGTTTGCCGGGCGATCCGCTGGCTAGAAAAAGCCAACATTCCCCTCAAGATAAAAACCCAGGTGACCAAGGATAACCTCGCGCATCTTCCGGAGATCAGGAAATTCTTAAAAGACCGGGGCTTGCCTTTCCAGCCGAATTACCATATTCTTGCCGGTTTGAACCACGATCCGTCGCCGTGTTCTTTACGCGTTTCTCCCGGCACGCTGGCGTCTGCTGAGGCAAAAGACACAGATTGCTTTCCTTTTTTGGGTGAGAAAAAAGTAAGAAATAGATTGTTCTCCTGTGCTGTGGCTTCGGGGTCAGGATGCGCCGTTGATCCATATGGCAATCTTTTTCTGTGCCGGGGGTTGCGGGATCGTTCGGTTAATATTCTAGATCGTTCTGCCAAAAGTTCGCTGGATGGGTTACTTTGCTTCTTCCGCGAAAGGGATTTTCTGACTGGATCGGCCTGCGCAGCCTGTGTCAAACGCGCCGCGTGTTTTAACTGCCCGGGTAAAGCATATCTGGAGACCGGAGATATGGAAGCTCGGATACCGTATTATTGTGCTGTTGCCGAAAGGGTAATCCACTATGGCAGGTAACAAAGAGAATTTTTATTTGCGTTTCATGAGATTGCTTTTACCGTACCGGGCACAATGGATTTTTATACTGGTCCTGAGCGTGTCCGGAGGATTGGTAAGCCTGGCGCTTCCGTATCTTGCCAAAATCGTGGTGGACGACGCGATCGGAGGCAGGAATTTCAGGGTTTTTATTAGTCTTACCGCGGCAAGCGGCTCTGTTTTTTGTTTCGGAGAACTGATCAATTGGCTGAGATATCTTTTGTTGAGGACAGTCAAGTTTAAAGTTAATTTTGATCTGCACCGGAAAGTTTTCCGGCATCTGTCCGGACTTTCCTACGGATGGTTCCAGGAAAGGTCAACCGGCGAACACATGTATACGCTGGGAAATGATGTCGATGCGGTATCCGACTTTGTCACTGAAATCATGCCGCAAGGGTTATCGATTATCCCGCGGGCTGCGTTCATCACGGTGATCATAGTGTATCTGAACTGGCAGATGGCGCTTTGCGTGTTCTTGCTTGCTCCTTTGGTATACTTGCCGGTCAGGTGTTTTCATCTTCGGATGCAGGCTCCGTATGAGAGACTTATTGTTTCTTCCGAAGCGATCGTCCGCCGTCTTCAGGAGATTTTTTCGCATATCCTGCTGGTCAAGGTCTGGTCAACTGAGAAAAAAAGCTGCCGAAGGTTTCTGCATGTTTTGATCGAAAATATCCGTAACGGTATACGCTGCGTCAGAACAGAAGCGGCAAGCGGGTTTGCCACGGATATCGCCAGTAAATTTCTCGTAGGGTTGGTAGGGTTTTACGGAGGATATCTGGTTATTAACGGCAGAATGTCTTTAGGTAGCCTTACCGCGGTTATGGTTTATTTGACCCAGCTAGGATCACTTGGAGTTCAATTCGCCACGCTCTGGCAGACAAATATTTCCGGGAGCATATCGTGCAGGCGCATCGCTGATATTCTGGACACCCCGCCTGAGATCGTCGATGCCCCTGGGGCACGGGATATTGAGTTTGCGCTGGGGGCGATTACGCTTGACGGAGTAGGATTCGGGTATCGCCCCGGACAGTTTGTGCTAAAAAAGGCATCCTTGCGTATAAACGGTGGCGAGCACGTGGCATTGGTAGGGCCATCGGGCGCGGGAAAGACCACAATCCTTAATCTTTTAGTCCGGCTTTACGATCCGTGGGAAGGACGCATTACAATCGATGGCCGGGATATTAAAACTTGTAAAATCAAGTCGCTTAAAGTCCAGATCGGCGTGGCGCTGCAGGATCACGCGTTATGGGATGATTCGATCGCAAACAATATTCGCTACGGCAGCGAGCGCGTTTCCCGGTCAGAGATCGCAGATGCCGGTCGTTTGACCGGCGTGGATGATTTTGTGCAACGGCTGCCGAACGGTTATGATACGGTTATCGGAGAAAATGGATGCAAGCTTTCCGACGGGCAAAAACAGAAGATCGCCATAGCGCGCTCTTTAGTTAAGAAGCCAAAGATTCTCATTCTCGATGAAGCAATGAGCTCAATGGATTCGGAAAGCGAGGCAAGGATCCTGGCGAACATCAGAACAAGCTGCGATCGCCTAACGGTCATTGTCGTCTCACACCGTTTGTCGACAGTTAAAGCCTGCGACCGCGTCCTATATCTTAAGGCGCCGAATGTCATTGTCAGCGGTACAGTCGAGAGCTTAATTCACGAAGACCCGGATTTCCAAAAACTCTTTACCGGGCAAATATAACTGGTGCGCATGAAGAAAAACGGCTCGTTTTCATCATTCCTGACTGGATTTTTTCTCAAAATTTCCTATTTTTTTTCCGAAGTCTCGGATTTTTTTCATTCCTTACCTCTTGTTTTCCTGAAAACAAAAGACCTGATCGAACTCAACGAAAGACATTACCGCAAGGAATATATCCTTCAGAACTGGGAGGCGGGCGTTAATGCGGGGCTTTTTCCTCCCGAAGAAGCGTTTATCAGAAAGTTCGCTCAGCAAGAGTGCGCACAGACAAAGATGCGTATGACTGGGAAACTCTCGGCTTGTTCAAGAAATTCATAACCACCAAGAAAAACAGGGATATGGACGC
>JBFZAG010000085.1:0-17492 GCA_041309145.1 Candidatus Omnitrophota bacterium | reverse complement strand
TCTTTTTCGATCGCTTTCTTTATGGAAAGGTTTTTGCAGATCCTGCGGGTAATATCGCAGCCGCGGATCTCCACCTGGGCTCCGTCGAATTTCTTCAACATTCCCGGAAGAAAACGTATCGCCGAGTCTTTGTGCACCAAAAGGCTTTCCATGGCATTGCAGACTCCCGGCCGCTGTAGCTTGGCGTTGAGGCAGATCTCGGTGGCCATGTTCAATTCCGCCCATTCGTCGACATAAACGTGGCAGACACCTTTGTAATGCTTGATCACCGGGATGCGGGACGCTTTAACTACTTTTTTGATCAATTCTTCCCCTCCCCGAGGCATGACCAGGTCGATGTAATCATTCAATTTCAGGAGCTCGTCGACAGCTTTGCGGTCCGGGGTCGCGATCATGCTCACCAGATCTTCCGGGACCCGGTTATTCTTTAAAACCCCTTTGATGATCTTATAAATGCAAAGGTTGGAATTTATGGCTTCGCTTCCTCCGCGCAGGATAACGCTGTTTCCGGATTTAAAACACAAGCCCACGCAATCCGTGGTCACGTTCGGACGGGATTCATAAATTATCGCGATCACGCCTATGGGAACGCGGACTTTATGGATCCACAGCCCGTTCGGCCTTCTCCAGGCTTTGATCACTTCTCCGACCGGGTCCGCAAGGCCGGCGATCTCGCAGAGAGAATCCGCCATAGCCTGGATCCTTTTTTCGTCCAGCAAAAGCCTGTCCAGCATCGGCCGGGACAGCCCGTTTGACCTGGCAAGTTTCAGGTCCGCCTTATTAGCTTTAAGCACATCCCCTTTTTTAGACAGCAGCGCTCCGGCCATTTCTCTCAAGATATGGTTTTTATCTTCCGAGCTGATAGCCTGGCTCTGCCGGGAGGCGGCAACCGCCAGTTTCGCCATACTGATGATTTCTTTTTTAAGTTCGCTCATGATTTAAGATCACTATATTATCCCTGTGGATTATTTCTTTAGCGAAACGCTGGCCTTTGACTTCTTCCAGGACCTTAGCGGAGACGCTGACCTTGCCTCTGGCGAATTCAGCTCCCTCAAGATCCAGGACGCTGACCACTGAACCGCTTTCAAAACTGTCTTGGATCTGTCTTACTCCGACTGAAAGCAGGCTTTTGCCGTTTAAAAGCGCCTTCTTGGCGCCGTCATCCACTGCGATCTTGCCTTTAGGTTTGGTCCCGAAAGCTATCCAGCGCTGCCTTTCAGCCAGCGCTTTCTTCGGACTGAAAACCGTCCAAACACCCTGGGCAAAAGGATCCAAACAGATCCGGGCGATCAGGTCCGGCTCGCGTCCGCTGGCGATCACGCAGGGGATCCCGGAGTCCACGCAGATCCCGGCCGCTTCGATCTTGGTGATCATGCCTCCGACCGAGGTCTTTTTCTGGCTGGGACAGGCCAGCGCTTTTATCTGCGGGTTTATCTGATCTACCACTTTGATCAGTTTTTTGTCTCTGTCCAGAAGGCCGTCCACGTCGGATAAAATGATCAAAAGATCCGCCGAGACCATCGTGGCCACCAAAGCGGAAAGCCGGTCATTGTCCCCGAACTTTATCTCATCGGTGGATACGGTATCGTTTTCATTGACGACCGGGATACAATCAAGTTCCAGGAGAGTATCCAGCGTCTTTTTTGCGTTCAAATACCGGGTGCGGTCATTGAAATCATCCCAGGTCAAAAGGATCTGGCCGATATTACAGCCTTTAAAAGCCTTAGAGTAGCTGTCCATGAGGATGTTCTGGCCGATAGCTGCCGCAGCCTGCAGGACCGACAACTCTTTTGGCCGGGTTTTAAGCTTAAGCTTCAACATCCCCAGGGCGATCGCGCCCGAAGAAACTACGACAAATTTGACTTTCAGGTCTTTGGCTAGAAGAGACAGCTGTTTGACCAGCTTATTCAGCTCGTTCTGCTCAAACTCCCCGCCGGGTGAGCAAAAAAGGCTGGATCCGACCTTGATGACAATTTTCTTACAGCTTTTTCCGGATAACGTCAATTAATTCCTCCAGGCCCTCTTTTTGCAGAGCGGAAATCGCGATAACGCTTTTTTTGATTTTCTTTTTGAACCGGGCTAAGTTTTCCGGAGCGGTTTCCAGGTCCATCTTGTTGGCGACGATGATCTGCTTTTTCTTGTAGACTTCAGGGCTGTAAGCTTTTAATTCCCGGTTGATGATCCGGTAATCTTCCAGCGGGTCCCTGCCCTCGAAGCCGGCCATGTCGATCAAATGGATCAGGATCCTGGTCCGTTCGACATGGCGAAGGAAACGGTCGCCTAATCCTTTGCCTTTGGCCGAGCCTTCGATCAGGCCCGGAATATCCGCGATAACAAATGAGCCGCTTTCTTTTCCCACTACCCCTAAAGTCGGAGCCTTGGTGGTAAAAGGGTAAGCCGCGATCTGCGGGGTAGCGTGAGAAACCGCGGAGATCAAAGTCGACTTTCCGGCGTTGGGAAAACCTACCACCCCGACATCAGCGATCAGCTTAAGGTCCAGGACCAGCAATTTGTCCTCACCCGGCTCCGGAGGAACAACTGTCCGGCCCTTGCGGTTGCCGCTGCCGCCTTTTCCGCCGCGGGCTACCAGCAACTCTTGCTGGTCCGCATCCAGGTCGCCTAAAACGCAGTCAATGGTTTCGTCTTTGATGATCGTTCCGCAGGGAACCCGGATGATTATATCCTGGGCGTCTTTGCCTCTTTTGTTCTTGCTTGAGCCGTGCCCCCCGTGCGCCCCGAAAAAATGGCGTTTAAAGGCAAAATCCATCAAAGTGCGCAGGTTCCTGTCCGCCCTGATGATTATACTGGCGCCGTTTCCGCCGTCCCCGCCGTCGGGAATGCCCCGGCGGGTGTACATATCGGTATAAAAGCTCTCGCAGCCTTTTCCGCCAGAACCGCCTTTTACCTGGATTTTCGCCTGGTCGACGAACACTTTTATTAACCCGCTTTGATCTTGGTGATCTCTAATTCAGTCAGCTTCTGGCGATGGCCTTTTTTGGTGTGAGAGGCTTTTCTGCGGCGGTATTTGAAAGCCACTAATTTCGGCCCTTTGGTCTGTTTTAATACTTTGGCTTCCACGGAAGCGCCTTTGACAAAAGGCGTGCCGACTTTGATCTTGTCGTCATCTACCGTCAACAGGACATTTTCGACCGTAAAACTCTTGCCGTCTTCGATCTCCTGCTTTTCCACGGTAATAATATCGCCGATTTTAACTAATTGCTGTTTTCCTCCAAGTTCAATTATTGCATACATTTGTTTTCCTCCTTAAAAGTGATTAAAATAAGCGTAAATGAGCAGTCTAAATATTATACCCTATAAATCCGAAAAAGCAAGGCTAAATTGGGGGAAATAATGGGGACGTTTCTATTTATTTTGCGGACTGCCAAAGTCGGAATAAATAGAAGCGTCCCCATTATTTATAAAATAAATAGGAACCGTCCCCTATTTTTTTCTTAAATGGACCTGTCCCCTTTATTTCAGGAAATGGAGATGTCTTCTATCTTCAAGGCTGGATTCGGGATAAGATTCAGTTTGACCCGCAGGTTGCGCTCCACAAATCTCACATTTTCCTTGTTTCTGGCTATTTCGCTGGCTACTTCGGGGTTTAAAGTCAGAGTGACTTCCCTCAGGCGTTTATCTTTGAGGTATTTTTTTAATTCTTTCAGGGCGAAAATGGCCATTGTTGTGGGCGATTTAACCCGGCCCTTGCCTCCGCAGTAAGGGCAATCCTGGAAAGAAAGGGTCAATACCGTGTTGTGGATCCTTTCCCTGGTCATTTCCACCAGGCCGAACTTGGAAATGCCTAAAATGTCGTATTTAGCCCGGTCGGAGTTCAAAGCTTCCTTGAGCACCCTTAATACCTCGCGGCGATGGAACTCCTTTTCCATATCGATAAAATCGATGACGATGATCCCGCCCAGATCGCGCAGCCTTAACTGGTGGGCTGCCTCAATGGCCGCTTCGCAGTTGACCCGGAACGCCGCCTCTTCCTGGTTGACCTTGTCCTTGAACCCTCCGGAGTTAACGTCGATCACCACCAGGCCTTCGGTGGGCTCGATGATGATATAAGCTTTGGACTTCATGTAGACTTTTTTCTCGAAGACCTTGTTTATCTGGCGCTCGACATCTTTTTCGCCGAACAGGTCAGCTCCCCGGTAATACTCGACCTTCCGGCGAAAGTTGCTCATGAACGCGCCCATGAACTTCTGGATCCGGTAAAATTCCGGCTTGGAATCCACGATCAGCTTAGCCACGTCTTCGGAAAAGGAATCGCGGATCACCCGCAAAGTCAAATCATATTCCTCGTAGATCAAAGACGGCGCTTTTTGCCGGGCCACCGTCTTTTCCACCCTTTTCCAGAGCTTGATCAGGAAAAGAGCGTCGCGCATCAGCTCGTGCTTGTTTTTGCCGCTGGCTACCGTGCGCACGATAAAACCGAGGTCCTTGGGCAGCTTGAGCTCCTGCAGGATCATCCGCAGACGCTTTCTTTCCTCGTCGTCTTCGATCCTTCGGGACACTCCGGTTTGATTATCGAGAGGCATTAAAACCAGGAATCTTCCGGCGATCCCGATATGACAGGATAGCCGCGGGCCTTTGGTGCCGAATGATTCTTTGACCACCTGGACCAGCACTTCCTGGCCTTTTTTCACTTCTTTAGCCGGATGTTTTCTGGAGGCCGCGTTGGAGTCGGGCCTGTCAATGAGATCATAAGCCGATTCGATCTCGGTCAGGTAAAGGAACCCTTTTTTAGGCAGGCCGATATTCACAAAAGCGCCGTTTATCGAAGGGATCACCGCTTCGATAATGCCCTTGTAAATATTGCCGACAATGGTCTTGTCCTGCGGCCGCTCGATATAAAATTCCTCCATGAGTTTGTCTTTGACTATTACCACCCTTTTTTCCTGCGGGTCAGCAGTGATAAGGATTTCTTTATTCATTTTTTCTTCCGTGTTTAAAAATGCTGGATTAAATTCGCGGATTTTACCCGGACCCCTTCGGGAAGTTCTTGATTCAGCTTCTCGACGAACAGCTCCGGCTCCATGAGTTCTTTTATGACTATGCAGGCTTCTTCGTTATCGCTTTCCAAACCCAGTTTCAAAGCTCTTTTTATGCTGAATTTAGGGTGGGGACTGAAACCTTCGGTGATCTTGACCGGGATCCGGGCCCGGCGCATGGCCCGGACGAAAAGGCGCATCAGGTCCAGATGCGAGATGAATTTCAAATTCCCTTTTTTGGAAAAAACAAAATCTATCTTAAGCATTATAAAAAAATTTAAACCTATTATATCCTGGCGTTTCCGCCGGATTTAGCATGCGATCCTGAAAAACTACGGCCAAAATCTTTGCGCGCTTATTTCCTGGAGCCCTTTTCTTTCTTCGTGGACTTTTCCGAGATCCCCCTGAGGCTTTTCTCGATCTTATCCATTTCCTCGGAAGAAAATTCGTCCTCCTGGATAATATGCGGGGTGATAAAAATGATCAGCTCCGTTTTGCTGGCGATATCGGTTTTCTTTCCGAATATCTTATCCAATATCGGCAGGCTTCCCAGGATAGGCACGCCGGTCTTAGTTTTACTTTTGTTTTCAGAGATCAGCCCTCCGATAACCAGGGTCCGGCCGTCCTTGATCATAACTGTCGTATCCGCGCTGCGCGATGATATTATGGGAACTTCGTCGTTAAGATAGCGCAGGATCTCTTCGACTTTGGGATTTATCCTTAAAGTTATATAATTTTGCTCGTTGACATTCGGGGTGACGATAAGGGTGATCCCGATCTCCTGATTGACATAGCCGGTCCTGATCGGGTTCCCGGTATCCTTGCTGTAATCATAAGTGGGAATAGGCACTTTTGTGCCGACCAGTATCCTGGCTTCCTGGTTGTTCAGAGTGGTTATCCGGGGGTTAGAGATGATTTTTGTATCGGACCGGGAGCTTAACATTTCCAGAACCGCGGTAAAAGCGGATAAATCCAGGGTGCCGAACTTAAATTCGGTTGATCCGGCCATGGGAAAAGAACCGAAGCCGATAGGCCTTTCCGAGCTTAAATACGGGTCCTGGCCGAAAGGAAATTCGGAAGTTATGGTTACTATCCCGGTATCGGCGTCCACATCCGTGGAATACTCGGGCACTGGATACATATCCTTATCCGAACCCCACTTTTTGAAAGGAAATGTCGTCGGTCTTTTAGCCCCCGCCGCCGATATCTGGGTCTGCCAGTCGATCCCCAGCTTTTCCGTGTTGCCCAAAGTAGTCTCGATGATCTTAGCCTCGATCATCACCTGGGCGGTCATCTTGTCCAGCCGTTTGATGATCTCGGCGATCCTTAACAAATTCGATTTGGTATCGGTGATTATGATCGCGTTAGAGCGGTTCTCCAGGACGATCTTGCCTTTTGCAGAGATCAATTTATCCAGGGTGGTCTTGATATTCTCCGCCTTGGAGAAATTCAAAACAAACACTTCGGTGACCTGGGGCTCATTTTCGGTGGCTTCGACCTGAGCTTTGCGCTGTAAAGTCAATTTTTCCAGAGTGGCAACCATGATCACTTTGTCGCTGGTCCACTCATAACCGAAATTATTGGTTTTCAATATCACGTCCAGCGCCTTTTCCCAGGGGACATCAACAAGCTTGATGCTGACATTACCTATGACTTCGGGAGTGGCCACGATATTGACCCCGGCTTTAATGGCGATGATCTTGAGCACGTTGCGGATATCCGCGTCCTTAAAATCCAAAGTGACGTTTTCCATAGCGTTCAGATCCGGCTTGATCGCTCTCTCCGCAGGACCGGACGCGGAATGGTCAAGGGGCAGCGGCGGATTGGCTGCCGGTTCCTGGGCCCAGCAAGAAACAGAGATCAAAAAAACAGAAAAAAACGCCCCCCAAGCTAACACCAATGATTTCTGCCCGTTAATCATCATGACCCCTCCTCCTTTATCTTAACCTCTTTCAATTCGCCCTCTCTGATGAAAATCACTCTTTTTTCCTCGATCTTGAGGATCTGATAACCGTCGATCGTATCTCCGAGCCTGGCTACTTCGCCGTTGACCACGACATAAGACAGGCCGTATTTGTCATAAATGATCCCTTCGATCGCCAATTCCGATTCGCTGCTTTTTTCGTGGTTTTTCAGGATCTGCAATCTCCCGTCAGAAGTGACCCAGGGATTAAAAGGGTCTGGTTTGCCTCCGGAATCATAAACAAAGGGTTCCTGGGCGAAAGCCCGCCCCGCCGCAAGAAAAACCAACAACAAGAATCTTATCCGGATCCGTCCGTATTTAAATCTTGACATAGGTTTTTAAAGTTAACAGCACTCTTTCTGTTTGGCCTGCGCTAACGGGATACGGCGAGATCTCGATATCTTCGGTGCTGACGGCGTATTCGCTGTTTTCCAGGTCGTTTATGAAAGCACCCAGGCTGTGGTAACCGCAGACCATGTCCAGCTTGATCTGGACCGGCAAAAAAGCCGCCTTTGGCTGGCCGCCTTTGGCCGGCTGGCGGCTGCCTTTCACCGGATTGATCTGAGTGACCCTGACCGCGTTATCCTTGGCGATCTCAGAAACACTTTCCAATAAGGACAGCAATTCCCCTTCCGGAACCAGCTTCTTAACCGGAACCAAAGACTTTTCTCTGCCCTGGTTCTTCTGCATGACCAGCAGATCTCTTTTTACCGCCTGAAGGTCAGTTTTAAGTTTGGCCGCTTTAGCGCCGGTCTCATTTAAAGACTTAAACTGGGCTTTAAGAAGAAATGCGATATCGACATAAGCCACCACAGCGAAAGCCACGGCTAATGCGATCAGCTTTTGTTTGTCTTTTCTTATCTCGGCTAGAAAATCCCGCACTTAATTCCCTTTTTTAGGGCTGCCCGGCTTAGAACTGCTCGCTGTTTTCAGGCCGCCGTTGATCGTAAAATCCATTACCTCGTAAGATCCGAGCTTTTTAGACTGCATATTCCCAATCTCCAGGCCGGAAAAGTCCTTAAAGAAAACACTGTCGCTTTTAAGATTATACAGGAATTTATTGATCAGGTCCACTCCGTTACTTTCCACCGAGAATACGCAGGCCTTGATCTCCAGACCTTTGGGAGAAACCAGCAGACGGTTGAACCATACTCCCGGAGGAAGATTTTTGGAAAGCAGGTTAAGTTTTTCGGACCAGCGGATGCTTTTAACGGTCAGCTCGTTGATCATCGCGGCGTCCTGGGAATTCACTTCAAATTCGGATTTATAACTGCTTAACTTCTTGCGCTGGCTTTCCAAACCCGACCATTCTTTGTTCAAAGAACGTAATCCGGCCTGCTTAGCCAGGGAGACTATCCCCAGAACAAGATGGGCGCTCAACAATAGCCCTATCGCTACAGGCACGATATAGATCAGGTAAGTCGGATCAAAACCGGAAGCGAAATTACCGGGAGAAACCGTTTTTTTGGCTTTAACTTTAAGTTCTTCTGGTAAAAGATTGATCTCGATCATATTTTCTTATTGGCGCAAGGCCAGACCTACCGCAACCGCCATCTGGCTGGCTAAAGCTTTCAATTTTTCTTTGTCGGCGATTTCGGGCAGGGAGATCTTTTTAAACGGGTCCCAATTACCGACTTCGATCCCCAAAAGATTGGCTAAGGACTCCCGGACCCCGCTGAAAAGGCAGCCGCCTCCGCTTAAAAATATCTTCTCCACGCTGGTCACGCTGCGGCTTTCGTAATAATCAAAAGAAGTGCGCACCTCCTGGGCCAGTTTTGCCAGGATCGGCTCGATCGCCCTGGAGAATTTTTCGGCTTTATCTTTATCCTGGGAGATCTTTATCGCTTCGGCGGCTTTAAAATCCACCCCCAAAGCATCTGCGGCTTTCTGGGTAAAATTGTTGCCTCCGATATTGATATCCCGGCTCAGGGCGGGAAAACCGCTGTCCATGATATTGAGATTGCTGGTCGATGAACCGATATTAAGCAAAGCCAGGGTCTTGTTCTTGATGTTCTCTTCAACGGAATTATTGAACTCAAAAGCGTTCATCAGGGCCAGGGAATCCACATCAACAACCCCGAATTCCAGATCAAGGCCGGAAAGCATTTTCAGCCGCTGGTTCAAAGACTCTTTCTTGACCGCCGCCAAAAGGACTTTCATCTTATTATCCGGCAGATCTGAACGCAAGATGGAAACGTCGAGATTAACTTCGGAGATCGGGAAAGGGATGTGCTTTTGAGCCTCGAATCTCAGGGATTGCCTGAGTTCTTCCAGGCTCATCCGGGGGAATTCGATATACCGGGTTATAGCCTGCTGTCCGGAAACCGAGATATTGACCTTCTTGATAGCCTGAGCCTGGATCATCTTTTTCAAAACTGTTTCCAGGTCGATCTGGTTTTCTTCGATGCTAAAACCGGCAAGCTGGACCGCATCCTTGGCAAAAAGCAGCTTGACCATTTTGACCGAGGATACCCCGATATTCAGGCCAACGGAGATCTTTTCTTTGGCCATTAAATTCTTGAAATTTAAAAAATCCGCCATCCTTTTTTCCTAACCCCCCGGAATAACTGTATTTACCCACAATCCAGCTCTCGCTTTAATCAACTAACGCTTGCCTATCATTATAAGACCCTTAAGCTCTTTAGTCAACAACTACTTAAGCGATAACTCGCTTTCTACTGGATGATCTCCTTCCAGGAAACGATCCGGGGAGAAAGGTTTGCAATATTAGCTAAAGCGCTTGTGATAGCTGCGGTGCTGTGAATGATATCGCAGGTACCGGTTAAAGTGGTATCAACGTTAGCCGCGCTTTCCGCCAGAATGGCTCCGTTTATGACGGCTGTTCCGGAAATATCCAGTTCTCCGATCACGTAAATGATCCCGCTGAAATTAATGGTTCCGGCGATACGCAAGTCGCCTTCAATAATCAGGACCCCAGACCCCTCGACATTGCCGGTATATTTGGAACTTGGCGCCATGACCCAGTTTATCCCCGAAAATCCCGCTGAAGGGAAAGTTCCGTTATAAATACTTCCCATATCGGCGCACCAAGACTTCAGCTCAGTGGTGGTAAAAATGAACAGATCCGGAAAACTGAAAGTCGAGTTTTCTTTGTAATAATTGGGGTCTAAATATTTTTTAGCAGGCGGATTCGGATCGGTAGTCTCGCCGTATACAGTTGTCGAGCCTTTAAAATCGATATCTACGGTAGACTCGATCCCGTATTTGAATTTTGAGGCATCCGTCTCCCGGGTGCTGACTACCGCTTCTACAGTCCGGCTGACCGCGCCTGAAGTGCCTGTGGAAACTACCATGTAGCTGCTACTGCTGCTTATCTGGCTGATAGTGACCGCGTAAGTTGCGCCCTCAATGCTCCCGGAAAGAGAAGTTTGATCCAGATTGTTGTTCCTGGCGGACTGAATCCCGGCTTCCGCTGCCCATAAAGCCCGGGCAGAATCAGCGAAGCGGTTGGAGAGGAATCCTTCGTTTATCTGCTTGTATAAAAATGAGGAAGATAATACAGCCAAAACCAGAATCACTAAAAGCCCTAAAATTAGCGCCGAAGCCCGGTTATTCATTTCTTATCCTCACCTCCTTGACAGTAGTAAAATTCAAAGCGCGGTTCCAGATTGTCTTTTCTTTCTTGATCGCCACGATCAATGTCCTGTTGCTGGTAGCGCAAAGCTCGGAAAAGTCGAAACTGTTAGCGGACTCGTCAATATAGCTGGTGTAAAAAGGAGACATGGTTATACCGGTGAAATTCTGCTCGGCCCCGACCACGCCGTCAACAATATGCCTTCTGGTCAGGTTCTGGGTCGAATTGTCATATTCATATTCGACATATTCGTCGCTCTCCACCTGGGAAAGCGAAGCATTGCTCCAGGCCCAAAGGTTGAATTTAACATAATCAGTCGTGGGAACATTAGCGCAGAGCTCAGAGGGAATACACTGGCGGACATCCTTGGCTATCCAATCCGCCACCATCCTGACTTCCGCCTCCAGGTCGACTTTGCTTGAACCGACGTCGGTCGAGATCTGCCCGACGTGCAGGGCCATCAGTAAAGCCCCGAAAATCACGCCCATGATCAGCGTGACGACCATGATCTCCACCAGGGTCAAGCCCTTTAGTTTAAAAAGCCACTTGGGTGCCAAGACTGAAGCTCCTCTCTGCTTCTCTTTCCGTCCAGGTAACATTAGCCACTACATTTTTGGCGTTGGACAAAGTAGTGACCGTGACCGCTATTGACTCGTTGTCCAAACCGGTAAAATTAGCGTCAGTATAGCTTGCCAGTTGACTATACGGCGTCCTTTTCAGCTTTTCCAAAACATAGCTGGCATCATTTGCCGCTATGGCTTTATTCCTGTTGGCTTGATTCAGTAAAGAGGCGTTGACAAACGTGGACAGGGTCCCGGTTATAGCTATGACCAAGATCCCCGCCACTACCATCAACTCTAAAAGGGTGAAACCTTTATCGGATCCCGCAGCCGGCCCTGAAACTGATCTTTGCCTGAAATTTATCTTCATGTTCTCTTACTCTTTATTGGCGCAAACTTCGGCAGTCATTGCCTGCCCGGTGGTAATAATAAAATTTTTCCTTCCGCTGTAGTTACAGCGCGAGGGGCTGGCGCTGCAGGTATACCCCGAAGTCTCCAGCCGAAGACAGTTAAAATTATAGCCCTTCTCTTCAGCGAGGCTGGCATATTCTTTTCCGATGTAAGCCGGAGAGCTCTCGACCAAAGCCGCCAGGCTTACCGGAAAAACCCCGGAATGGTCTTTGGCGTAATTCTCGATCGCGGTGGAGATCAATTTCAGAGTTTCTACGGCGCCGGCTTCGTTCTGGGAGATTCTTATGTTGAAGAACTGCACTATCGCGATCCGCAACACCAAAGCCGCCATAGCGATCACGATCATGATCACCACAAAACTCCGGGCATTTTTGTTTCCCATAGTTTCAGCTTTCGTTAAATAAATACCCGCACCTATAAATAGGTGCGGGTATTTATTATTAAAAACTTCACCAGATACTAGTCAAGCGGGTCGCTGGTTACAGTTGCAGCAGCAGTAGCATTATACCGGATAACCCCTGATGTGTCGACGAAGAAACGCCTGTTTCCGGTAGTTCCCACTGTTACCGGGACCGCATCCGCGTCAAACCCCTGGAAATTACCGTTGCCGTCAGCATTGGTACCGGTCAAGCTGAAAGTGTAGCCTTGCTTGGTTCCGCTAGACAGAATGCTGTCAATATACGGAGGAGTCAAACCCGTATAAAGATCTGCCAGGACTGAAGGATAACCGGGATTTGAGGCCCTGTAAGTGTGCGCCGCTGAAGCGACTGTTTTCAAAGCCGCGATAGCTGCTGATTCGTTTGCAGCCAACCTTGCTCTTAACAAGTTAGGTATAGCTATAGCTGCCAAAAGAGCGATGATGGCCACAACGATCATGATTTCTACGAGAGTAAAGCCTTTTCTATTCATTTTTGTTGCCCCCCTTTCTAAGGTTAGATTGACGCGCTGCTTTTCTCTTAACCCCTTAGTTTATAATCGGATGAATACTGAACTCACTCATTAAAGCTCTAAGAGGCTTCTAAAAAAACACGGTCACCTTGTTTTTTTTATACCACCTCCTTTGCTTTTTGTCAAGCGAAATTTCGAGGCGGCCGGTGTTTATATTTAGAAACATAAGAAAAGAGCAGAAAAAAAACCTTGAGGCGGACCTCAAGGTTATCTTGAAGTTTACCCTCTTTGGCGGCTAGGCTGACCTCTGCGCAGGCAGGTAACACCGGCGCGCGATCTTTTGCGCCTGCATGCCTCTCATTAGGCCCCTTTGGCTTTGCGTCCCAGGATTACTCCTGGTTTGCTAGTATCAGTAGGTTAAACTCTGTTAGTATAAGTATACCTGACAAAGAACCACTTGTCAAAGACGATATTTATTCTACATTTTATACTCAGTTCATATCATTTTAAAGGATCACTTCTATTAAATTATAACACAATTCAAACTTGTTTTCAACTAAAATATGAATTTAATTCAATATAGTAAAGAAAAACGGAAAACCTTCCTCAAAAATAGGGGACGGTTCCTATTTTTCAGGACGCGGTTTTCCCGCACGAAAAAAAATAGGAACCGTCCCCTATTTTCTATTGGCGGTAAATGTAATTGGAGCCCAGCTTAGGGACGCTGTAATTCTGACTGAAATCTACGGAGACTTCGGGGAAGGCTTTTAAGCGGAAAATACACCAGATCGTCCGTCCGTGCTCTTTCTCAATAGTATAATTAAGATCGAGCAGCCAGCAATGAAGATCTCGGGTAAAACCGTATTCCTGTTTGACCAGCCCCTGGCGCAGTAAAGGCCGGTCAGCGCTTTGATAACGTTCGTATAAATGCAATTTCCATTTCGGGTTAAGCCGCCAGTCGCTGCCTAAAGTGATCTCATTGCCTCCGCCCTTCTGGATCCTCTGGCCTAAAAACAGCGCGCGCTCTTTAGCGACATGAAAACCGAGATCGTAATTTAAAGTGTTGAAATAATCGTATTTGCGGTTATATTCCGCGTCGGAATAAATTGACAGCCAGGAATAAGGGAACATCTCCAGCTTAAAAAAATAATTCCCGAGATCTTTAACATTCTTTTCTTTGGTCAGCGGGTCGGCATTATAGAAAATATACGTCGTGCTGACGATGAAATTAGCCAGATCCACGGTTTGCTGGTTCCTTTTAGTCTGCAGTTTATTGGAAAGCTCCAGCTCCGCGGAATTGCTCAGCCCGATGGCGTCTACGCTGTCCATTTGTTTAAGGCGATCGCTGTCAATTGTCGGCTGAGGGTTATAGTTATAACTTATTTTCGGGGTGATGATATGCCTTAGCTTGTCAATGTTCAAGTTAAGCGCGTCGGTGTTGACATCGTATATCCGGTAGAACTTGGTGCTGGCTTCGGTGCCGGTGTAAAAGACCGTTCGAACGGGAATTGACGCTCCGTTAACGTCCTTATCGTAAAAAGTTTCCCGGGTGGCCGCGAACGGGGTAAGATCGACGAAAGAAAATTTGACCGGCAGAGACAGCTTATTAAAGGTGTCCAGGCGGCTGGACTGGTAATCCGCGTCCGGATCCGCCGGGACTTTATGTTTCATTTCATAAGCGGCGGCCTGGCTGGTATGGTCGAAATAAAGCGGCAATTCCCCCAGCTGAAGGCTGGGCAGGTTGTAGTTTAATTCGGGCAGCTTTTCCAGCTGGGGAGCGTCATACCAGCGGTTGATCCTTTTCTGGACGATAAGACTGGCGCTGGACTGGGAAAATGAATGCGAGAGCAAAGAATAGCTGACCGGCTGAGTGTCTTTCTCGTATTCCCGGGGGAAGTAATCTTTAAGCAGATTGTATTCGCTTCCGTAAATAGCGCGCTTGGAATCGGTGATCTTGTGATACTCATTGACCAGCGTGGTCTTGGGGTCGATATTCCACTTATGCCGGAAACGGGCAAAGTATCTCTCGAATTCAGCCGGGTTTTCCTCGTTAAACTCCTGAGAACGCTCCTGGGTATAATAGAACTTGAGGTCTCCGCTGCCGAACTGCGTTCCCGAGAAGTTTAATCCCGCCCCTTCGGCAAAGCCCAACCGCTGCCGGTAATCCAGATAGAGCCTGCTGTTTATCCTGTCGGTAAGATTGTACCGGTAAGAGGAAAGTAAAGACGGCCCCCAGCTTTTGCTGTATCCGGGAACTAACTGAATGATCATATTCCGGTCTTTAAGGCTCTGGCTTAAATAGGGCAGATAAAATACCGGCAGCTGTCCCAAATAAAGCGAATTCTTTCTGGCTTGGATCTTATTGCCGGGATACATCTCGATCTTTTTGGAGCGCAAACGGAAATGCGGCCGGTCAAGATCGCAGGTAGTGGCGTGGCCGTCCTGCGCGGAGAAATGATTTTCGCTGAGCTTTTTCAGACTTTCGGCCTGGCCGAAATAGGGCGGAGAAGTAAAACTGGCGTTTTCGATCAGGCAAACTTTGGTGTTGAAATTATAGATTATCTTCTGCCCCTCCATCGCGCCTTTAGGGTCTTCGATACGCACATTGCCTTCGGCTACCGCGTCTTTGGTCTGGGTGTTGACGGTCAATTTATCGCAGCGCAATATCGTCCCCTGGTAATCAACCACCACCTTGCCGCTGGCCTGGACTTCCTTGTTCTCGGTAAAATATTCTACGGTATCTCCGTTGACGATCACCGGCTGGTCGACAGCCACCTTGGCTATTTCCGGAGAGTCGGCCCAAACCGTCCCCAGGGATACCAGGCACAAACTTATCTGGAACAGCAAAAAAAAGCTCTTTTTCATTGTCTGTTATTTAGGTATCTTTTTATAATCTTCCAGGAACCGCTGCACGCCGATGTCGGTCAGCGGATGCTTGATCAGCTGCTCGATCACTGAAAACGGGACGGTCGCGATATCCGCGCCGATCAAAGCCGCATCCAGCACATGGGTGGGATTGCGCACCGAGGCCACGATGATCTCGGTCTTGAAGCCGTAATTAGAATAGATCTTACGGATATCCCTGATCAGGTCCATCCCCACCTGGGAAATATCGTCGAGCCTTCCGATGAACGGCGAAATAAAATCCGCTCCGGCCTTGGCCGCTAAAAGAGCCTGGTTGGGACTGAAGCACAAAGTGACGTTGGTCTTGATCTTGTCCGCGGATAAGACCTTTACCGCCTTAAGCCCCTCTTTAACTAAAGGTATTTTGACCACGATGTTGGAGGCGATACCAGCCAGTTCCCTGGCCTCGGCTACCATCGCCCTGGACTCCAAAGCGATGACTTCGGCGCTGACCGGCCCGCTGACGACCGCGCAGATCTCTTTTAAAATATCCAGGGCCGGACGGTTCTCCTTGGCGATCAGGCTGGGATTAGTGGTCACCCCGTCTATGACCCCCAGGCTCAAGGCATCTTTTATCTCTTTAACGTTCGCGGTATCGATAAAAATCTTCATTTTCGGCCACCTTTGGTTTGATCTTTGACCAGCAATGCCGCGCCGAGCATACCAGCGTCGTTGCCCAGCTTAGCTTTAAGAATTTTTACTTTTTTAGCCTGAACGGACATCGCCCGGTCGCTTATAGTCTTTTCGACCTTGGCGAACAGGACCCTGCCCGCGTTAGCCACCCCTCCGCCGATCACGATCCGGTCGGGGTTCAAAAGGTTGACTACTCCGACAAGGGCCAGACCCAGCCTGGATCCGACTTCCTCCCAGATCCTGATCGCCCGTTCATTATTCTTTCCGGACAGCCTGCTGAGCTCTTCCAGAGGGATGTCTTTTTTAAAGACCTTCCTGACCCGGGAAGCTATTCTACGGTTACCGATATAGGATTCCAGACAGGCCATCCCTCCGCAATTGCAGGCCGGGCCTTTTTCGTTGATCGGCATATGGCCGATCTCGCCTGCGGCAAAAGACGATCCGCGGAAAAGCTTTCCTTCGATGATCAAACCGCCGCCTACTCCCGTGCCTAAAGTCAGGCAGACCGCGTTCTTGGCCTTTTTTGCCGAACCAAGTTTATATTCCGCCAGGCACATCAGGTTGGCGTCATTGTCGATAAATACCGGGATCCCGGTTTTCCTGCGCAGGATCTTCTCTAAAAAAACATCCGACCAGCCGGGTATATTGGGAAAAAAATGGACCAGCCCCTTTTCCACGTCGATCGGCCCAGGCAGGCCAAGGCCGACTCCCAGGATATCGCTGATCTTAAGATCATTGTCCTTGATGATCCTGAAAATGGCTTCGGTTATTCCGTTGATCAGGGTTTGGGGGCGGGAAAAAGTGCCGGTGGGAATCAAAGCTCTGGATTTAAAACGGAATTTCTGGTCAAAAAGCCCGATTTTGAGGTTTGTCCCTCCCAGATCTATTCCGATAATATAATTATGTCCCATGATGAAAAGTATTTTATATTAACCCCGCCTAAAAAGCAAGCATTAATCTTGGCTCTTAAAAACGCAGACCCGGTTGCGCCCGGTCTCTTTGGCCCGGTATAAGGCCTGGTCGGCTTTGTCCACCAAGTTCAAAAGATCCCGGGAATCAGCGGGAAACACAGCTACGCCTATGCTGATGGTAACTTTCAGGCTTTCGTCATAAGCTTTCACGCAGGCGCCCTCCACAGCCTGGCGGATACGTTCAGCCACGAACACCGCCCCCTGTATATCCGTCTCAGTAAGGATCAAAGAGAACTCTTCCCCTCCGTATTTGCCCAGAAGATCGATCTGCCGGATATTCTCCTTGATCATAGCGGAGACCTCAGCCAGAATGGCGTCGCCGACCAAATGGCCGTAAGTGTCGTTGAGATCCTTGAATTTGTCCACGTCGATCATCAAACAGCTCAAAGGATAACCGAATTTAGTTGAACGCTCCAATTCATCCTTGCATCTTTGGGACCAGTACCCCCGGGTGAACACTTTTGTCAGACCGTCTAAAGTGGCCATCTCCTGGACGTGCTGATAAAGGACCGCCCGCTTTAACCCGAGCAAAAACTGCTGGGCCAGGATCCGGAATTTTTCGACGTCGCTTTC